>JBKCGF010000318.1:0-8820 GCA_046303455.1 Chitinophagaceae bacterium | reverse complement strand
AGGGAACAGGGTATAGGGAGTAGGGAACAGGGTATAGGGAATAGTTTATAAAAAATTAGGGATTAGGCACGTGGAGAATTATTCCATTTACCTAATCCCTTTTTCTTTTGTCTTTCCACTTTTCCCTACTCCCTATTCCCTCTTCCCTACTCTTTTGTCTTTCCACTATTCACTAATCCCTGTTCCCTAATCCCTACTCCCTCTTCCCTACTTCTGCTTATCCATCTCAACAAGAATAGTCACATCAACATCCTTACCAACAACCAAGCTACCAGTCTCCAAAGCTCTATCCCACTTCAAACCAAAAGCCAAACGATCAATAGTAGTCTTTGCCTTGAAACCAGCCTTAGCACCACCATTTTGTGTATTGATTTGTCCACCAAAAGTAACATCAAAAGTTACAGTCTTGGTGATATCACGAATTGTAAGGTCGCCAGTCAATGCGTATTTATTTCCACCTAGTGGTTTCATTGACTTACTTGCAAACTTCATTTGAGGAAATTTCTCTGCATTGAAGAAATCATCACTCTTCAAATGCCCATCTCTTCTCTCGCTATCTGTATTGATAGAATTTACATCCACACTGAAATTAACCACCGCATCAGACAAATCAGCTTTTGAAGCAACTAAACTGCCATCAAACATTTTGAAAGCACCTTCTACTTCTGAAACCACCATGTGGGTTACAGCAAACTTTACATTAGAATGTCCCTTGTCAACCTTCCAGGTGGTCTGAGCAAATGCTCCTGTTACTGCAAAAGCCAGAATTGCTACGATACTTAATACTTGTTTTTTCATGATTTTAATTATTTGATGTTTAAACACTAAATTAGGACGTTTATTTAAATTGTCCAAATCCGCGAAAACATTAGACAGATTTTAGCATCAAATTGTTTGATTTCAAAAGGAAATTTTTTCTCAAAAATTATAATCCATAAATTTCAGAAAATTCAAACTTCACACATGATAAAAAGGTCACTTTCCCTGGTAGTGCTGTTCTTGTTCGCGACGGCCCTGGTATTTGCACAAAAAGTATCGCTAGATCAATTCAAATCCTGGAAACCAAGAAATATTGGTCCCGCTGGTATGAGTGGTCGTATTACCACCATTGATGCCGTAGTAGCCGACCCCAACCAAATTTGGTTAGGTGCCGCCTCTGGTGGAGTATGGAAAACGCACAATGCTGGCGGAAGCTGGGAATCGGTTTTCGATGAACAACCTACTTTAAATATTGGCTCAATCGCCATTCAGCAATCCAACCCCTCAACCGTTTGGGTCGGAACCGGTGAAGGTAACCCCAGAAACTCCATCAACATCGGTGAAGGCATCTATAAAACCATCGATGGCGGTAAAAATTGGAGACGAATGGGTCTTGAGAAAACAAGGAATATTCACCGCATTATTGTAGATCCCACCAATCCGAACACGGTTTATGCGGGTGCAATTGGCAATCCTTATGCGGAGCATCCGGAAAGAGGGGTCTTTAAAACCAACGATGGTGGAGAGACCTGGAACAAGATACTTTTTACCAATGATACCTCTGGTGTAGCTGATATGATCATGGATCCTTCCAACCCAAATAAGCTATTTGTAGCCATGTGGCAGCACAGAAGAACACCATGGAGTTTGAGCAGTGGTGGACCTGGTAGTGGATTGTACATGACCTTCGATGGTGGAAAGACCTGGAAAAAACTAGGCGCCAAAGAAGGTTTGCCTGAAGGAAATTTTGGCAGAATTGGATTAGCGATTTCAAGAAGTAACCCCAACCGTGTATATGCATTGGTGGAGGCGACAAAAAATGGTTTATATAAAAGTGATGACGGTGGTCTGAGCTGGACCCTCATGAACAGCAATCCGGAATTCGTTTCTACCCGTCCTTTCTATTTCCAGGAAATCGTATGCGACCCAGAAAATGAAAACAGGTTGTGGTTGATTTACCAAATGATTGGAAAAAGTGAAGACGCAGGTAAGAATTTTGAAGTGGTGATACCTTATAATGGTATTCACCCAGACCACCATGCTTTCTGGATTCACCCAACCAACCCAAATTATATTATCGATGGTAATGATGGTGGTATTGGTATCACCAGAGATAAAGGCAAGACCTGGATTTTTGATGAGAAATTACCAGTGGGACAATTTTATCATATCAATGTAGACAATGAAATGCCCTATAATGTAATGGGCGGTATGCAGGATAACGGTAGCTGGCGTGGACCAGCATATACCTGGATGAGCGCAGGTATCAAGAATTATTACTGGGATAACCTATGGGGTGGTGATGGATTTGATGTGATGCCCGATAAGGACGATGCTTCTTGGGTATACGCAATGAGCCAGGGTGGTTCAGTTGGTCGTTATAATGTGAACACAGGCGAAAGCTGGTACATCAAACCAACACCTCCAGATCTCAAGACACAATTGCGTTTCAACTGGAATGCAGGTATTGCACAAGATCCATTCAACAATTCAACTGTTTATTTTGGAAGTCAGTTCTTGCACAAATCAACCAACAAAGGTGCTTCATGGGAAATCATTTCACCGGATTTAACCACCAACGATAGTGCTAAAATTGATCAAAGAAACAATGGTGGAATTTCAATCGACATCACTGGTGCGGAAAACTATTGCACCATCATTGCCATTGCACCTTCAGCAAAAGACAACAATGTTATTTGGGTAGGGACAGATGATGGTAATGTACAAATGACCAGAGATGGCGGTAAAACCTGGACCAACTTCCGTGGTAAAATTCCTGGAATGCCTGTCGGCGCCTGGATCCCACAAGTGCAAGCTTCCAGATTCAATGCTGGTGAAGCTTTTGTGGTGGCCAATGATTACAGAAGAGGCGATTTCAAACCTTATATTTTTAGAACGACCGACTACGGTAAAACATGGACAAGATTATTGGATGAGAAAAAGGCTGTAGGTTATGCACTCTGTGTGTTGCAAGACCCAACTGAACCTAACCTCATCTTTGCTGGTACAGAACATGGACTTTGGGTGAGTTTAGACAATGGTGCTTCTTTCCAGCAATGGAAAAATGGCTATCCAAGTGTTTCGACCTATGATCTTGCTATCCAGGAAAGAGAAGCCGACTTAGCGATTGCTACTTTTGGTAGAGCACTTTGGGTATTGGATGATATCAGACCACTTCGTAAACTGGCTGCTAACAAAGGGATGTTGAACAATGCGATTACAGCATTTGAAGCACCAACAGCAGTTCAGGCACAAATCAAAAATGCTCCAGGATATGAGTGGAGCACATGGGGAATTTGGGATGCAGACAACAGACCAACTGGTGCACATATTTCTTATTACATCAAGTCTGCAACAGACACTTCTTCAAAAGCGAAAAAAGATACAGTGGCTGTCCAGATTTTTGATGCAAACAACGAAGTCATCAGAAACCTCAAGTGGGCTGCAGATTCAGGATTCAATAAAAGAACCTGGGGTATGGAAGCCAAAGGTTTCCGCACACCAGGTGCGGGTGGTGGAAGACGCATGGGCGGAGGCGGTGGAGGCCGCGGTGGTAGCGAACCAGCGGGACAACCAGTTCTTCCTGGAACCTATAAAGTGGTGCTATCCTACAAAGACAGCAAAGACTCAACCATGGTGACTGTTTTGGATGATCCAAGAATGGGTAACCGCAACAACATCAAATTGGCACAAGCTGCTTTGCGAGCTGAATTGAAGAAAAGCGGTGATCAACTCATTGAGGTGATGGACATGATGTCAAAAGCAGAAGAAGAAAGCAAGAAAGTCGACACCTACATCTCAGGCATGAAAGGCAAAGAGGTTGACACATTAAAGAGCATGAGCAAAACCTTGAATGAAGAAATCAAAAAGCTGAGAGAGTTCATCAGTGGTACGCCTCAAACCAAGCAAGGCTACGGACAAGTACCACAAGTGACTGTCATGAACCAATACCAGCAAGCCAACATGGGCATCAGTTCGAAAGCAATTGAACCAGGACAGCAAGAAAAAATGTTGGTAGAAAGAGCTGCAACCATGATTGAAGAAGCAGTGAAAAAAGGAAATGCAATTAAAGACGGTATCTGGAAGAATTACATGGAAATGGTGAGAGCTGCAAAGCTTGATCCATTTGGAAAATAACAATTAGTGGGTTGGATGTCTGTCTGAAAACGACAGGCATCCAATTACTAGTTTTTATTGAAGATAAACTGAAATGGATTTAGCTCTTTTTGCTTGAGCGCCTTGGTGATAGAAAGTGTATCCTGATAAATTTTAAAACGATTCATATCGATCAGCTCATGCGCCTTACAGAGCGAGGAAATAGTTTCGACAGTTTGTAACAAATAGTTCAAACATTCAACCTCTCGCTCAATGTTTAACTCATCAAGCTGGTCATCCTTTCGGAGCAATATCAAATCTCTTTTTAGTCGTTTCATATTTTAATAACCAACCATTCCTTTTTTACTCGGACAATTACAGCTGTTTTTTTTTGCTATAAAGCAGGAAGTTAGGATAACGGAAAAAAAGATGGACATTAGCACCAATAGAAAAAACAGATTTCTACCTTTTCTCATGTTTTACTAATGTAGGAATTTTATTTTTAAGATGAATTCTTTATAAACAATAAATAAGGTTAAAAGTTGAAAGTTTTGGTTGCACCGCTGGATTGGGGACTAGGACACGCAACGCGTTGTGTTCCCCTTGTGCATGCCATGTTGGGACTGGGGTGGGATGTTACCCTGGCCGGCGAAGGACCTTCCCTGAACATTTTAAGCAAAGAATTTCCCGACCTGCCAACCTTACCGTTAAATGGTTATCGTATCACCTATCCCAAAAAGGGATTTTTATTGATCCCAAAACTGTTGATACAACTACCTAAAATATCAAGAACCATCAGCTTAGAAAGAAAATGGCTTAAGCACTCCTTTAAAGAACATAAATGGGATCTTGTCATCAGCGATAACCGATACGGGCTTTCAATTCCAAGCACCAAATGTATCTTCATCACACACCAGCTCTGGGTAATGATTGGATGGGGTAAGTTCATTGATCGTGTCGTAAATAAAAAGCTACATCACTGGATCATACAATTTAATCAATGCTGGATCCCCGACCAAGCAGAAGAAGGCGGCATCGCCGGAAAACTCTCCCATCCCCCTTCTCCCTATTCCCTATCCCCTGTTCCCTGTTCCCTGCATCCTATTCCCTATTCCCTACCCCCTATTCCCTACTCCCTACATCCTATTCCCTTAACCTACATCGGCCCCCTATCCCGCATAACCCCAAAGGAAAATGGCGATGCAAATAAAATTCTCATCCTCCTATCCGGACCAGAACCACAGCGCAGTTTACTTGAAGAAAAAATACTGGACCAAATCAAAGATATTGATGAACAGTTCTTGGTAGTAAGAGGTCTGCCTAATGAAAAACATCAGCCAGTCAATACATCAAATATCCAATTTGAAAATCACCTTACTACAGATGCTTTATCCAGCACCTTATCAGATGCAAAGCTTGTCATCTGCAGATCTGGCTATTCATCTATCATGGATTTACTCAAATTCAGGAAAAAGGCAGTTTTGATTCCTACACCCGGACAAACAGAGCAACTCTATCTAGCCAAACTGATGAAGGATAAAAATTGGTTTTGTACAGAGCAACAACATGATTTTGATCTCACTCATGCCATCCCCCAATGTTTAGCAAGTAAACAAGTTGTCCCTTCGCTAAATTTTGAACTGCACAAGCAGGTTTTAGCAGAATTAGTCACCCAATAAAGAACTGCCGTAAGGCATTTTTTCTTTATCTTGAAGACTTCCATAAACAGAAATTAAATGAACATGAGAAAATTTTGTTTGGCCATCCTATTAGGATGCTTCAGCATGTCCCTGTTCGCTCAACCTACTTTCCCGGTTAACGGAGTGGGTGATGAAAGGGAAACGACTTACGCATTTAAGAATGCAACAATTGTCAAAAATGCACAACAGCAACTCAGCAATGCAACCATGCTGGTGCGCAACGGAAAGATCATCGCAATAGGAACTTCAGTTGCAGTGCCAGCTGATGCCATTGTAATTGATTGCTCAGGGAAGTTCATCTACCCTTCATTTATTGATGTGTATGCCGATTATGGCATGCCTACACAACAAGCCCAAGGTGCATTTCGGGGTTTTGGTGGTCCCGCGCAATTGACTTCTAATACCAAGGGAGCATTTGGTTGGAACCAAGCCATCAAGGCAGATATGGAAGCAGGAAAAATGTTCGTAACTGATGATGCCAAAGCAAAGCCGATGCGTGAAATTGGATTTGGTGCAGTGCTCACTCACCAAAGAGATGGTATTGCAAGAGGCACAGGAACATTTGTTTCTTTAGCAAACATGAAAGAAAACAAAGTCATTCTCAAAGAAAAAGCTTCTGCACATTATTCGTTCAATAAAGGATCTTCACAACAAAGCTATCCATCATCTATGATGGGCAATATATCTCTGTTGCGTCAAACTTATATAGATGCCAATTGGTATAAAAACAACAGTGATAAAGAAGGAGTGAATTTGAGCTTGATTGCCTGGAACAACGCTCAGTCTTTACCACAAATTTTTGAAGCAAACGACAAATGGAATATTGTTCGTGCTGATAAAATCGGAGATGAATTTGGTGTACAATACACCATTAAAACAAATGGCAATGAGTACCAGCGTGTAAATGAAATTGCTGCAACAAAATCTACATTGATTGTTCCTTTGAACTTCCCTATGGCGATGGATGTAGAAGATCCAAATGATGCAAGATTTGTTTCCATTGCAGATATGAAGCACTGGGAACTTGCACCAACCAATCCTGCTGCATTAGAAAAAGCTGGAATACCTTTCTGCTTAACTACAGCAGACCTTCGTTCTCCTGCAACTTTCATGGCCAATCTTAGAAAGGCTATTGAAAATGGATTATCAGAAGCAAAAGCATTAGAAGCACTTACTTCAACACCTGCTGCAGTTCTAGGAGTTTCAAATATGACAGGTAGTTTAGAGGATGGCAAGCTGGCGAACTTCCTGATCACAACAGGAAATGTGTTCAATGAAAAAACTGCCATCATTGAAAACTGGATTCAAGGTGAAAAATATGTGGTGAAGGCTGACAAATGGAAAGACGCTTCTGGCAAATACACATTGATTGTACAATCCGCACAAGGATCTAAATCATTTAACCTAGATGTAAAATCATCAACTGCTGCAAATGTAATTGCTACAGATACTATCACAGCTAAATTCAGCTTTGATGGCAAGATGGTAAAAATAAATTTCGCTCCGGAAAAGAAATCAAAAAATATGATTCGCCTGAGCGGTATGTCCAATGGCGATGTCTGGAATGGTTATGGAGAAGACAATGATGGAAACAAGATGACATGGACAGCAACTATGTCTGGTGCAGCTGATGTAGCCAAAGCAGATTCTGCTAAAAAGAAAATGCCTTCTAAATTAGGAGCAGTCACTTATCCATTCACTGCTTTTGGTTGGACAGAAGCACCTAAGCAAGAATCCATTTTATTCAAGAACGCAACGGTATGGACCAATGAAGCTGAAGGAAAACTAGAGAACACAGATGTTCTTGTAAAGGATGGTAAAATTGCACAAATCGGAAAAGGACTGCAAGATGCAACTGCTAAAGTAGTAGATGCAACTGGCAAACACTTGTCTGCTGGTATCATTGATGAACACTCTCATATTGCAGCTGCTTCAATCAATGAAGGCGGACAATCCGTTACTTCTGAAGTTAGAATTGCAGACAATCTCAATCCAGACGACATCAACATCTACAGACAACTCAGTGGTGGTGTAACATCATCTCATATTCTTCATGGTAGCGCCAATACCATTGGCGGTCAAACCCAATTGATTAAACTGCGTTGGGGTGCCAATGATGAGAAATTGAAATTTGAAGGTTCAGATGGCTTTATCAAATTTGCATTGGGTGAAAACGTAAAACGTTCTTCTTCCCCAATGGGAAACAACAGGTTCCCTGATACACGCATGGGTGTTGAACAAGTACTCGATGATGCATTCGCCAGAGCAAAGGATTATGAAAAAGAAATTGCTACTGCATCAGCTCAACCTCAAACTACAGCTAAAGGAAAAAAAGCAGCAACAGTGACTGTTGATCCGTATGCTACTGTACGCCGCGATCTTGAATTGGAAGCATTGGTAGAAATCATGAACAAGAAACGTTTTATCACTTGCCACTCTTATGTACAAAGCGAAATCAATGCTGCACTGAAAGTAGGTGATAGACATGGGTTTACATTCAATACATTCACGCACATTTTAGATGGTTATAAAGTAGCCGATAAAATGAAAGCGCATGGTGCTGCCGCTTCTACTTTCTCTGACTGGTGGAATTACAAGATGGAAGTTGTTGATGCGATTCCATATAACGCAACAATCATGTCTAAAGTCGGATTGAATGTTGCTATCAACTCTGATGATGCTGAAATGGCTCGTCGTTTGAACCAGGAAGCAGCCAAGAGTATTAAATACGGTGGCATGTCTGAAGAAGATGCACTCAAGATGGTTACCCTCAACCCTGCTAAAATGTTGCATGTTGATCAAAAAGTAGGAAGTGTTAAAGTTGGCAAGGATGCCGACTTGGTACTGTGGAGTGATAACCCATTGAGCATTTATGCAAAGGCAGAAAAAACAATGGTGGATGGTATTGTTTATTTCGACAGAGTAGCTGATACTGAAATGAGAAAACAACAGATAGCAGAACGCAGCAGACTTATTCAAAAAATGAATGGTGAAAAAAGAGCTGGTGGGCCAACAGCCGCGCCAATGCCAAGCTATTCTGTATTGT
>JBKCGF010000317.1:0-1811 GCA_046303455.1 Chitinophagaceae bacterium | reverse complement strand
TTATTGGCCTGAATAGAAGGACGAACATTGAAACCAATGATGATGGCATCAGAGGCTGTTGCCAGCAATACATCACTCTCTGTGATTTGTCCCACTGCCTTATGAACGACTTTGATCGCAACTTCCTGAGTAGAAAGTTTCTGTAGTGAGTCACTCAATGCTTCAACTGAACCATCCACGTCACCTTTGATGATGATGTTCAATTCCTTGAAATTACCCAATGCCAAACGTCTACCAATCTCATCCAAGGTAATGTGCTTCTTCGTTCTGATACCCTGCTCACGTATAATCTGTGCTCTTCTGTTTGCGATTTCTTTTGCATCAGCTTCTTCTTGGTACACCTTAAACTTCTCACCTGCCTGAGGGGCACCATTCAATCCAAGAATCAATACAGGAGTTGAAGGAGGAATGACATCAACACGATTGTTTCTTTCATTCATCATTGCTTTCACCCTACCATAGTATTGTCCACTTACTACAAGATCACCCTGGTGTAAAGTACCATTTTGCACAAGAATTGTAGCTACATAACCTCTACCCTTATCAAGGGTTGCTTCGATAACTGTACCTGATGCTTCTTTTTCCGGATTTGCTTTTAGATTCAGCATCTCTGCTTCTAGCAATATTTTTTCGAGTAGTTTATCAACGTTTAAACCTGATTTTGCTGCAATCTCCTGGCTCTGGAATTTACCACCCCATTCTTCTACAAGAATGTTCATACCAGAAAGTTGTTCGTAAATCTTTTGAGGATTGGCACCTTCTCTATCTATCTTATTGATTGCAAAAATCATCGGTACACCTGCTGCTTGAGCGTGACTGATGGCCTCTTTGGTTTGTGGCATCACCGCATCATCCGCTGCAATCACAATAACTGCAAGGTCAGTCACTTTTGCACCACGGGCACGCATCGCTGTGAAGGCCTCGTGACCAGGAGTATCAAGGAAGGCAATTGCTTTACCATTTGGAAGATCCACATGGTAAGCACCAATGTGCTGGGTAATACCACCCGCCTCACCGGCAACTACATTTGCATTTCGAATATAGTCAAGCAAAGATGTTTTACCATGATCAACGTGACCCATGATGGTAACGATAGGTGCACGTGGCAACTGATCTTCAATATCATCAGCGTCATCTTCTTCTTCCATTTCCATCTGCTTCTCCATGTCGATGAACTCAACCTCAAATCCAAATTCACCTGCAACAAGTTCAATAACCTCTGCATCCAAACGCTGGTTGATGGAAACCATGATACCAAGGCTCATACATTTTCCAATGATCTCAGCAAAACTCACATCCAATAAACTCGCCAACTCACTAACACTGATAAATTCTGTCAGTTGAATTTTATTATCCACCTCTCCCTCTGCACCAGCTTCCATTTCCTCACGCTTCAAACGGCGCAACTTGGATTTGGTAATCTTTGCTTTAGAACCACCACCACCAGAAAGCTTGGCTTGGGTTTCCTTGATTTTATTTTGGATTTCTTTTTCGTCGATTTCCTTTACTTCTCCACGCTTTACTGCACGCATACCAGCACCCTGACGAGGTGCAGATGGGCGTTGAGGTGCGGGAGCAGCTCCACCTTTCTGAATAGAAGGCTTAGATCTTTCAATATCTTTTTTCTCAATTGGAATACGCTTCCTTTTTCTCTTCTCATCAGCACCCCTGCTTCTATCATCAGTTTCTGGAGCCAATTCAATCTTACCAATGATTTTTGGTCCTTCTAATTCGGGAGCTTCAATTTTTACTTTTTCAATAACCTCAGGTGCAGCAGCCACTACAGGAGCAGATTCAGCTGGTGTTTCAGC
>JBKCGF010000316.1:0-3665 GCA_046303455.1 Chitinophagaceae bacterium | reverse complement strand
ATGAAATAGTTTCTGGCAGCGGGACAAGTATAGGTTCTGCAACAGGTTTCTGCCAGGTGATTCACCAAACGGTTGTTGGGATAGGCTTCCAGCATGGCTTCCACGCCAAGCTCAATTTTTTCCGGATCATATCCCGCACATTCTTGTCTGATGTCATTTTCAATTCTGATGGCTGTCACATAAAACTCTTCATTGTGCCAGCCAGCTGCTGTGTAGCAAAACAGAGGAAGCGTTTCAGCATCAGGAGCAGTCTCAAATGCTGCGATAAAAGTACCCGTATGCGCGGGAGGTATAAAGGCCGCGACTGCCCAGCCTTTTTCACATAAACGCATTTCGCCAGTGAGGACATCAATGCCTATTCCTTTTCTTCCAGGTAATTCATATAAAGAACCTCCATCAGGAAGTTTAATCCATTCGTCAATCTCTACAGGAAATGCATCCCAGCCAGCACGGCCAATAGCATATAGCGTTTCATCTTCAAAAATGTTTCCTTTTCCATCAGAATAAAGGAGGTAGGGGGAGTGGGATAGAGCCATAAGCAAATTTACCGCTTATTTATTTACCTAAATGCGTGCGGCAATAGTTGTTGAATTCTTCGTCTTCAACATCATATTCATCATCCTCTTCATCGTCTGTTTCAAGTTGGAGGAGTTTGTTGTTTTTGAAGTCGATAGTCAGTATCCCACCATTGAGTACAATATTATCTATTTCAGCCCATTCATATTTTTTAGGGAACCATCCGCCGATTGTTATATGAGATACAGTAAAACCGATTTCTTTTTTTTGGAGAAAGAATTTTTCGAGAATACCCAGAACGATGAACAATAAATTAGAGTTGGTGCCATCTCCAAAAAAACTCAATCCCACTCCAGTTGCAATCAATAAATAGCTAAAGCTGATGGGTTTCTTTTTTTTCTTTTCAATGATATTACTGATAAGGAATACAAGCACTACAAATAGTGTAACATACAATCCAGTTGAAGTTGAATGTGCCAGTAATTGTACAATGATGATCAGTATTGCTAAAGTAGATAATAGCCAACCTGTTCTTTCAACAATTGGTGTGTTTGGATTTTTTAAAACAACGAGATAGTCTTGTACTTTTTTATTCCTCATTGTTATGCATTTTCACATAGCATGAGGTTGCACATTTTGAAGATCACTCTTGCTCCAACATTTTCATCCCATCCATCAGTACTAACACCCGTTTCGCAGAGGTCGAATCCTATGATAGTTCTTCCGCTGTTTAAAATTTTCTTGAAGAGGAAGTTGAGCTGTTCCAGTTCAAACCCGCCTGGGACGGGGGTTCCGGTATGCGGACAAAGTTTGGGGTCTAGTCCGTCAATATCATAACTGATGTATACCTTTTGAGGTAATTGTGCAATGATTTCATCAGCCATTTGCGACCATGTTTGTCCCTCGAATTGTCTTTCTTTGATTTCTTTTTCGAAATAAGTCACAACCCTAAAATCACTTTCGCATATATATTTCCATTCTGATTCACAATAATCACGAATGCCTAACTGAACCAATTTTTTGATGTTGCTAAAATCATTCAACACATTATACATAATTGAACCATGGGAATGATTCAATCCTTCAAATGATTTTCTAAGGTCGCAGTGTGCATCTATTTGTAAAATTCCGAATTCACCATATTTTTCTGAAAGTGCTTTAATGAGACCGTAAGCCACACTGTGATAACCACCAAGCAAACCGACTTTCTTTCCTTTATTGAGTTGTTCCTTGCATTTTTCATAGACCCATTGGTGCAGTTCATCACAACCGGCATTGACTTCTTTGAGGGTTTTCTTCATGAATTTGTTCGACTCAATATTATCACCTGAATTGATAAAATTGAGGTAGAGTTCATTTTCCTTTCTGAGGAAGTCGTTTTTAAGTAGTATTTTTTTGTCGACAGGAAGCATGAAGACACCTTTTTTCCAGCTGTTTTGGAACTGGCTGTCGAATAAATCAACCTGAAGGCTGGCTTGTAAAACCCGCTCTGGCGATCTGGCTGTACCGCTTTTAAAGCTTACAGTCACCTCCCAGGGGACAGGCAGAATGATCAATTCAGCGTTTTCTTCATTAAAAGGGAGTCCGAATAGGTTGTTATTGGCAACACTTACTCCGTTGGGGTCGAATCTGGATAGATCAGCAATCATTTTAGTAGATAATTGATTGAATTTCTGTGTTTAACGCAATAAATCAGGGAAAAATTGCGTTGATGGTTTCAAATGGACGATGCAAATTAGGGAAAAATGAAATTCGTCCATTTATAGTACATTTGCATATTCGTATATTATGAAAAAAATTCACATTCTAGGACTGGTTTTGATCGCGGGAGCGATTGGAGCTCTTATTACATTAATGGGTGATATCAGCACCTATGATTCAGTGGCGTCAGCAAGAAAAAAAGAAGGCAAGTTTGTCCATTTGATTGCAAAAATCGACACCACTCAGCCTATCATTTATGATCCAATTAAGGATCCAAATTATTTGACTTTCACTGCGATTGATTCATTGGGTTCAACCACAAAAGTGGTGTATAAAAATGCAAAGCCTACTGACTTCGAAAAAAGTGCTAAAGTAGTGATGAAAGGCGCCATGAATGGTGAAACTTTCGAATGCAAAGAAATCGTTTTGAAGTGTCCTTCAAAGTACACAGACGAACAAGGTGCTCAGCCAGGGAAGATGACTGAGACTACTTACAAGACTACAGAGTAGTAATCCAACCAAAACAACTTATTCTATGATCGAATACAATGGAGAGCATTTGCTCATTGGGCAAATAGGGATGTTTCTAACCCTGCTTGCCTTTTTTTCTGCTTTACTTGCAATGTATGCAAACATCAAAGCAGCTAATGCAGCAGACGTGTTGGCAGAGAAGCCATGGCAAAAAATAGCAAGAACTACATACATCATCAATGCCTTTGCGGTATTGAGTTTATTCATTACGCTTTATTTAATTATCTATAACCACTACTTCGAGTATAAGTATGCGCATACACACTCTAAGAGAAGCTTGGATGTGCAATACCTGTTGAGTTGTTTTTGGGAAGGGCAGGAAGGTAGTTTTATGTTGTGGGCATTTTGGAATGCAGTATTGGGAGTATTCTTGATTAAGCGTTCTGGTAAATTTGAACATCCAGTCATGACTGTGATGAGTGTGGCACAAATCTTTCTTGCTAGTTTTCTTATTGGTATTTATTTCTTCGACATCAAGATTGGCTCTAATCCATTTGTTTTGATGCGCAATGAATTTCCAGACGCTCCTGTTTTCAAGGATCCTGATTACCTGAGTAAATATATTTTGGATGGTAATGGATTGAATATTCTTTTGCAGAATTACTGGATGGTAATTCATCCACCCATTTTGTTTTTAGGATTCGCTTCTGCTATTGTTCCTTATGCATTTGGTGTTGCTGGTCTTTGGAAAAAAGATCATGCTGGTTGGTTGAGGCCCGCAATGCCATGGGCTTTGTTCTGTGCTGGTATTTTAGGTGTGGGAATTATGATGGGTGCTGCATGGGCATATGAGTCGCTTACCTTTGGTGGTTACTGGGCATGGGATCCGGTTGAAAATGCATCAATGGTGCCCTGGCTTTTACTTGTGGCGGGTATCCATACCATGTTGATATTCAAGAGTACAGGTCATGCGATGA
>JBKCGF010000315.1:0-6790 GCA_046303455.1 Chitinophagaceae bacterium | reverse complement strand
CTTTTTTATTTTGTTTTTCGGCTGTGTTGTTGTTATTGCAAAAACTAATTGTTTTCAATAATTTTATTTTTGCCTTCCTGGTACCCACACAATTTTTAAATTTTTCAGTAAAACGACCTGGATCTGCAGCAGCAACAAAAGCTTCTCTGGCAATGACTGCAGAACCAGAATGGTGGCCATGACCAGCTCGACTATCCTCTGGAAACCTTGTGATGATAACATCTGGTTTAAAATTTCTGATTACCCAAACTGCATCCGCCAACACCTTTTCTTTGTCCCATATTGCCAATGCCTCATCTGTTCTTTTTGAATAACCAAAATCAAATGCGCGTGTAAAAAACTGTTGACCGCCATCTATCCTTCTTGCGGCAAGCAATTCCTGCGTTCTGATCAAACCCAACTCTATACCCTGCTCATTGCCAATCAAATTTTGTCCACCATCTCCTCTGGTCATGGCCAAGTAGGCAGTCTGGTATTGACGTTCTTTTGCCATATATGCAATCAGCCTCGTATTTTCATCATCTGGATGGGCAGCCACATAGAGAACTGACCCCAAAACATTTAGCTTTTTCATGTGGTGCAATATTTCACCACTGTTCATTTGATGTTGCTTTTGAGCAAATGAATTGTATGTACTCAATTGTATAAAAAAGAAAATAAGCAGGCTTGAAGCAAATAAATTGATCTTTTTCATAAAAAATTGCCGTTAATAATCATTTAAAAGTAAAGAAATGAGGTCGATTAACCACAAGTGACAAAAGTTTCTTTTAAAATCATGTTTATCTTTAGTCCATGAAAAAGTATATCTACTCTATAGGACAGTTTTCATTATTAACCATTCTTACATTTTTGTTTGTACTTCATTTAGAAGCACAGGTCAATCCTTACCAATATTCCATTGAAAAAAGAGCTGTCGGCAAACAAGGTGCGGTATCTTCTGCACATCCAATTGCAAGTGCCGTTGGGATCGAAATATTAAAAAAAGGAGGAAATGCTTTTGATGCTTCCATTGCCACACAATTGGCACTGGCAGTTGTTTATCCAGGCGCAGGTAATCTTGGTGGAGGTGGCTTTTTAGTTGCGCATACCGAAAAAGGAAAATCCATTGCCATCGACTACCGAGAAAAAGCACCAGGAAAGGCTTCAAGAAACATGTATTTAGACAAAGACGGAAATCCACAAATGAATTTGAGTCAGTTCGGCCATTTAGCAAGTGGTGTACCTGGAACCATAGCAGGACTATTTGCTTCCCTTCCCTATGCCAAGCTTCCATTCAAAGAATTGATACAGCCTGCAATTGATCTTGCAGCAAAAGGTTTTTCCATCACCGCTGCCGAAGCTTCTTCGTTGAATGGAAACAAAGCAGCTTTTGAAAAATACAATACCAAACCCACCGCATTTGTCAAGCATGAAAACTGGAAAGCAGGTGATACTTTGATACAAACAGAATTGGCTGCGACATTATCGCGCGCGCGTGATGAAGGCATGAAGGGATTTTATGAAGGTGAGACTGCCAGATTGGTTGTTGAGGAAATGCAACGAGGTGGAGGAATGATTACTCTGGATGACTTAAAAAATTACAAGGCTGTCGTACGCGATGCTATGGTTTTCGACTACAAAGGATATACCGTAATTGGCATGCCGATGCCAAGTAGTGGCGGACTCTTGATGGAGCAGATGATGAAGATGATTGCAGACAGAAACATAGCGCAAATGGGATTTCATTCCAAAGAAGCTGTGCAACTGATGACAGAAGTGGAAAGAAGGGCTTACGCAGATAGAGCAGAATTCATGGGTGATCAGGATTTTGTGAAAGTGCCAGTCAAGACTTTATCCAGTGCTGCTTACCTCAAGGAACGCATGAAAGATTTCGTTCCAGGTAAAGCAACTCCAAGTGAATCTGTCTCTCCAGGAAAAGTAAATCCTGAAAGCGAAGAGACCACGCATTTGTCGGTCGCCGACCAATACGGAAATGTTGTCAGTGTTACTACCACCTTAAACGGGGGCTATGGTTCAAAAACCGTTGTAGGCGGTGCAGGCTTTTTGTTGAACAACGAAATGGATGATTTTAGTGTAAAACCAGGAGTAGCCAATATGTATGGTGCAGTTGGTAAAGAGGCCAATGCCATCCAGGCAGGCAAAAGGATGTTGAGTTCCATGACTCCGACAGTCGTTTTGAAAAACAAGCAACCTTATTTGGTGGTGGGTACACCCGGTGGTACAACAATACCTACTTCGGTATTTCAGACTTTGGTCAATATTCTTGAATTTGGACAATCCCCTTTGGATGCAGTCAACAACCCTAAATTCCACCACCAATGGTTACCCGACCAGCTCATGGTAGAAAAAGATTTTCCAGAAGGTATTAAGACTGCGATGGAAAATATGGGTTACAAAGTGACAAACCGAGGTGTCATTGGCAGGACTGAAGTCATCCAACTCAATTGGAAAGGCAAAAAGCTATTACAAATCGAAGCAGTTGCAGATAAGCGTGGTGACGACCATGCTTCAGCATATTGATCGTATTCTTGGTAACTTTACATCAAATTCAACATCTGAAGAAGGGAGTCAAAATATTGGGTTATGTGATTGCGTCGTTGGCGGGACTCATCCTGTTGCTTTGGCTATTGATCAGAATACCAACTGTTCAAAACAGACTTGTGCAATATGCCATTAAAGAAGCAGGCAAGGTATTAAAAACAGAAATCAAAATTAAATCAGTCGATTTCTCTCTATTCAATAGATTTTATTTCAATGAATTTTTGGTAAGAGACCAATCCAAAGACACTTTATTATATGCTGGTAGCTTAAAATTGAAAATAACCGATTGGTTTTTTATAAAGGACAAAATAACCATCCAATATTTTGGTCTATCCAATGCATTTATAAACACCAAGAGAACAGATAGTACCTGGAACTACAATTTTATAGTAGACGCGCTAACCTCTGACAAACAAACAGCGAGTCAGCCCAGCAACATTGCCCTCGATCTCAAGGAAATTGAGTTAGACAATATTCGCTACCATACGACTGATAAATGGAGAGGTGAAGACCAGTTGATTTCACTGAAACATTTTTCACTCAGTGCAAACCAAATCGACATCAAGAACAACAAAATTGCACTCAATAAAGTATTGATTGAAGAGCCCTTTTTTAAATTAAACCAATATGATGGATTAAGACCAGATTCGTTGATACCAATATCAGAACCAAGAATCGATGGCGTTCTTTACTGGAATCCGGAACAATGGAAAATTACTGCCAAGAGCATCACACTAAAAAATGGTGAATTTAAAAGCGACCTGGAATCGAATGCTGCACCACTTCCCTATTTTGATGGCGAGCACATTGACTTTCAAAATATAAATGGTTCTCTTAAGGATTTTAGTTTGGTGGACGATACCCTCTCTGCAGAGATCATGCTGAGCACAAAAGAAAGAAGCGGATTTGAAGTGGTATCGTTAACTGCGTTGATGAAAATGGATCCCACAGAAATGGCATTCAAGAACCTGGACATCAAAACACCATATAGCAGGATCAGTCACTCGTTTGCGATGAAATATAAAAATTTCACAGACGACATGGCAGAATTTGTGACCAACGTAAATTTGGAAGGAGACATAAGAGAGAGTGTGTTGGACTTTAGGGACCTTGCGTTTTTTGCCCCACAACTCAAAGGTGAAAAAATAAAATTGGTATTGGATGGAAAAGTTGAGGGTCCGGTTGCAAATTTATTTGCAGATAACATTGAACTCGATTATGGCGAAAATACTTTCGTTAGAGGAGACCTGCACATAACAGGATTACCAGATACTGATGTTGCAATGTACAAACTGGATAATGCATTGGTAGTTTCATCTATTTCAGATCTTTATAAAGCACTCCCCTTCTTAAAAAAAGACATTCCAATTGATCTGCAACCATTAGGAAAATTCAACTACCAGGGAAATGTAAGCATTACAGAAAAACTGATATCGACAAAAGGAAAATTAAACACTTCAATAGGAAGTATAACTACAGATATTGGTATAAAGAACCCTGGCAGTAAAACTATGACTGTATCATCTGCCGGCACACTATCCAACTTCAATCTTGGCCGCTTTTTAAAGATTGAGCAACTTGAAGAATTAAGCGGCAATTACATTGTAAAATCAACAGCCGCAGAAGTGAGTTTCAATTCTTTACTATCAAGTCTGCGTTTCAATGGCTATACCTATTCAAGCCTTTACCTAAAAGGAGTCTATGCCAATGATCAGCTACAAAGCAGCCTGGAAATTAATGATGAAAATTTAATGGCAGAGCTGGATGCATCAATTGATTTCAGGGATAGTATCCCAAGCACCAATGCCAATATAGACATCATTGCATCTGACCTCCAAAAGACCAATTTCACCTCGCTACCACTGCAATTCAGAGGAAGAACAGAAATTGATTTATTAGGAGATGATCCTGATAACTTGAATGGAACTGCAAAATTTTCGAACCTTACTGTCTACCGAAACAACCAAGCTTACAAATTTGACAGCCTAACATTTAGAGCCTCCACTACTCCACAATTCAGATCACTTGCCTTAACTGGAAAAGATATTGATGCCAGCGTTGAAGGTCAGTTTACTTTTGAAGAATTACCTGCTACACTGAATCAGTATTTTAGCTCTTATTATCCAATGTACTTCCAGAAAGTAGCAGCACCTAAACAAGATTTTGATTTGAATTTCAAACTTGAGTTAAAAAACTCTACTGCTTTTACAAAAATTTTAGACAACGGAATTGGTGGAATGAGCTACAGTAAAATCGATGGCAAGATCAATACAAAAGAAAAAATATTTGTCCTAAATGCTTCTATTCCTAAATTGACTTACAATAATTTTTCTACATACGATTTTGAATTTCACGCCAATGGCGATGCCGATAGTTTACTGATCACATCCAAAACAAGTTCAGTTGTTTTTAACGACAGTCTCTCTTTTCCAAAAAATGAAATTGAAATTCGGTCAGCAAAAAACATCTCTTTCCTCAATATCAATACTTTTTCAGAGCAATCTGATTATGGTGCGCGACTACAAGGCTATATCGAGAATGTAGAAGAGGGCATCAAAATACATTTCAACCCATCTTCTCTTGTTTTTAACGACAAAACCTGGAACATAGAAAAAGATGGTGAAGTACTGATCAGCAAGCAGAGATTTGAAGCAAGTAATTTCAGGTTAAACAATGGAGACCAATCCATCAGTCTGATTACACTTCCTTACGAAGCGAATAGTCCACAAACCATCATCCTCACCATGAATAAAGTCAATTTAGGTGAGCTGTTACCCTTTGTTTTGAAAGAACCTAAAATACAGGGACTTACTTCAGGTGATCTAACTATACAAGACCCCTTCAATGACCTAAAGCTTTATCTAAATGCCCAAACAGAAAAGACCAGATTTGAAAATGATTCGATTGGTTTGACATCTCTTACAGGCTTTTGGGACAATACAGAAAAACGAGCCAGTTTCTTTTTTGAATCAGACAATCCAAACTATGGATTAGACGTAAGAGGAAAATTAAATTTAAAAGATAGCAGCAATCAACAAATCAATACAGACATTGATATTAAAAATGTTAGTCTTTCAATACTTGAACCCTACCTGGGTATTGTGTTCAGCAAGATTGAAGGAATTGGAAACGGAAAACTTCAAATTACCGGTAACCTCGATGAGCCAGATTTAATTGGTACTGTGAAGGTGACTAAAGCTAAAGTGGTTGTAGATTATACCCAATGCGCATATACCTTGCAAGATCCAATTATCAAATTCACACCAGACAATATTGATTTTGGCAATATTCAGTTGCGCGACAAATTTGGAAACCTTGCAATTTTGAAAGGTTCATTGAATCATCATTTCTTCAACGACTTCGAATACAATATCAATGCAAGTTCAAGAAAGATGCTTGTTTTGGATACAGACAGGAGTAACAACGACCTCTTCTATGGAAATACTGTGGCTCGCTTTAATTTTAACATTACAGGGCCTGAAGATGAAATGAGGATGGCTGTAAGCGGAGCACCAGTCGATAGTTCTACCATTAACATATTGACCACAACAAGCAGCAAGCAAACTGCAGAGGTTGATTACATTGTTTGGAAAACCTATGGAAAAGAAATAGAACAAAAAGTAAATGAATCTTCCAGCAACTTGATCATTGATCTTGATCTTTCCGCTACCCCATTGTTAAAATTAAATGTGGTATTGGATGAAGTGACTGGTGATGTATTGTCGGGTCAGGGAAATGGAAACTTGAAAATCCATACTGGCACTAAAGAAACCCTTAGCATGATTGGAAGATTCAATATCTCAAGTGGTAGCTACAATTTCAACTTCCAGGATATCTTTAAAAAACCCTTCAAACTTCAAGGTGATGGCAGCAGCTACATCAGCTGGAATGGTGATCCTTTTAATGCTGAAATCAACATCGATGCAATTTACATGGCAGAAAAAGTGAGGATGAGTACTTTGTTCACAGACCCAAGCAGTTCAACAATTTCTGGTGTGAGTTCAGATGTATTAAGAGAGATCAGTGATGTGGAAGTTCGTTGTAATCTTTCAGGAACACTAAGTAAACCCAATCCCACTTTTCAAATTGTGATACCACAGAATAGTGCTGTTAAAAACAATACTACAATTGACAGTAAATTAAAAACCATCAACAGAGATCCTCTGGAGGTTAGTAAACAAGCCACTTATCTTATCGTGTTTAAAAGTTTCGCCCCTCAGGCTGCTGTGGTTGCCAGTGACCTAAACAC
>JBKCGF010000314.1:0-2631 GCA_046303455.1 Chitinophagaceae bacterium | reverse complement strand
CCATTCAAAATGGCCTCTTATTTTCTGGTTTTTTCCAAACAGTTGGTGACCAATATTGACGAAAGGTTGAAGTTTCCAGGTTTGTACATCAACTACCAAATTACCTCTGATGGGATCTGCTTCATTAAAACTTTTTCCAGCTTGTTTCGGTTGGAAAACACTTTTGATGGAGAAGTCGCCACCCGCTCTGTACAAAAATCCCACTTTCACATACGACCAATTGTCTTCCCATTCCTGGTAATATTCTTTTCCAAAAGGGAACCACTTGATGAAGGCTGCAACATCAGTAAATCTTGCTGAAGTAGTTACTCTGAACTGGCGACTTACAGATAAACTTTTCATGAAGAGCGTCGGCGACAGATTCATATAAGAAATAGATCCGCCGACAGCAAACTTTGTTTTAAAATGATTTTGATAGCCAACACCAAAGCCCGTCGAACCAAGATGAGCAAACGCAGCTTGTTTAAGTTTGACTTGTTGGGCATAGCTGAAAATGATCAGCATGCTGAAGAGGATTGTTAGTTTTGTTTTCATAATAGAGCTGAGCAAAGCTACTATTTACTTAAATATTATACTAGTAAGTGCCATATTTGGTGAATATAATCACCAAAAATGGCAATAATTGGTGAATTCAGTTATTTGGGATCGAATTTGAGGAACTTATGAAGCCATACTAATTTGAGTTTTCATTCAATTATCTTTGCTGCATGCTAATCGATTTAATTGCCGGAGCCCGTCCGAATTTCATGAAGATTGCGCCCATTATAGACGCCATCAAAGCTGCACAAACAGCTGGTCACAACATTCAATTCAGGCTTGTTCATACTGGTCAGCACTACGACAAAAAAATGAGTGGAGATTTCTTTGAGCAGTTGGGTATTCCAACTCCCGATGTCAATTTAGAGGCGGGTGGTGGAACCCAGGCTGAGCAAACTGCTGCCATCATGACCCGTTATGAAAAGTTGTTGATGGAAAAAAAGCCTGATCTTACTTTGGTTGTAGGTGATGTTACATCAACAATGGCTTGTGCAATTTCAGCACAGAAAATGCATGTGAAGGTAGCACACGTAGAAGCAGGCATTCGTTCAGGTGATTGGACCATGCCCGAAGAGATCAATCGTTTGGTGACCGACAGCATTACAAATTATTTTTTCACCACAACGGAAGTCGCCAACCAAACCCTCCGCCAGAGCGGTGTTACAGATGATCGCATATTTTGGGTGGGTAATACTATGATTGATACTTTACTCAAACATAGACCAAAATTTGTACAGCCATCTATTTGGAAAGATGCCAATCTAGAAGCAGGTAAATACATCGTAATGACATTACATCGTCCTGCAAATGTGGATGAAGAATCGAACTTGAAATATTTGATTGAAGAAATCATCGCTCATACCCATGGATTGCCATTGGTGTTTCCCGTGCATCCACGAACTGCAAAAGTGTTAGAAGGATTGGGGATCAATGCGCCACAGTTACACATTGTGGAGCCCATGGGTTATTTAGAGTTCAACTATTTGGTAGAGCATGCAAAAGCTGTGATTACAGATTCTGGAGGTATAACAGAAGAGACAACTGTGATGGGTGTTCCTTGTATGACATTACGCAACTCAACAGAAAGGCCAGAGACAGTCGATATGGGCACCAATGAATTGCTCGGTGTAGATCCAAAAGCTATTGGTCCCGCTATGGAAAAATTATTCAGCGGCAACTGGAAAAAGGGTAGTATACCGCCGTTGTGGGATGGTGGGACGAGTGGGAGGATTGTGGAGGTGATGCTGAAATTGTTGTCGTAGTTATCATGGGTATCATGGTTATCATGGTTATCATTGTTGTCATAGTTGTCATGGTTGAAAACGATAACAACGATAACAAGGACAACAACGAAAACAACGACAACCTGACAACAGTCATCAACTTCCAACCGCCAACTGCTTTCTAATCTTCCCCACCACATCCTTTTCAATCATCTTCTGAGCGATGTTGATCATGTTCATGAAAGCTTTTCCGTGGGAGATGCCGTGTCCGATGATGACTGGTTTATTTACACCAAGCACTGGTACGCCGCCATATTGCTCAAATTCGAACATATCGAAAAACTCATCATGCACATTTCTGCGTTGAACGAGTCCGTGTATACTTTCTGCAAGTTTTAAAATGATATTTCCTGTATATCCTTCACAAACCATCACATCAGCTTTGTCGAGGAACACATCTCTGCCTTCGATGTTACCAATGAAGTTGATGGACTTTTCATCTTTTAAAAGAGGGTAGGCAGCCTGACAAAGCAAGTTTCCTTTTCCTTCTTCTTCACCGATATTGATCAATCCTACTTTTGGATTTTCATAACCCAAAACCTGTTCAGCAAAAATCGATCCCAGCATAGCGAACTGAACAAGGTTTTCAGGCTTACAATCTGCGTTGATACCTGCATCCAAAAGCCATCCTAATTTGCCATTTTCGCGAGGCATATAGGCACCAATAGTAGGTCGTTGAATTCCTTCAATCGCTTTGATGCTGAACAATGAGCCCACCATCATAGCACCTGTGTTACCCGCGCTGATGAAAGCATCCACCAAGCCTTTTGCCAGATAGCCAAAACCGACTGCTATAGAAGAGTCTTGTTTT
>JBKCGF010000313.1:0-2713 GCA_046303455.1 Chitinophagaceae bacterium | reverse complement strand
AATTAGAGCTAAATGTTTTTGCACCTGCAAAAGTCTGTGCTCCTGTTGTTACAATACCACCGTTTGTTCCATCTGCTGGGGCAAGACTTAAAACACCACTTGTAATTGATGCACCATTGGCGGTTGATGACCCTGAAATTGATCCTACAGATGAAGCTCCAGCCGGAGTGACCCAAGAAGCCAGTCCATTTGCATCCGAGGTCAATACTTTTCCTACTCCGGGTGCTCCGCCAGAAATCTTAAGGACATTGCTAACATGTACATTTCCTTTGAGATAGGTATCCAAAGTGTGATCTCCACCAATAGTTGTGGTATTGGACCCGTTACCAATGGCGCTAGCACCTATAACGATTTCATTATAACTATTATTTACTAGGGGGCGGCTATCATACCCAATCAAAATACTATTATCCATTAATGAGTTGTTATTAGTCATTCCTGTACCATAATAGCGACCAGCAAATCCTCCAAGTACAACATTATAGTTCCCAGAAGTAACCTTATCAATAGATCCTGCTCCTACTGCTACGTTTGCATTTCCATTATTGCTTAACATAGCTTCTTTTCCTATGGAAATATTATATCCTCCTGTGGTATTGCTGGCACCTGCGACTACACCTATTCCTATATTATTTTGTCCAGTGGTATTCCCGACTAAAGCATTGTATCCAAGGGCAGTATTATCAACTCCCGTACTATTGTTAAATAGTGCAGATGAACCAGATGCTGTATTACCGTATCCACCAATATTTTTCATAAGTGCCTGATATCCATTTGCTGTATTATTTACTCCAGATAAAGTATTATTTTGAAGTGCTGATACACCAGTTGCTGTGTTTGTTGTATTATTAGCTCCTGCTCCTCTTCCCACTGTTATACCATTGACAGTTATATCGCTGCTAAAAGTTTTGGCTCCCGCTACTGTTTGATTTGTAGTTAAATCAACAAAAGTACCACTAGTAGCCGTGCTTACTGCATTGGTAACAAATGCTGTTGTGGCCACCTGTGTTGTATTGGTTCCTGCTGTAGCCGTAGGTGCTGCAGGTGTTCCTGTAAATGTTGGTGATACTAATGGGGCTTTTAAATCCAACGCTGTCTGCGTTAATGTACTGATTGGCTTCGCAGCATCACTTGTATTATCTACATTACCTAATCCTACCATCGTTTTATCAATACCTGCAACTGTACCTGTGAATGTTGGAGATGCTAGCGGAGCTTTTAAGTCTAAGGCCGTTTGTAAGCCATCGGTCTTAGCAATTGCTAAGGCACCATCTGCTATTGACGTAGCGTTACCAACACTCGTCACTACACCCGTTAAATTTGCATTGGTCGCATTTGCAGTTGAAACAGCTGAAGTAACAAATGCTGTTGTGGCTACCTGTGTTGTATTGTCGCCTGCTGTAGCCGTAGGTGCTGCAGGTGTTCCAGTAAATGTTGGAGATGCTAATGGGGCAGCCCCCAAAACATCTGCAACAGGGATCGATGCACTCGCAGTCATGGCTGAGGCTCCATTTCCTTTGATATAACCGGTCAATGTAACTACGCCGGTCCCTCCATTTGCTACAGGTAAAGTTCCCGTAACTTTACTTGTTAGATCAATCGAACCAGCAAGCATGCTATTGGTTACTTTTCCAGCCCCAATAGTGGTGGCGAGTCCTCCACCCGAAGTAGTCACATCACCCGTAAGTTCCCCAGGAGTCTGAAGAGAACCACTATTTACCGTTACTATCCCCGTACCTAATGGAGCAGGTCCAGTTGCACCTGTTGCTCCAGTCGCACCTGTGGCGCCGGTCGGACCAACTAGTGATACACCAGTAGAAGGCCAAACTCCTAAAGCCTTTGGACCAAATATTTTGTTGTCAGTTGTGTTGATGTAAAAATCACCATTAACTCCAGTTGTTGAAAGCGGATCTGATGTTCCATTCAATACCGTCTTGCCATCTATTCCATTTGTTCCGTTTGTTCCGTTTAAACCATTTGTTCCATTTATTCCATTTGCACCTTTTGTTCCATTTGTACCATTTGTTCCATTTGTTCCGTTTGTTCCAGCTGCACCTGTCGGACCAACAAGTGATACTCCAACCGAAGGCCAGGCTCCTGAAGCCTTTGGACCAAATATTTTGTTTTCATTTGTGTTGATGTAAAAATCACCATTAACTCCTATTCCAGAACTTGGATCTGTTGTTCCATTTAATATTGTCTTACCATCTGCTCCAGTAGCTCCAGTTAAACCGGCTGGTCCAGTTAGACCAATAGGGCCGGTAGCACCTGTCAATCCTGTTGGACCAGCGGGGCCAGTTGCGCCTGTAGCGCCATCTGCTCCGTTTGTTCCAGCTGCGCCTGTAGGTCCAACAAGTGATACTCCAACCGAAGGCCATGTACCTGCCTTTGGACCGTAAATCACATTGGTTGATGTATTGATGTAAAAATCTCCATCAACACCAGTTGATTGACCTGGGTTTATTGTTCCATTTAAAACAGTCCTGCCATCTGCTCCAGCTGCACCAGTAGCTCCAGTTGAACCGGCTGGTCCAGTTAGACCAGTTGACCCAGTTGCACCTTGTGGGCCTGCTGGACCGGTTGCACCTTGAACACCTTGGGGACCAGTTGCACCAGTTGTACCAGTTGCGCCTTGAGATCCTGTTGGGCCGGTTGCACCTTGAACACCTTGTGGGCCAGTCAACCCCTGAATTCCTTGAATACCTTGCGCGCC
>JBKCGF010000312.1:0-3011 GCA_046303455.1 Chitinophagaceae bacterium | reverse complement strand
AATACACACCTCTATACTACTTTGTTTATCGACGAGGTGAGTCCGCAAGTTATTTTCAACAGCGCCAAAAGCCGTAACCAGCTTGGGTTTAACATCGGCGGTTCCATTACGGATATTCCTGGTTTGCCTTATCTGACCTTGAATGCAGAGTATACAAGAATCAATCCTTTCCTGTACCAGAATTTGTTGCCTGCACAATTTTACGACAACAATGGATATGTGATGGGAGACTGGATGGGAAGTAATTCAGACAGGTTGATTGGTGAAATCAAATACACGCCTATACCAAGATTGCGTTTGAGTGTAAGACATGAAATGATCAGAAAGGGTGGGGCAAACAGCATCGAACAGCAATATTTTGCGCAGCCACAGCCTAAGTTTTTGAATAACCTACAGTTTAAACAAACCCAAACCATTGGCCGAGCGGTCTATGAATGGAAACAAAATTTGTATTTCCATGCCATGGCAGAAAGAAGGCAGTTGGAGAGATTTACGGGTGATTTTAGTAACAGTACACAATATTTCTTTACGGCAGGTTTTGCCCTGGGTTTATAGAACAAAAAAACAAGTAACTTTCCAGCATGTCGCAAGGCTTACAACATGACAATTCAGAGCAGGAATACCAGGGAGGGAAGGTATGGCTCCATCTTTTTGACAAGTTCAAGGGTTTGAAATACCAAGGCAGGCAGATTTTGTTAAGCGGTTTGGTATTTGGCTTATTGGGATTGGGATATAGCTTTTTGAAAAAGCCAGTCTATCTGGCAAGGGTGAATTTTGTGATTGAAGAAAACAAGCAAAATGCAGGTGGGTTGTTCTCGGCCTTGGCAGGACAAATAGGCGTTGATCTGAGTTCGCTTTCTGGCATCTCAGGAATACTGGCAGGTGACAACGTATTGGAATTGCTTAAGAGCACTACTATGCTCAAGAAAGTATTGCTAACTCCTTATCCTGGTGACACTACACTTACGTTAGCCTACAAATACGCTGAAAGCTACGGTAAGTTAGCGCAGTATAATAAACTGGTCGGGGGGGATTTTAGGAAACCCGCCAACACCAGAGCGGGTGACAGTATTTTAAATGTCATAGCCATACGTATCATCGAAAAAGAATTAGCTGTATACAAACCCGACAGAAAACTCAGCGTCTTCCGACTAGACCTCACCACCAGGGATGAACTCCTCAGTCAGACGATAGGTATGAGGATGATCAACAAAGCGGCAGACCAGTATATTCAAACAAAAACCAAGCGGTTAAGAAACAACGTAGAACGCTTACAGACCAAAGCGGATAGCATTGCGGATCTTCTAAATGTAAGAACAGTAAGAGCTGCAGAGAAAGACATCATCAACCAGAACCCAAGCTACATCAATACGGAAGTTGATATTGAAATCTCTTCCAGAGAGAAAAGTATGTTGAATCTGATTTATGCAGATTTGAATAAATCCATTGACCTCACCAGGACTGCTTTGATCCAAGAGACGCCGACAATTGAAATCATTGATACCCCAGATTTACCCCTAAAGAAAGAAGAAGTCAAATGGTATTTTGCCATAGCATTGGGTATAGTACTTGGAATAGGTGCATATATCATATTTTTTGTCTGGTTCTCGAATACAAAAAAAAATAGTTAACTGCTGGCATGGATCAACAACGCTCCAGAAATCTAGCTAGCAATATTGTACAAGTTGGATTGTATAAAGTTCTCAATGTTTTATTGGGATTTGCCATGGTGTCCCTTATTGTTGATTACCTGGATACTTACAAATATGGAGTTTGGGTTACGCTGACTTCTATTTCTGCCTGGTTTAGTTTTTTTGATATTGGTCTAGGAAATGGATTAAGAAACAAATTTGCTGAAGCAAAGGCAAAAAATAACATGCAGGAAGCAAGGGTATATGTGAGTACAGCCTATGCTGTAATTGGTGGGATCGTTTTGCTTTTATTGGGATTGTACTTCGCAGTTTCTTTTTTATTGGATTGGAACCTCATTTTAAATGTCAATCAAGATAAAATCGGTGGTATTGAATTATCAAGAGTAGCCTTAATTGTATTTCTTTTTTTTATCATTCGTTTTTTTTCTAGTTTGATTACTTCAATTCTATTGGCTGATCAGCGTGCATCTTTGGTTTCATTTCTTGATTTCTTCGGTAAGCTGTTGGTATATGGTTTGCTTTGGGTAATGGTATACCAGAAAATTGAATCTTTTGCGGTTTTTGCCTTGGTAGTTTCTGCAGTTCCTATCGTCTTGTTGACGATTTCAACGGTTGTTTTTTTTCAGACAAGCTATAAGGCAGTTACTCCTTCGTTGCAATTGTTTGACCGCGCAATTGCAACGACACTTTTAAATCTGGGGGCTCAATTTTTTATTATACAAGTTGCTTTTTTTCTGCTCTACCAAACTAATTATTTTATCATTACACATTTGATCAGTCCTGCAGAAGTAAGTGTTTATGATGTTGCATTCAGGCTATTTACAGCCTTTACCATGGGGTTTTCAGTTGTGATGACCCCCATGTGGAGTGCATTTACAGATGCCTGGCACAAGGAAGAATATGCTTGGGTCAATAAAACAGTGAAACGTCTTCTTCAACTCTGGTGTTTGTTTATAGTAACTTCATTGGGAATGCT
The DNA here is from genome assembly GCA_046303455.1 of Chitinophagaceae bacterium. Lineage (GTDB taxonomy): Bacteria > Bacteroidota > Bacteroidia > Chitinophagales > Chitinophagaceae > Pollutibacter. Next base: position 383 of record JBKCGF010000312.1, on the reverse strand, counting down.
ATATTTTGTTGATGATATCTATGGCTTCTGGCTGAAAGGCAAAATTCAAGTGCCGTTTTTGGTCTCATTGCTTATGGCGGTAGTAATAATGCTGAATTTATGGAATACCATTTTCAGTACTTTTCTCAATGGGATTGGTAAACTAAAGCTGCAACTTTATTTTTCCATCATTTCTGCATTGGTTAATCTTCCCCTGGCAATATTTCTAGGGAAAATATATGGTATCGAAGGGGTATTATTGGCTAACTTATTCATTGGTTGTATTGGGGGGATAATTTATTTCATACAGTATAGAAAAATAGTTTCACACCAGGCAAAAGGTATATGGAATGCATAAGCCCAAAGTATTACATATAAGCAGAACGAGTGGTGGTGGCGCTGGT
>JBKCGF010000311.1:0-2113 GCA_046303455.1 Chitinophagaceae bacterium | reverse complement strand
ATGCAGATCGCCAAAAGCAAAAAAAGCGATTACCGGAGGTCTTGATTATTACACCTGAAAGTCTGCATCTTTTGTTATCCGGAAAATCTCACGAAAGCATTTTCTCTCATCTTGAACTGATAGTAGTCGACGAATGGCACGAACTCCTTGGTTCAAAAAGAGGCGTACAAACAGAATTGGCCATCAGCAGAATCATCCATTGCAATAAAAATAAAACACCAATGGTCTGGGGCATTTCTGCAACCATTGGAAATCTGGAGGAAGCAAAAGATGTATTGCTATCGCCCGTCCTGCTGAAGAACATCGATTCTGAAAACGGAATCATCATTTCAGCGCAGCTCGATAAAAAAATAAATGTCATTCCCATCTTCCCAGATGAGATAGAACAATATCCATGGGCGGGGCATTTAGGAATCAAGCTGGCGCATAAACTGATTCCGATTATTGAAGAGAGCAACTCTACGCTCATCTTCATCAACACCAGAGGCATGAGTGAAGTGTGGTACCATACTCTGCTCTCCATTGCTCCAGAATTGGCAGGCGCTTTGGCTTTGCACCATGGCAGCATTGACAGAGAGCTACGTTATTGGGTAGAAGAAGCACTTCATGAAGGCAAACTTAAAGCTGTTGTGTGCACTGCAAGTTTAGATCTGGGAGTCGACTTCAGACCAGTTTCCACCGTTATCCAAGTGGGTTCACCAAAAGGTGTCTCCAGATTTTTACAAAGAGCCGGCAGAAGCGGACATGCACCTGGAGAGGAAAGTAATATTTATTTTTTACCGACCCATTCATTAGAGTTGGTAGAAGTGGCTGCATTGAAAGATGCTATAGGTGCAAAAAAAGTGGAAGCAAAAAATCCGATGATACTTTGTTATGATGTTCTCATACAATACCTCAGCACATTGGCAACAGGAGATGGATTTGACCAGAAGAAAATAAAAGAGGAAATCAGTTCTACATTTTGCTACAGTGAAATATCTGATGAAGAATGGAGCAGAATTGTCGACTTTATATGTTCCGGTGGAAATGCTTTACAGCAATACGACGAATACCAGAAAGTGCATCGTGATGAAGATGGTCTCTATAAGATCATGAGTAGAAAACTTGCGATGCGACATCGGATGCATATTGGTACAATTGTGAGCGATGCTATGTTGAAAGTGAAATGGTCGAGCGGAGGCTATGTGGGTGTAATTGAAGAATATTTTATTTCAAAACTTGTACCCGGAGATGTTTTTTCTTTGGCAGGAAAAAATCTTGAGCTAGTATCCATACAAGATATGACTGTACTGGTAAGAAAAAGTAATGCCAAGAAATCCATCGTCCCCAGTTGGATGGGAGGCAGAATGCCAATGACTGCCAACCTGGGTTCCCAGTTAAGAAAGAAACTAACAGAGGCAAGTGAAGCAGAAGTCACAGACCCAATACTCAAAGCACTTAGTCCTTTGTTCCAGAAACAAGCATCTCTATCAATTGTTCCAAAAGAAAATGAATTACTCGTAGAGATCATTGAAAGCAAAGATGGACACCATCTATTTGTACACACATTTGAAGGCAGATTGGTGAACGAAGCAATGGCTACTATACTGGCTTGGAGAATCAGTCAGATTCAACCAATCAGCTTTTCAATCGCAATGAATGATTACAGTTTTGAATTGTTAAGTGATCAACCTATACCAGTTGATGAAACGAATATTAGTGCATTGTTCACGAGTAAAAACCTTACTGAAACAATTCAAAAAGGTGTCAATGCCACTGAAATGGCGAAAAGAAAATTCAGGGATATTGCTGTAATAGGTGGACTTGTATTTCAAGGTAACCCGGGTGAGAAAAAGAAAGCAAGACACCTGCAATCATCTGCATCATTGTTGTTCAATGTGTTTATGGAATACGATCCTGATAGCATTCTATTGCGTCAAGCCTTTCAAGAGGTAATGAATGACCAGATGGAAGAAGAACGACTAAGAGCGATGCTAAAAAGAATTGAGCGCACTAAAATTATCATTACTCGTCCGGATAAACTTACCCCTTTTTGCTTCCCCGTTAAAGTGGATTCACTTAGAGAAAACATGTCGTCTGAAAAACTGGAAGACCGCATTAAGAAAATGATCAA
>JBKCGF010000310.1:0-17177 GCA_046303455.1 Chitinophagaceae bacterium | reverse complement strand
CCGGTCTGCTCATCTACAATTTTTACAAGACCATCCATCACAACATACTCCACATCTTTTTCAAATAGGGTATATGCTTTTAGTAGTTGTTGTATGGTGTGAATTCTGTCGGCTTTTAAAGAATATTCCTGTAAAAGTGTTTCTTTCCTGCCTATTTTTTCATCAACAGATTCTTCACTTTTTTCAATCTCTGCCAAGGCTAAAGAAAGATCGGGAAGTAAGAAGAAATTTGGGTCTTCTCCGCTTTTAGTAATAAAGTGAAGACCTTTGTCTGTCAGTTCTACTTGATTGTTTTTTTCATCGATATGGAAGTACAGTTCTTCATCAACATCAGGCATGTGTTTTTGTTGCTCAGAAAGAAAATAGTTTTCTGCTTTTTGCAACTTTACTTTTATACCAGGTTCACTGAGGTATTTGATTAATGCTGTATTCTTAGGTAGTCCGCGGAAGGCGCGCATCAAGTGAATTCCACCGTCTTGTGGACCATCTTTGCCTTCAGTAATTAACTTTTTGGCTTCTAGTAGTGATTTGCTTACTATTTGTTTTTGGACCTCTACCAATAGTTGAATTCTAGGTCTGTGAACATGGAACTGCTGATCATCTCCTTTGGCAACAGGACCAGATATAATCAAAGGTGTTCTGGCATCATCAATCAATACACTATCTACTTCATCAACCATGGCGAAATGGTGGCTTCGTTGTACCATTTCGTCTGGTGAATGCACCATGTTGTCTCTCAAATAATCGAAACCAAATTCATTGTTTGTTCCGTATGTGATATCTGCCAAATAAGCTTTTCTTCTTGCATCTGAATGCGGCTGATGCTTGTCGATACAATCAACAGTTAGTCCCAGCCATTCAAATAAAGTTCCATTCCACTCAGAGTCACGTTTGGCGAGATAATCATTGACAGTAACAATGTGCATGCCTTCTCCTGCAAGAGCATTTAAATAGGCAGGTAGGGTTGACACTAGGGTCTTTCCCTCACCAGTTGCCATCTCTGCTATTTTACCTTGGTGTAAAACTGTACCACCAATCAGCTGCACGTCATAATGAACCATGTTCCAGTTGACCAAACTGCCAGCTGCCATCCAACTGGTTTGAAAAACGGATTGATCTGCTTCAATTTTCACATAGTCTTTTACCACACTTAATTCACGGTCTAACTCTGTAGCGGTGGAAACAAGTGCTTCATTTTCCTTGAATCTTCGTCCTGCTTCTTTTACAACAGCAAAAGCCTCTGGTAAAATCTTTTCCAGGATCTCTTCAATCTGCTGGTTTTTTTGCTTTTTTAGTTCATCAATAGATTTATACAAATCGTCACGTCCTAAAATGTCCTCGACTGGAAGTTGCTCAGCCTGTTCATTCAATGCTTTGATATTGTTTTCAATCTCAACCAAATGCTCCTTAATTCTTGATCTGAATTCAGCTGTTTTTCCTCTCAGCTGATCGTTTGATAGGGAATGATAAGATTGGAAATGGTTATTGATGATTTCAACTAAAGGACTAATTGCCTTGACATCCTTTTCTGACTTGCTTCCTCCAAATAATCCTGACAAAAATTTAAACATGTGCTTCGGTTCTTGCTAAGGGGTCAAAATTAACTCATTTATGCTTAAAATAACCAGAAATCGGTACCAGATGGTCAGGGTAGTGAACCGCTTGTCCTATTCTTTGTTTGGAGCGAAAGCATTTGACTAACTTTGGCGTCCAATTACCGATTTTAAAAATTATGAAACGTATATTATTCTTGTTTTTCAGTGTTTTATGCCTTGGTTTTGAAGGGTTTACGCAAGAAGGTTTTCAGGTAAACGGCCGTTTGATTGATACGCTAGGGAATCCAATTGCCCGTGCAACCGTGGGTGTCTACATTGCAGGGGGCAAGGATACAATCAAAACGCTTTCCAATAATGTTGGTTTTTTCCTTGTCAAGGGAATTCCACAACGCAAATTTGTTCTTTCTATATCTAGTCTGGGCTATGGCACCAGACTCAAAGCCTACACCATTCCCGAAGGTGAAGAGGTGTTGAAGCTGGATTCTATCAAATTATTACCAGAGTACAGCGACCTTCAGGAGATTGTGATTAGCACACCTCCAATTATAGTAAAAGAAGATACAGTAGAATACAAGGCCGATTCTTTTCGTTTGAAACCAAATGCCATGGTAGAGGACCTCTTGAAAAAAATGCCCGGTATTGAAGTCGATAAAAACGGGAATATTACTGCTCAAGGTAAAACCGTTTCAAGAGTTAGGGTAAATGGAAAAGATTTTTTCAGCAATGACCCCAAGGCTGCAACTCAACAGCTGTCAGCTGACATGATTGATAAAGTGCAAGTGATTGACGATTATGGTGACCTTGCCAATATTTCTGGTATTAAAGATGGTGAACCAGATAAGATCATCAACCTTCAATTGAAAAAAGATCGAAATAAAGGGGTGTTTACTCGAACTGTTGTTGGTGGTGGAACCGATGATCGTTATGTAGGCACAGCAAATGTAAATGTGTTCAATAACGAAACCCAACTGTCTGTTTTTGGTGGCGCCAATAACAACAATACAAGTACTTTCAATTTTGATGGAGGAAGTAGCAATGGTGGTGGAGGTAATTTTGGTGGAGGAGGAGGTGGAAACCGTGGGTTTCAGGTAAATATTGGTGGCAATAACCAGAGTGGAATTGGAGGTGAAGAAGGTCTGAGAGTGAGCAATTCTGTTGGGATGAATTTCCGCAACGACTTCAAAGAGAAAAAAGGGTCTATATATGGTAACTATAGTTATTCTGAGAGAGAGACCAATGTGCTTCGTGATGTTGCTTCTCAAAACTTTTTTGAAAGCACTAAGTTTTTAAATAGTCAAAATACACAGTCACTCAGCAATTCCCGTAACCATCGCGCTTCCATCAACGTGGAATGGAATATTGACTCGTTTAACTATATAAAGTTTATACCCGAATTCACAATACGCGATAACGACAGTAAATCTGGTTCCGATTTTGGTTATCTGCGCAATGATGTTGATCTCACAAGTAATGGCACTAACGACGATACGTCATATTCAAAGTCGCCTAACTTTAATGGAAGCTTGATATTCAATCATAAATTTAAAAAGAGGGGTAGGAATCTTTCTGTAAATATTGGCGGAGGTATTAATTCAACTGATGGTGAATCAGAGAAAATCAACATAACCAATAATTATTTTCCAACACTTTTTTCAGTCCTGCTTGATCAAAGAGTAGTAACAGATAACAGGTCCAATAATTATAACATTCGGTTGAATTATTCAGAGCCCATCATGAAGGATAGATATTTGGATTTCATCTATGCGTATTCAAGATCGTATACACGAAACGATAGAAACACATCTGTATTAGATACACTAACAGGCAACTATCTTTTTTCCGATCTGCTGAGTAATGAATTTGAAAATGATTTTATCAATCAGAGAATTGGAACGAACCTTAGAACGGTAAAAAAGAAATACAATTACTCAATTGGAGCAAGCGCACAGCCGGTTGATCAGCGCGGGAAAACGTTTAACAGTACAGGTGAAACAGTATATGCGCCAATCAAACGATTGAACTTACTGCCATCCGCTAACTTCGCATACAATTTCACCAGAAACAAGACCTTGAGGTTCTTTTATAATGGGAATGCAAGACAGCCTTCATTCACTCAGTTGCAGCCTGTGACGGATGTTTCCAACCCACAATACCAAACTAAAGGAAATCCAGAACTAAAGCCAGAACAAGCGCATGTCTTCAGCATGTCTTTCAATAACCTCAACTTCCTGACTGGCCAGACTTTTTTCGTGGGTGCAAATTTTAATTTTGTGGACAACCAAATTGTAAATAACACAAAGAGACTTGGTGGAAACGGAAGTCAGCTTACTACTTATGAAAACGTTGATGGAAATTATACCGTGAGTGGTTTCTATAACTTCAGTAAACCATGGAACAACAGAACACATATTATTTCTGCTAATGGTGTTATTGCTTATAACAATAATATTACTTTGATTGATTCTCAGCGCAACGTTGCCAAGAATCTTCTTATCTCACAGGGACTGAAATATGAGTTCAACTGGAAAGATTGGCTTGAAATTGATTTTGGCGGAAGATATGGTTTAAATAAGGTGAGGTATACATTACCTGGTCAGCCTAACGTGAATTATACAAGCTGGACCTTAACCAGTAATTCAAGAGTTGATATCCCTGGTGGAATTGTATTCAGGCATGATTTAGAATACATTATCAATAAGGGACTATCTTCTGCAGTGAATCAAAATATCGTATTGTTAAATGCTTCAATCGAAAAGACCCTGTTCAAAAAGAAAAATGGAATTTTCAGGTTGTCTGGTTTCGATATCTTCAAACAAAACCAGGCCATAGCAAGAACAGTTAATGGAAACAATATTGTTGATACCAGAGTAAATCGTCTTACTCGTTACTTTATGATGAGCTTTATTTATAGATTCAATAAGTATTCTGGAAAACAACCAGCTGGAGGAACTCCAGGGATGGGTGGTAGCAGAGAAATCAGAATGATGTAATTGTTATTGTTTGGTAATATTTTAAAGTGACATTTGAATAACTTAGTACTGTTGATTCAAATGATATCATGGATTCAATTACTCATATTGTTTTAGGCGCCTGTATTGGTGAATTGATTTTAGATAAACAAGCTGGAAGAAAGGCTATATTATGGGGAGCTCTCGCACAAAGTGTTCCGGATATTGACTTTATAGCTGGAATGTGGATGCCGGTGTCGACAGAATTACTTGCCCACAGGGGGTTTACGCATTCTTTTTTATTTGCTTTTATTGGCAGTTTCTTTCTCGCGCTTGTAGCTGCAAGATGGCATAAAGCTGAACCAATTACACTCCGAAAATGGTTCTGGTTTTTTCTAATTGAAATTGCTTGTCATCTCTTTCTTGATGCAATGAATAATTATGGAATCGGATGGTTGGAGCCATTCTCTGCAAAACGTTTCTCGTTCAATATTTTGTATGTAGCAGATCCATTGTTTACCATATTCTCCTTGATAGGATTTTTATTTCTGCTTTTTTCTAAAACAGATCACCGACATAGAATTAGATGGGCTAGGATTGGTGTCTGGGTTTCTATATTTTATTTATCATTCGCACTTTACAATAAATACAGCATCGACAGATATGTGAAAAATGAGCTGAAAAATTCACTGAAAACAGATGCTGCTTATTTTTCTACACCTACTTTATTGAATAATTTTTTATGGTTCATTGCAATAGAAGACAGTATGGGTTATCAAATTGGGTATCGTTCAATTCTCGATGGGAATAAACCAATTCAAACCCGATACTTCCCGAAAAGTGAAGAGCTTCTTAATCCTATCCATGATCATAAAGAAGTGATGGAGCTGAAAACCTTTTCACAGGGCTTCTACACCGTTCAACACTGGGGCGATACTTTGGTGTTTAATGATTTACGATTCGGGCAAACCAATGGTTGGGAAGATCCAAAGAGTAGATTTGCTTTCCACTATTATTTATCGCATCCCAATGATAATGATTTGATTGTTCAGCGTGGAAGATTTGAAAAATTTAGCTGGACCTCCGCACAAAGGATGTGGAATAGAATATTGAATAAGCAGGAATAAAAAAAGAGTCCAATCTGGACTCTTTTTTTATTATGAGTTTAGTGTAATTAAATTGCCATTTTCTTTTTCAAATTGGCATCAATTGCATCCAGAAACTCTTCTGTGTACAAGTAATGATCACCATGATTCACTTTGTTTCCATGAATACAAACTGCTAGGTCCTTGGTCATTTTTCCTTCTTCAACAGTCTCAATACAAACTTGCTCAAGTGCATTAGCAAAATCGATCAATGCCTGATTTTCATCTAGTTTACCACGGAAAGCAAGTCCTCTTGTCCATGCGAAAATTGAAGCAATAGGGTTGGTGCTTGTTGGCTTACCCTTTTGGTGATCACGGTAGTGTCTGGTAACCGTACCATGTGCAGCCTCAGATTCCATGGTTTTCCCGTCAGGAGTTACCAATACGGAAGTCATCAATCCAAGTGAACCGAATCCTTGTGCAACAGTATCACTTTGAACATCACCATCATAATTCTTACACGCCCATACGAATTTGCCATTCCATTTCAAAGCGCTCGCCACCATGTCGTCAATCAATCTGTGCTCGTAAGTAATTCCAGCCGTTTCGTATGCAGCTTTAAATTCATTTTGATAGATCTCTTCAAAGATATCTTTGAAACGACCATCGTATTTTTTTAAGATGGTATTCTTGGTACTCATATACAAAGGCCATCCTTTTTGGAGTGCCATATTGAAACAGCTTCTGGCAAATCCCATGATGCTTTCGTCTGTATTGTACATGCTCATCGCTACACCAGCACCCTTGAATTGGAATACTTCATGCTCAATGATTTGTCCATCTTCGCCTTCAAACTTGACAGTTAGCTTTCCTTTACCAGGAACAACAAAATCAGTCGCACGGTATTGATCACCAAAAGCATGGCGTCCAACAATAATTGGACTGTCCCAATTTGTAACAAGACGAGGAATATTTTTAATTACAATTGGTTCGCGGAAAACAGTGCCATCAAGTATGTTTCGAATAGTACCATTAGGACTCTTCCACATTTGTTTGAGGTTGAATTCCTTTACACGAGCTTCATCTGGTGTAATTGTTGCACATTTAATGCCCACTCCATATTGTTTGATGGCGTTTGCAGCATCAATAGTGACCTGATCATTGGTCTCATCTCGGTATTCTACCCCCAGATCATAATACTTGATATCCAGTTCCAGGTAGGGTAGAATCAATTTGTCTTTAATGAACTTCCAAATGATTCTAGTCATTTCATCTCCATCGAGCTCAACCACCGGGTTGTGTACTTTTATTTTTGACGCCATAGTATTGTTTTTACGGCGGCAAAGGTACAACCTCACCGTTAATAATACAATCGAAATAAAGCATTTTTAGGCTTCAATTTGTTCGAAAGCTCTGGTGGGTTCAGCATGTTTTTCAGCAATCTGACGAAGTTTGTCTACTGCCATAAATTTGAAGTGCTTTGCCCTGAACCTGATCAATTGTTCCTGGTCGAAATCCGCCAAAATTCTCGAAACCTGCTCTTTTGTTGTGCCTGCAAGATCTGCCATCTCCTGGCGGTCGATATGCACCTTAATTCCCATTCCAATTTGTCTGTAATTGTAGGTTTCTGCCAAATGGACTAAAATGCCTGCTACTTTTTCACGAACAGTCTGTTGGGCTATTTGAAGAAGCTTGATTTCAGTGCTCCTGATTTCTTTTAAGAAAATTTTTCTTAGTTCCTCTTGTAGATTTTCATTTTTCTGCATCAGATTCTTGAAGAAACCTAATTCAATGAAGCAGACTCTTGTGTCTTCAATTGCAGTCGCGCTATAAGGCTGAAGTCCAGTATAGCTCAAGAAACGGTGTCCCATTGTTTGTCCGGGGCCAATCAGGCGCAAGATAAAAGGACGTTGTTTGTCGGCGTTCATTTCCAGTTTGATAACACCAGATTGGACAAAATAAAGACCATTGATTTCATCACCTTCTCTGAAAATCAGTTCACCTTTTTTGAATTCATAGTGGTGCTTGTAAGGCTTGTACACATTAAGTTGATCTGGACCGAAAGATTTGAGCATGATGCAATTCTTTACAGTACAAGTCTGGCAATAAGACGTAATTCGGGTCATAACGTAGGGTTTAATTGGTTAAAAAACGGTTTACCCTACTAATCAGAAAATAACAGAAATGTACTAATCAGTCTTTATGCTGTAAAGGTTCAGTATTCGAAAGTAGATAAAAATGACAATAAATGATAGTTGGTATGATTTATGTCATTTTTTATTGCGATTAGTCAATTTTGTTTTCATCACGTTTATCTTTATTTTTGCACCCCTTAGCTTTTAAGGCGAGGTAGCTCAGGTGGTTAGAGCGTCGGATTCATAACCCGAAGGTCTCGGGTTCAACTCCCGATCTCGCTACAAAAAAGAGTCTCATTTGAGACTCTTTTTATTTTTTCTATACTGATTTCGTTTTAATTTCTAATTTTCCATCGGATAGCGAACAGCAGGCTAGTTAATCCATTTTTAGAACAGGTTAATAAGGTTTCTTATAATTGAACCAAGTTTTATCGTCTTTTGCTAAGATAGGGTTAGCTGGACCACCATAAGGTGTAACTTGTCCAGGTTGGGTAGGAATGGATTTCAAGAATTCAATAATTTCATATCGCTCAGTTTCTGTAAACTTTCTGCCAATCACCCCGGGTCCTTTAGTATCTTCAAAACTGTGCCCTGCATTTGTATTTCCTGTAAGTTTAGTATCGAATTTAAACCCTGTTTTTTGGTTTGTGTTGATACCCACTTTAACTGGATCAAATTGACTATTCAAATAAAAGCTCTCAGATCTTTCTTTTGCAGGGGATAACAACTCAAATAGGTTTGGAACTGATCCGTTGTGTAAGTATGGCCCAATTGACCAAGCACCATCCCGAGGGGCAGCTTTATAGACACCAAATGGTATTTTTTCCTTTGCCACCATTTCCGTAGTTAGATAGCCATTTGCATCTAGTATTTCTTCCGGAGTTAATCCTGCTTTGGTAATAGAATGCTGAATCATAGCACCCTCAATAATTTGAAAGAATTGAGTTGGCGTAACTTTCTCTTTTCCACCAAATAAGCTTTTTAAATGTTTGGTTGTAACGACTGCATTTGTATCTAGGCCAATGCTTTTTAAATTAGCGGGATCAGTGCCAATAATTGCCTGAGGCACCAGTGCATTTTCAATCATCCTTATACCGTTTTCTCTTGGCTCACTCCACCTGTGGGGGTATATGCTATGACAACTAGCACAATTCGATGTAAATAATTTGGCGCCCCTAGCAGCTTTGGCGCTGTCAATTTTACCCAATATTTCCTGTGGCCATTGTGGTGGAGCAAGTCTGCGTAACATTTTTTCAATTAGTATAAGCTGTCTTATATCAACTGTTGAAATTTTATAATTTTCAGGTTTGCCACTATCTGATAAATCATATCTAGCAAATACACCAAGCGCTTCACTATAATTACGTGTTATTGGATTGGGTGAAATACCACTCCATTGTACCCATGCAGAGTGGGAGGCGTTCCAAAGAAAAGAAGGTTTTACAGGGGCTTCATTAACTGTAATATTGTCCATTATACCAGAATGTATACCAAGTAAAGCATTATCTATACCGCCAAAAGCATCCATTCTGCCAGGGCCAACTTCTATTTTTGAGAATAAAATCTTATTTATCAAGCTTTGAGCAATTTCAACATCGCCATCAAGTTGTTTACGTAAATCAGCTTCATCTACTTTCCCTTTCTTGCCAATCTCGGTAACCATTTCTTTGAAGGCATTTTTGTCTTTTTGAATATGCTCCAATGAGCTGGTTAGCTTTTTTAACCATGGAACTACTTGGAATGCAGTTGTATTACCACCATCTATACGAATATTGACTCCTTCATAATTTATTTGATTGGTATGGCAAGCTGCACATGTAAGTCCTATATACTCACCTTTAAAAGGGCCGTCTTTTACTACTGATTTAGCAACACCGATTGGAAAATCATCTGGGTTTTTAGTATGATCTGGTTCTCTTAGAAATCCAAAAGCATCCGTAATTTCTGGAGAGTTCATGTACGCTCCTGTTTCTGGATCTTTTAATGTCATGTATATATCATAAGATAATAATGCTGAACCTTGAGGAGCCCAATAGAAATCGGCACGATCCTCTGCAGACCAACCTTGGTCTAAATAAACCACTTTACCTGAATCGACATTTGTGCTAGTTGTTTCTGTTTTCATTTTAGGCCCACTGCAATAAACTGCTGCCATAACTACGAAAAAAAGTAGCATCACGTTGAGTATACGGTTCATATTAAGATATTATTGTTTTAGTCCATTAAGATTATTGGAGAGCTTGATTGAAATTCCAGATTTCCATTTGATGTGAGTTTTCTTAAAAAAGTGAAAACCTAATTGAAGTTATATAAAATATGAATTAGGAGAAAATAAGTGTATCCCATGTTCAACTCTTGAACTATCTGCAAAAAATTTTGAATATATGATGCCGTTTTTTTTAATGCATTTATGCTTTGTTTTGGTTCTGATTGAGGGAAGTCCCGAAAAATGTTTAAATTATGAAAGTAATTGAGTCTCACCCATCAATTCATTTCATATGGCTGCTCAACCTTGGCGCAATGGCCAGATCATCAGAATCGAAAATGAAACTGCATCAACCAAAAGATTTTGGATCAGGATTGATGAAGTTGAAAAATTTGAGTTTGTACCTGGACAATTCATCACACTTGATCTACCTATACATGAACAGCCGAACAAACGATGGAGAAGTTATTCAATCGCATCTGCTCCTGATCATACTAATGTGGTTGAATTGATTATTGTGTTAATGGATGGGGGACTAGGCACAAATTATCTTTTCCATGAAGCTATAGTAGGTACTTCATTTCCGGTAAGAGGTCCACAAGGACATTTTGTATTACCAGATCCAATAACTACTGATCTTTTTATGATATGTACTGGAACGGGTATCGCGCCATTCAGATCGATGCTGCAGCACATACACCACAATAATATTCCTCACAAAGAAATTTTCCTCATATACGGAACCAGAAAATGTCAGGATGCTTTGTACTTGAATGAAATGCTTGATCTCAAACAAAATCTTCCCGACTTTCATTACTTTCCAACATTCTCAAGGGAGGAACAAGTTGCAGAAGGGCTTTGTATTGGATATGTGCATGGAGTGTACCAGCAATTGATGCAAGAGCCTAAGGACAATCCTCAATTTTTTCTTTGTGGCTGGAAAGATATGATTACTGATGCGCGACAAAAAATTCAAGCTTTGGGAATTGGAAAAGATGCAATTCATTTTGAATTGTACGGCTAAGAGAATTAACCTAATTTAATTGTCTAAATTGAACAACATATGTTGCTTGAAAATGCAGTAGCTGTAGTAACTGGAGGTGCGTCAGGCTTGGGTGCAGCAACAGCTCAATTGCTTGCAGAAAAAGGGTTGAAAGTAGTGATTGTTGATATAGATGCCGAAAAGCTAAAGCTTAAGGCAGAAACTATCGGTGCAATTGGTTATCTGGTAGATGTTACCAATGCTTTATCAGCTGAAACATTTTTTAATCAACTTGAAACAGAACATGGATTGCCCAAGGTTTTGGTGAATTGTGCAGGCATCGCAACACCTGCAAAAATCATGGGTAAAAATGGATTGATGCCACTTGATTTTTTTCAAAAACTCATCAATGTCAATCTTGTTGGAAGTTTTAATATGTTGCGCTTGGCAGCTGAAAAAATGTCGAAATCAGATGCAGATGAAGAGGGACAAAGAGGGGTTATTATTTCAACCGCTTCTATCGCTGCTTATGAAGGTCAAATTGGACAATCAGCGTATGCTGCTTCAAAAGCTGGGATAGTCGGTATGACATTACCAGCCGCAAGAGAATTGGCTTCTGTTGGAATTCGTGTAAATGCTATCGCTCCTGGAGTTTTTCATACACCTCTGGTGGAAGGCTTGCCACAAGAAGCACAAATATCATTGGCCGCAAATATTCCCAACCCCAAAAGATTAGGTAAGCCTGAAGAGTTTGCAAAACTCGTATGGCACATTATAGAAAACCAATACATCAATGGTGAAACCATTCGCATTGATGGCTCACTTCGTATGCAACCTAAATAATCAACATGAAAAAATTTAATGTTCTCATTTGCTTTCTTGTTATCAGTATCATGACATCATCTGTAATTGCTCAAAATAAAATCGACGAAAGTTGGATCAATTGGACAAATTTTAAAAAATACGCCAATCAAAATATGGAAGCCAAATCAAAGCAAAAAGGGGAGATCCGAGTCGTTTTTTTGGGAAACTCCATCTTTGAAGGATGGTCATCTGCGCGTCCTGAGTTCTTTAAAGACAAGCCTTATTTTAACAGAGGAATAAGCGGACAAGTTACAGCACAAATGCTCCTTCGTTTGCAAGAAGATGTAGTGAACCTCCATCCTGATGTGCTAGTATTGAAAGCAGGAATTAATGACATAGCAGAAAATGCTGGTCCCTACGATCAACAAAAGACACTGAATAATATTAAGTCGATTGTCCAACTCGCTAAAGCAAGTAAAATAAAAGTTGTGCTTTGCTCTGTACTGCCTGCAAATCGTTTTGTTTGGAGACCAGCCCTGACACCAGCTGATAAAGTAATTGATTTAAATGCAGCACTTCGAGAGTTTGCTAAGCTGGAAAATGTTCTTTATCTCGATTTGTATTCTGCTGTTGTGGATGATCAAAAAGGAATGAAAGCAATTTATGCAAATGATGGAGTTCATCCAACAGTTGAGGGATACAAAGTATTAGAACCTTTGGTAGAAGAAGCAATAAAAAGAGTGAAAAAATAATTTATCTTCTTCCTCTCGGGCGGTTGATCATTTTGGGTATGATTGTATCAAATCTTACTTGTTGATCCGGCGTGCACATCGCTCTTAATTTAGTAAAATGCGCATAAGTAAATGAATCGGAAAAATGATTCGTCCTTTGAATTTGTGACAAAAGGCTAACTACGCTACTGTCAGAATTGTTTGAATTCAGCTTTTTATATAAGCTATCTTTTGCCTGTCTGTTTTCATTCCAAATTGGACGCATTGTATTGAAAAACTCGTCTTTCTCTTTTTTGAAAACTTCTATCTGTGCAGTATCTAAGCCAATTTCTTTGTAAATTTTCATAGCCCATTCATCAGGGTTGCCCTTCTTTTTCTCTCTTTTATCGTTAGCGAAAAACAAGAAAAAAGCAAGTACAATATTGCTGATAAGCAAAATGAGCACCAAGAAGACCATCCATTTGTATTTCGTCTGACTCATTAGGGTGCCTCGTTTAATTCGTAAGGATTGATTGCATTCTGTCTGCCGTATTCAGCAGCAATCGTTTGGCTCATATCCTCCTGGTTCTGCTGCATCTCAATTCGGTTATACATAATAAAACCATTAACAAGTATTATCAGCATAACTACTGCCATTACAAAAGATGGTTTGGTGATGTACCGGAAAATGGTAAAAACCATACTGTTCTCGTTGCGGTGTAACCTGGCATGAATCCTGGTATACAAAAAAGGGCTCGGCTCAGCACGTTGAATGCCGTCCAAACTGTTGATAATTTCTTCTGTTGTAAACTTCGATTTCATGTATTACTCTAATTTAGATGTTTTTTTATCAAGGATATTGCGCTACTCATTTAAGTTGTTTCTTTTTTTTAAAAATTCTCTTAAGTTGATTCTTGCTCTGTGCAATAAAGATTCAACTGCAGACAAACTGGTTTTCATGATTTCTGCAACTTCCTGGTAGCTTAGTCCTTCTATTTTATTCAGTACAAATGCAATTTGTTGATTTTCAGGCAGTTCCTTAATTGCTTTGAATAAAATGGCAGCTTTTTCCTTGTTGTCCAATTGGATACCTGGATGGTGAAAATCTGGTAATTCTAGTGTTGGCTCATTATTTTCTCCCAAAATGGGACTTAAAAAGCCAAATCTTTTTTTTCTTTTTTTCCTGCGGATGTACTCTAATGCAGTGGTGACTGCTACCCTGTAAATCCAGGTTGAAAGGGCAGATTCTGCCTTAAATTGTTGTATGGATTCAAATACTTTTATGAAAACATCTTGGGTTACATCCTCTGCGTCCTCTGTACTTTGCAAAAACCCCAATACAGTATTGAAGACCAAAGATTGTCTGGTCTCCACCAAGTGCCTGAACGCGATGCCGTCACCTTCCTTTAAGCGATAAATGAGTTCTTGCTCTGTCAACTTTTCCTTAAAATGAATTGATCGTAAAGATAACTACTTCTGAAAGCATTGAAATTAATTTCAGCATCAATTACATGAATGGAAGCTAGTTCTATTTGAACTCCTTATTTTTCATTAAGTTTGAAAAAACAACAACTATGGCTTCTTTTGAATGGAAGGGAGTATTCCCTGCTTTGCTAACTCCTTTTGATGCTAATGATCACTTGGACCTTAACATGTACGAAATTAATTTGAAAGCTCAGGTGGATGCAGGTGTAAGTGGAATTATCATAGGTGGTTCATTAGGTGAAGCAAGCACCATCACGCTAGAAGAGAAAGAATCTTTGGTCAAGTTTTCTGTACAATATCTGGCAGGGAAATTGCCAGTAATCATGAATATCGCAGAAGGTTCCACCAAAGAAGCAGTAAGGCAGGCAAAACTAGCAAAAGAATGGGGCGCAAGTGGATTGATGCTTTTACCCCCTATGCGCTATAAATCTGATGATAAAGAAACCGTGACTTTCTTCAAAACGGTTGCAACCAGCATGGATTTGCCGGTAATGATATACAACAATCCTGTCGATTATAAAATTGAAGTAACACTGGATATGTTCGCAGAACTTGCAGAGGTTCCTAATATCAATGCATTAAAAGAATCGACTCGTGATGTGACCAATGTTACCCGTCTAAAAAACAGGTTCAATGATCGCTTCGCTATTTTGTGTGGAGTTGATACACTAACTGTTGAAGAGCTTGCACTTGGTGCTGATGGGTTGGTTGCCGGGCTAGTAGATGCTTTCCCTAAAGAAACAGTGGTAATGTATAATTTGGTGAAAGCTGGAAAATTGGATGAAGCAATTAAGATTTACAGGTGGTTTATGCCACTACTAGAATTGGATATTCATCCCAAGTTGGTGCAGTACATCAAACTTGCAGCAACTCAAACTGGAATAGGTTCAGAATATGTTCGCGCACCGCGTTTGCCTTTAGAAGGTGATGAGCGTGATCGTATTTTAAAGATTATTCAAAAAGGAATTGCAACAAGACCAGCGTTATAATATTTTAATTCATAAGTACCCAATATTTTTCCATGTTTAAAGATGCTACGATAAATGAAGTGAACGATGCTATGCATCGTTCTTATACTGTTTTCAATCTGTATAAAAAATGTTCAATCAAGCAGCGTGCATTGCTCATGCGCACTATTGCTAAAGAACTTGAGGCATTAGGTGATGAGTTAATCCAGGTAACCCTGCGTGAAACCAATCTTCCTGAAGCAAGGTTAAAGGGAGAAAGAGGAAGAACAATTTTTCAACTCAACAGCTATGCAGATGCTTGTGAAAAAGGGGATTGGCTGGAAGCAAGAATTTGTTTACCCATTCCTGACAAAGCTCCTCCTCGTCCTGATATTCGGAAAATGCTTACTCCTCTAGGTCCCGTTGTTGTTTTTGGCTCCAGCAATTTTCCTTACGCCTATTCAACAGCAGGAGGGGATACTGCATCGGCTTTAGCAGCAGGTTGTACAGTAGTAGTAAAGGCGCATCCTGCTCATCCTGAAACTTCAGCAATGGTAGCTGGTGCAATTGATAAGGCGGTTGCATCATTAGGCATGCCCAAAGACATCTTTATTCATCTTCATGGTGCTTCATTTGCTATTGGCGAAGCCCTGGTTAAAAATGAAAATACCAAAGCAGTTGGGTTTACCGGTTCCTATACTGGAGGTATGGCTTTGTTCAATTGGGCCAACCAAAGGAAAGAACCTATTCCTGTATTTGCTGAAATGGGAAGTGTGAATCCTGTCTTTTTGTTTAAAGAGGAATTGTCAAGTGATCCAAATAAGTATGCCGTAATGCTGGCAGATTCTATTACACTTGGTGTTGGACAGTTTTGTACCAATCCAGGTATTATTGTTGGACTTGATTCGCCTGCATTGGTACAATTTACTGAACAACTTTCAAATAGAATATCTGCAACAGTTACAGGTAAGATGTTGCACATGGGAATTGCTCAAGCTTACGAACAAAAAGCCAAGAGGGCCATTACACAAAAAGGTGTAAAAATTAATTCTGATGCAGATAAACACCCAACCAAGGAGAATTCTTCAGCCATGGTTGTATCTGTCACAGCCTCAAATTTTCTTGCAAACCCAATTCTTCGTGAAGAAGTATTTGGCCCCTTTTCAATAGTAGTAATCTGTAATGATTATTCAGAAATGAAGCGTGTGGCAGAAGTTATGGAAGGACAACTTACTTCAAGTTTAATTGCAACACAACAGGATGTAAAAACACATCAAGATATAGTCGATATTGTTACTAGCAAATGCGGCAGAATAATTATAAATGGAGTTCCAACAGGTGTTGAAGTTTGTTTGGCGATGCAACATGGTGGTCCTTTTCCTGCCTCTACAGATTCGAGGTACACATCTGTTGGTGCAGATGCCATCAAACGTTTCGCAAGGCCTATATCTTTTCAAAATTTTCCTGACGACTTATTACCGGATGAATTGAAATCAGAGAATCCTTTATTGATTAATAGAATTGTTGAATAATGAAAAGAATATTCTTTTTCGTTGCGCTATTTTCTTTGCAGTTGGTAAATGGACAACAAGCGCCTGAGCCTTCTCATCCTCTACTGAAACAGGCTTTGAATAAAATTGCGGCATTCAACAACGAGGAAAGAAGAATCGATTCAATGAGCAATTATCCTCTGGGATTGCATGGGGAAACAGAAGCAAAAAGACGGTTTGATTTTTTTCTTGCACTCGACCAAGAAATTAGAGCCATTAAAAAAAGTGAACTGACTTTTGAAGATGAAATCAATGCAGAGTTATTGCTCTATAGTTTTGAAGACGACATCTCTGATTATCGTTTCAAGTCCTATCTAAATCCGATTTTATCCGAAGGCGGATTCCACACCAACATTACCGGAATGTCCGGCACCATTCTCAAAAACCAAAAAGATGTGGATGCTTATCTGGCGAGGTTAAACGACATTCCTCGATACATGGAAGAGCATTTTGGTTTAATGCGTGAGGGGTTAAAAATTGGTATTGCACAGCCATACGATGTAGTAAAAAGTTTCAACAACACCTATGAAATTCATATCGTAGATGCCTCACAAAAATCTGTTTTTTGGAAACACTTTTCTAAAAAACCTGCAGTAATCAGCGATGCAGAATGGCAGTCAATTCTCATCAAAGCCAATGATGCTGTGATGAACAAAGCTGTAGCTGGTTATAAGTCCGTAAAATTATTTTTTGAAAAGGAGTACTTACCTAAAGCACCAACCAAGCCTGGTGTTTTATATTTTCCAGCTGGATTGACTTTCTACCAAGA
>JBKCGF010000309.1:0-2919 GCA_046303455.1 Chitinophagaceae bacterium | reverse complement strand
TCTTTAGGGATTTGTGAAGCGCAGTAACGAGCACATCAATTTCAGCTAAGGTATTGTATGCTGCAAAGGAAACACGTGTGGTACCCACAATACCCAAACGCTGCATGAGCGGTTGGGCGCAATGGTGGCCAGTTCTGACTGCAATACCTTGGTTGTCTAGCAAGATTGCCAAATCCTGTGGATGTACTCCTTCTATGACAAATGAAATCACACTTACTTTATTTTCAACATCGCCAATGATCTTCAATCCTTCTATCTCTTTCAATTTACTTGTTGCATAAGCAAGCAATTCTTCCTCATGGGCTCTGATATTGGACTTCCCGTATTTGTTGATAAACTCAATTGCAGGTTTCATAACTATGACATCCTCAATATTGGGTGTACCTGCTTCAAATTTGAACGGTAAATCATTATAGGTGGTCTTCTCGAAAGTCACTTCCTTGATCATTTCTCCGCCTCCTAAAAAAGGGGGCATCTTTTCCAACAAAGCTCTTTTGCCATAAAGCACACCAACACCTGTTGGTCCGTATATCTTATGTCCAGAGAACACATAAAAATCGCAGTCGAGTTTCTTCACATCGATATCCAAATGCACACTCGATTGTGCACCATCTAGCAATACCAATGCGTTTTTCTCATGCGCCAAAGCGATGATTTCTTCTACTGGATTGATAATTCCCAAGGCGTTGGAAACATGTACAATGGATACAAATTTTGTTTTGTCGCTTAACATGTTACTATAAGCACCCATGTCTAGGCGACCATTATCATCCATCGGAATCACCTTGAGGATAGCTCCTTTTTCTTCGGCAATCATTTGCCAGGGAACAATGTTGGCATGATGCTCTAATGAGGAGATGATGATTTCATCACCTTTTTGCAGAAATGCAGAACCCCAGGATCTTGCTACGAGATTGATGCTTTCTGTCGTTCCCTTTGTAAATATTATTTCTTCGTGGAATGTTGCGCCAATGAATTCTTGCACCGCGACTCTCGCTGCTTCGTAGGCTGCAGTTGCTTCGTCTGCTAATGTATGCAAGCCACGATGGATGTTTGCATTGTAATGAGTGTAATAGTGTACCAGTGCATCTATTACTTGTATCGGCTTCTGTGATGTTGCGGCATTGTCGAAATACACAAGATCCTTTCCCTTAACTTTTCTGTTGAGAATGGGGAAGAGGTTCCTTATTGCTGCTACATCATATGAAGTCTGGTTGGTCATTGATTAAAAATCATAAGATAAACGCTCAGAAATAAGTTTATCTGCATAGTTCCTGATCTCTTCATTTTTGATTTGATCAAGAATATCTATTGCAAATGCATGCAACAACATAGCTCTCGCAGTTTGCTCAGAAATACCACGTGCCTTTAAATAGAACATGGCATCTTGGTCGAGTTTGCCAATTGTGCAACCATGAGAACATTTCACATCATCAGCAAAAATTTCAAGCTGTGGCTTTGTGTTTGCAGAAGCATTTTCACTGATCAATATATTCTTGTTCGATTGGTAGGCATTGGTTTTTTGTGCATCCTGTCTAACGAAAATCTTTCCGTTGAAAACACCAGTCGATTTTTCATCCATGATGCCTTTGTACAACTCGTTGCTCAAACAGTTTGGTTGCTGGTTGTCGACAATTGTATGGTTATCTGCAAGTGTTTCACCATTGAGCAAATACAAGCCATACATATGGCTTTCACTGTTTGCAGCTTCCATCACCATGTTAAGGTTGTTTCTAACCAACTTGCCACTTAGTGTTAGTGTAACAGCATGTGTAACACATTTTTCAAGCTGACGAATATGTGTTGTTCCAGCATGGTTGGCATCCTTGCCTTCGTTTTGAATTTTGACATAGTTGACAATAGCGTCCTGGGATGCGCATATTTCGATTACTTCATTGGTGAGACTTTCGTCGTTACCCAATTTGTTATATGTCTCGAGTAAAACGACTTCTGCAGCAGCTTCAACATTGACCAACACACGTGGCTGCGCAAATACAAATCCACTGGAGGTATCAGTTAAATGATATACTACAACAGGGTGCTCAATTCTTTTGCCTTTTTTTACTTTGATGTAAACGCCACCTGCAGCGAATGCTGCATTTAAAGCGTTGATTCCATCTTGGTGGTAACGCTGACTATGTCCAAGATTGTTTTTTACAAACTCAGCATCTTCGTCTTCCGCAGCTGCAGAAAGCGATTTCACCACAAGATTGTTTTCTGATTCAGTTATTGTACTAAGGGATTTGTTGTATACGCCATTGATAAATACAATGGCATTTTTTGCAAGGTTCCCTTCAAGCAAATATGATTTGATGTTTTCTGCATTCAGGCTGGTTGTACCGTTCAAAATCATTTTGTCGCTGAAGACATTTTTGATTCTGGCGTATTTCCACTCTTCGTGCTTGATCGCAGGGAGTCCCCATTCTGAAAAGTTTTTCCAGTTTTCGGAATGGAAAGTATCCAGGTTGCCTGAATGACTGGCCTGCTGCTCAAATGCATTTTGTAAAATAGTTGTTGCGTCCATGCTGTTCAGTTTCACTTTTCGTTTACGCGTTAGCGGCTTCTACTTCAGCCTTGATAAAATCATATCCTTTTTCTTCCAACTCCAAAGCCAATTCTTTCGTGCCAGAACGAACAATCCTGCCATTGTACAAAACGTGTACAAAATCAGGAACGATATAATCAAGCAAACGTTGATAGTGTGTTACCACAAGGAATGCATTGTCTTTGGAACGAAGTTGGTTAACACCATTGGCTACAATTCTCAATGCATCAATATCCAAACCAGAATCGGTTTCGTCCAAAATTGCAAGCTTTGGTTCCAGCATTGCCATTTCAAAAATTTCGTTTCTTTTCTTTACACCACCAGACAATCCTTCGTACAATGAACGGGAGAGAAGCGACTGGTTGATTTCAACC
>JBKCGF010000308.1:0-4886 GCA_046303455.1 Chitinophagaceae bacterium | reverse complement strand
ATATTTGGAAAGTCGAAGTTGATTGTTCTTTCCTTCACCAACTCGGAAAAGCAAAGAGTATTTTTGTAACCAGGACTCAGGAAGAATTCCCAATGTACCATCATTCAGCTGTACAAATTGTTGCTTGTTGTTTAAGGCTTTCTTAATGTCCTCAATCGTAACTTTTTGTTCACCAAATACAATATCTACTTTCGCATCAAACCAATCTACGCCATTGCTGATGTGAATTCTTGTCTGTGGCTTAGCCGTATTGAATCTATAATTCTTTAATTCTTCAAATCCAACTACTGGCACTTCTGATTCCTTCATTGCATCAATGAAAAGGAAAAACCAATTGTTTCTCAATACATCAGTTCCTTTCAAAACCAGGTTGAAACTGTTTTCAACCGTTATGAAATTAGAATGAAGTGAAGCCAGTTTTCTGATAAAACTTCTCTCCTTTAGTATATCCCTTCTAATGGTTCTGATCTTTGCACCATCATGAATAAAAACTGTATCCTTATCAATAGGAAGTACTTCATACCCTTGATAGATAAAGACAGGTGTAAAAATCAGGTATTCATTTTTCTCTTGTAATTGTAATCGAATTTCTGGAGTTCCTTCATAAACATCCGTCATGAATGAACGGTCAAATTCAACCTTATACTTTCTTGCAAATGGCAAAACAGTTTTCGATAAAAATTCTGGCCATTCTTTTTGTGAAATTTTCTGACAACGCTCAGGTAAGAAAGCAGTGATCGCTTCAAGATCCTCAAGCGAATTCCAGCTGTAGATTGTATTATTAAACAAAGCGACTAAAGTAGAGCTCCACTCATTTGAATGCAATGGCGTATCCCATTCATCGATATGAACATTTGGTTCAAGTTCCACTTGCTTCTTTCCTGCATTCACCTTTAATCCTGGGTGCATGCGTCCTTTTGCAATAGCTAATTGTGTGAGATGAGCAGTAGTGAAACTCTTGCCGACAGGAAGTCTATAAAAAGCTGTTCGCTCTTCATTTTCAGCAAAAATCTTTACAAGCTTTGGATGAATATACTCATCTATCAACTGTGTAGTTTCTGCAGGTAGTCCCTCTTCTTCTGAATAAATAATATTTTCCCAAATGCCGGAAAAAGGAGAATTGCGACTAACATATTTATCAATTTCTGAACGCTGAAGTTTTCTTACAGCATTCATAAGACTTATATCGTCATTTACAAGTTCCTGTGTTGGAACATATTTCGTTAGGTCGATGTGTTCTACTCTTCCTATAAAAGAAAATTTATCTTCATCAAACTCCCCACTGATCAACTCTATAGCAAACCCTGGATATTTTCCCGGTGTATCTACAAAAACCACACCGAGTCGCTGTGTTGCTACAACAGCAGCTTCAGGTTCTTCCTTTACTTCTATTTTTTCTACTTCCTGTCTCTTATATACAGGCTTTTCTTCTACAACAGTCGTAACCCTTTTAACGCTTGGATCCAATACACGCAAAAATGGTTTACCATCTTTATAGGTGAATTCAAATTTTTTATCCCAATCCGGTTCATTCATGCTGTAACCATAAATGCCCAGTAGTTTATTTTTTTCTTTATCCCAGTTGCGAATGCTATCAAAATACTGCGATCCATACGCATTCAGCAATTGTAAAAACAACATTGCTTTATGCAAACAAATTGGATGTGTTTCTTCTGTACACTTACAAGAACTATCGAAATTCTTTTCCTCGTTACGCTGCAATACAAGTGGAAAAGCCTCTCCATTTAATTCCAATTTCGCTTCAACCCTTTCATCTTTAGCACTAACGATGTTGGCTTTATTGGTTCTCAATAAGATTTCAGCCTTTTCACAAACTTCTGGTGTAGCAAGCAAACGGATTGTTTTCAGATCAATTTGCTTCATCTTGATCACCGTATGCTTTTGATCGTATCGAATGGTATTATCACCAATCATGTTACGGTCAATTAAGTCCTGGAGATGAAGCAGAGCAGCAGCTTCATGTCGGCATATATCTCCCAGATTATAAGGGCATGTGCACCTGAGTGCCATTGCACGAGAATCCTTGTATTTCTGAACATGAACCTTATAAAAGGTGCTGTAATTGTCGTCTTTTACCCGAAAAGTGACAGAGCCCATTAAATCATCGTGCTCCACAAACTCCACATATCCAATAGCATGAATTTTCTTTCCTCGGCGGATCACTTCATCGGTACCATTGTTGTAAACGAACTTGAGCAGGTGCGAAAGGGACATATTTCAGGAATGGTGAATCCGCAAGTTAACATAATTTCAGCGCCTAACAGCATTGAATTTGAATTAATTTAAACTCCCCTCCTAGACTAAGTGTTTCATCCCGAGAGGGTAAAGCCCGATTCGGGAAGGGGCTTCGAGTCCCGCATATGCGGGACGAGAGAGGGGTGGTATTTCCCTGTTGCCTATTCCCTGTTCCCTATTCCCTCTTCCCTAATATCAATGCGAATCTCTTGTAACAGCACTACCAGATCCCCCTCTAAGAAAATCCATATCAGCTCCAAGATGAGCCTGTTCAACATGTTCCTGGTACATTTTCACATAACCGCGAGTTGCTTTAGGATGTGAAGATTTCCATGCAGCTTTTCGTTTTGCTATTTCTTCTTCGCTTACTAATAATTCCAATGTTCTGTTTTCAACATCCAATGAAATCATATCACCATCAATTACAATAGCTAAAGTTCCACCTTTTGCAGCTTCAGGCGATACATGCAAAACAACAGTACCAAAACCTGTTCCACTCATTCTTCCGTCGGAAATGCGCACCATATCGGTGATGCCTTTTTCCAGCAATTTTTTGGGGATGGCCATGTTGCCCACTTCAGGCATGCCTGGGTAACCAATGGGACCAACATTTTTTAAGACCATGATGGAGTTTTCATCAATGTTGAGGTTAGGATCATCAACACGCGCCTGGTTGTCTTCTATGTTTTCAAAAACAACTGCAGGTCCAGTTTTTTTCATCAAATGTTTACTTGCAGCACTTGGTTTGATGACAGCGCCGTTTTCACAAAGATTTCCAAAAACGACTGCTAATCCTGTTTCGGTCTTAAATGGTTTACTCAAATCAGTAATCACATCTTCTGTATATGATTTTGCATCTGCACAATTTTCTGCGACTGTCTTTCCGTTTGCAGTTATAATTTGATGATGTAATTTTTCTCCCAGGGCTTTGATCACAACAGGCAATCCACCAGCATAATAAAAATCTTCCATGAAATATTTACCGGAAGGCTGAAGATTGGCCAGCAATGGAATGCCTGCTGAATTGATATGAAAATCTTCAAGCTTTAAATCAACACCTATTCTATTGGCAATAGCGATTAAGTGAATCACAAAATTAGTCGATCCCCCAATTGCTGCATTCACACGAATTGCATTTTCAAAAGCTTCACGTGTTAGTATATCAGATGGCTTTAGATTTTCTTTCACCATCTCAACTATTCGTGCACCAGAATATTGCGCCAATACTTTTCTTCTGCTGTCTGCTGCAGGTATTGCTGCATTAGAGGGAAGTGTTAGTCCCAATGATTCTACCATACAAGCCATTGTGGATGCTGTACCCATAACCGCACAATGCCCTGCACTTCTACACATACAAGCTTCTGCAACAGTCAGTTGTTCTTGAGACATTTCACCACTTCTAACCGCATCATTGAAACGCCAAACATCAGACGTACCAATTGTTTTTCCTTCATAACGGCCAGTCAGCATAGGACCACCAGAAACCACAATCGTCGGTATGTTTACACTACAAGCGCCCATCACGGTGAAGGAGTTGTTTTATCACATCCACAAAGCAAGACCACACCATCCATTGGATTTGCACGAATTGATTCTTCAACATCCATACTCGCCAGATTTCTATACAACATGGCAGTCGGCTTAATCAATGTCTCACCCAATGACATTACCGGAAATTCAACAGGAAAACCACCCGCAGCAATGATGCCCTTCTTTACAGATTCCGCCAGCTCACGAAAATGACCATTACAAGGGGTTAACTCACTCCATGTATTACATATCCCAATAACAGGTTTACCTCTGAATTCTTCATCAGGTATACCCTGGTTTTTCATCCATGCGCGATAGATGAATCCATCTTTACCTGTTCTGCCAAACCAACCCTGACTGCGTAATGATGCATTAGACATTTTAAGATGTTTGTATCAATTTACGATGCTGATTTGTAATTACCCAAAATCAGATTACTTTTATAGTTCAGTGATCAGGAATATGAAATGGCTTTTTACACTAACTCTCTTTTTATACGCTAACTCGGGGTATTGTCAAGATTCTGTTATCGTTGGTAACAAAGGTCTGAATCGTATCTATGAGATGGATGGACCAATCCATTTTAGTCACCAAATCAGTGGTAAACTAAAATTCATAAATGAAGAAGGTTTTTTTTCCAACTATCCACAATTATTAATTAAAGGGGAAAAGGGTCTATATATAAATATTGATGGCACGGGCAGAATATATCAGATTACTCATAAAAAAAATGATTCTCTTTTAATCAAAAGATTAGACTCCACCTTTTTTTTCGGATACAATAATAGTGCTTATACATTTAACTATAATGACACGATCATGTCATTAGGCGGGTTTGGGTATTGGAGATTTAACGGCCAATTGCGTTATTATAGTTTTAAAAATCGTGAATGGGATGTCTTACCTCTAAACCAAGAGGTTCCCATATCAAAAGAATGCATTTATTTAGATAGGATTGGCAATCAGATTTATTTTTTACAAATGCAATATGCAGATCCTGTAATAAATAAAGAGTATAAACAACAATATGTTTACAAATTAGATCTTGTAAACAAAAAGAATATTTTACTTGGAGAAGCAAGTCCCGAAGTATACTCAAA
>JBKCGF010000307.1:0-11769 GCA_046303455.1 Chitinophagaceae bacterium | reverse complement strand
CACATTTCGGTTATAAAACTTTTCCATTACTCTACTCTCCCAAAATAGCATTGTATTTAGGAGCTGGATTTGTAATGGCTGCTTATGGCTGGTGCATCTATTGGAGTTTCATCATGAAAGAGCAACTATTAATGTATAGTTTAATTGTACTAAGTATTGCTTTCATGATTCACCTCAGTACAGCAAAACTCAATGAACAAAAAAGTATTCGGAGATTTTACCAATTGTTTTGGGTGTTTTTCTTCGCGACTTACCTCAGTTTTTTACTTGTTTTATGATTAAAACAAACCAACAATATTAGGCTAATCCTTATTTCAAGTAAATTCAATTTATGAAAATCAAATTATTATTCTTCCTCACTATTATTTCAATCAATGGCATGTCGCAAGTCAACCAAGCATTACTAAATGCTCATTCCCAAAAATTAAATAACGCCAAAGTTTACTTATTGACCATCATTAATTCGATGGATGAAAATAAATTTGATTATAAACCGGTGAAAGAAGAAATGAGTTTCAAAGAACAATTGCTTCACATTGGAGAAAATCTTCTATGGCTAAGTTCTACTTACATAAAAGAGCAACCTATTGCACAGCAAGAACTTAAGAATCATCCTGCTGTCATGAGTAAAAAGGAAATTTCTATTTTTGTCGGTGATGCATTTGATTATGCTATACAAACAATAAATGGCCTTGACCAATCCACCTTATTAAAAGAGTTTAGCTGGAGTGGTGGAAAAATGAATAAGCTACAATTTTTAAACTTGATTCAAGATCACCAATCACACCATGTGGGTCAGCTTATTGTCTATATTCGACTAAACGGAATTACGCCACCAAGGTACATTGGATGGTAGCAAGGCCACTTAAACCCAAAAGATAATGTTTTCCCTTGCAACTGGACGTTGCACAATGGTAAATTCATGCTTTGACGTATTAATTACAGTATTTTTCTTCAATAGAATTCGCGGTTGTAGTTGTAGGTATTTCTTTATAGATTATTTTTGATTGAAGCTCAATTTTAACGCGTGCTCAACTAACTAAAAAATGGATAATAATAAAAAAAAGAGTAATGGCCTAGGAGTTGGTGTAGGTGCCGCAATCGGACTAGCCATCAGTTTAGCAATGACATCGAATAATGAAAGGAACTCCCAAACAATGGCTTTGGGCTTAGCAATTGGAGCAGCTATGGGGGCGATATTTGATGTGATTTACACCAAAAAGAAATAAAGGTTTTCAGCAACATATTATCATTGCTGCATTTGTTGCATACCTTCTTGAACTCCTTCTGATCCGCTTCTTTGGTTTTTTCTCTTGAATAATGAGGCGTCGTATTTTCCAAATCTCCAGTTGAAATTTAATCGCACTACCTGCCAATCTCTTCTTCGTTTGACATCTTGAATAAAAAATGGAGAGGAACTATGTATACTGCTTACTCGTGAACGAAAAACATCACTTATACTAAGCGATAATGATGCACGATTATCTTTGAGGAATTCCTTACGTAGTGCAAAGTCTACAGCATAAACAGCATCCACATACCCTTGTGCAGTAGTTTGGACAAACGCCCCAAAACTACTGCCCCCACCTACAATAACGTCAGTACTTCCTCTAGGAAGAATTGTTTTACTTTTATAGTTGCTATTCACCTGCATAGTCCAATCCTTAGAAAACTTAAAACTGGTATTTATTCTACCAGTAAAACTCCATAAGTTATTGGTCAAATCATCACTCAAATTTGTTCCATTAATTCCAGAATTATACACTGTAAACGTACTTGAAAATTCAAGCCATTTGTTTATTGGGTTTCTAGCAGAAAACTCCAACCCATAAGCATATGCAGAACGGGCATTTACATAGGTATTCACTAACAGCGATGATGCATCTATAGGATTCAATTCTTTTACTTGTAATCGTGAAATTAAGTTAGTAGTGTGTTTATAGTACCCGGAAATCAATAGGGTATGTCTTTTCTTCAATCTTTTATTATAATTCAACTCAAGAGAGGTTGTAAATTCAGGCCTCAAGCCGGGATTTCCTTTTTGCACATTCAAGGAGTCTTGATAATCATAAAAAGGCATCAATTGAAAAAAACCAGGTCGTGTTATTCTTCTTGAATAACTGAACTGTACATCTTGGTTTCCTTGCATTTTATAGGTCATGAAGACACTTGGAAATAAACTAAGTGGATAATGATTTGAAAATTTTGTATCATCAGTTAATAAAGTACCAGTATAAGTTGAACTTTCAATTCTAAGTCCCATTTGATAAGTGAGCTGTTTCCCAATATACCCAGCATAAGTGCCATAAGCCGCCAAAACCCTATCGTTGTATTTGAAATTTGCATTGAGATATGCAATTGGAATCAATAGACCTGACAAAGGGTCTTGTAGATAATTGAGATTGTTATTTTGCACCATCCTTTGTGCTGCTCTCACACCTGCTTCAATTTTTACTTTATCTTTTAGCGGATGTACAAAATCCGCTTGCCAAGACAATAAGCGACTGGTGCCTGTCCCCTCCTGATTTTGAAGAACTGTTTTGCTGAGCGGCAGATAAGCGTTATCAAAAAAATCAGATGCCAACCTGCTGATACTTTCATTCTTACTCAAACTATAATTTAAATCGGCAGTAAGTTCCATGCCCTGTTTCCGGAACAATTTCTTATAACCAATTGCACCACTGCTATTTTTATATAAACTTTTATTTGCTTGGTTTCGCTCCGCATAACTTTTATTGTTATCAATAGAATCTATTTGAATTTTCAACAAATCCCTATTATCAAATTGTCCCCTTACAAAACTGGTTGTCAATGTAATTGTATTATACTTATTCATAAACCAATCCAAACCTGTACTAGCAAAGGCGGAATATCCTTTACTAATTGGGCGACTAACTTGATGATAGATAGTGAATGGAGGTATTCCATAATTATCTCTATCGGAAATATTCTGACCAATCAACTTCCTCTGGTTAAAATTAGCATTTGCAAAAAAATTGAGTTTGCCTTCATTGATATTCACATCAGCTCCAGTATTTATTTGTGCTCGTGAATCTATTCCTGATCTAAGATTACCATTATAGCCCGTTTTTCTATTCCGCTTTAATACGATATTGAGAATGCCAGCCATACCTCCAGAGGCATCGAATTTTGCAGAAGGATTGGTAATGATTTCAACACGTTGAACAGCATCAGCAGGAATCTGATCAAGCGTTAATGTAGTGGGTCTTCCGTCAATAAAAAACGTAGGAGTAGCATTGCGTAGAGTAACCTTTCCGTCAATATCGACTTCTAATCCTGGTATATTTCTCATCAAATCAGTAGCCATTAGTCCGATTGAAATTAAACTACGATCAATATTGAAAATTCTTCGATCTACACCCAATTCCATAAATGGCTTTTCTCCCCTTATGACTACTTCATCTAAAAGTTCCGGATTTATTGGTAATAAAATATCGCCAAAATCATATTTACTTATTGACTGATCAGGTGGGCCATTCAGAATTTTCAACTGCTGAAGATTGATAGGAATTTCTTTTTTTGTATAGCCAATAGCAGTAATCAAAAAAACTATTGGCTGTTTGAGGGGAACACTATCAAGATCAAATTTGCCGTTACTACGGGTAAGGATTCCCCCTGCCGTTATTGGTATTTTGGCTTTTGCTAAAGCCACAGTATCTTGAAAGTAAAATTGAATTGACGCTGCTTCTAATGGCTTTTTTGTTGCGCTATCAACAACACGTCCCACAAATCTGATGTATTTGCTGAATTGATAAACTGTTGACTGTTCCTGTGCCCAAGAGAATGAAATGAATAAAAAAAGTAAAAAAGTAAGAACGGTTTTCATTTTCATCAATTGCCCATAACCTTTAATTTGATTTAGCAGGAATATCGGCACCACAAACAAGAATGAATGCAGCTGTTAATTGCGAACCTGCATCCGGACCAGTTACAATCGTTACTCTATCCCCTATTTTTAAAGCTGATCTTGTTATATCTCCAGCAGCAGATTTGAAAGTAGTATTGTCCAAAAACAAAAATTCCTGAACCATGCCATCGTTTCGTTTGATACTGAATGATTCAGTATTCACTTTTGTTATTTCGCCCGTCCCGCCACTCCCATTGCAAGGATCCTCGCCCATTGTATTTTCCTTGTCTTTATACCCCGGAAAAATCTGTTGCCCATTTTGATCAATATTCCCAAATTGAATCGGAAATTTACCGTACCGGTAATAAAACACTCCAATAGCGCTAACAACAACTATTACAACTAATACAATAGCAATGATTTTATTTTTCAAAGAAATATGCTGAGCTAATTTTTTACACAACAAGAATAAAATAAATCCAACGACTACACCCAAGGAATTGAGTATAACATCATCAATATCAAAAATACCGACTTTCAAAATCAATTGTAATAACTCAATGGCGGTCCCGCTAAATACAGATAAAAGAACTATTCTGCTCCAATTGTATTTTACAAATGCCAATGGGAAAAGAAATCCTATAGGCACTAGTAAAACAACATTGCCTAATAAATTGATACTGGCTATTAGAAACCCCTTATGCCCATCGAAATAGGCAGCTATTGTTGTAAAAGGTACAAGGTTTGAAGTACCATGTTGTGTTCCTCCAAAATTCAACATCAAATCGCCTATACGAATCATAGGAACGTCTTTAAGTACCATTACTTTAAATAGCAATAAAGCATAAAGTGAAAAGAGGAGTAGTGAAAAGAGCCTTTTAGCCATGTTACAAATCAATTAATTTTTGAGTGGACGTACCATTATTAATCACAAATAAGTAAATTAGTTTTACATTCTATTAAGTGTTCTAAGTACCTAAACCGCTCAATCCATTCAATTTAATTAAAATTCTCCACTTCTCCATTTTAATACCAAAAACTACTAACCATGACATCACGCTTTTTTATCAACTTTACGATGATGCTACTTATTGCATTAACAGGTTGTCAATCTGAAGGTACTTCCCCAAATGCAATGGCAGAAGAAATTACAAAAGAGAAACCCTTGCGCGAGCAGGTATTGACCGCAGAAGAACAGAAGGCACTCACTCCTGATCAAGTTCTGGAAAGTTTAAAGAAGGGAAATGAAAATTTTTCAGGTGATGGATTGACACTTCGAGATCATTCTGCTATGGTACGTCAGGCTGCAAGTGGACAATATCCAAAAGCAGTCATCCTATCGTGCCTTGATAGCAGAATTCCAGTAGAAGATATATTTGATAAAGGCATCGGTGATCTTTTTGTAGCAAGAGTAGCAGGAAATTTAGTCAACGAAGATATTTTAGGTAGTATGGAATTTGGATGCAAAGTAGCTGGAGCAAAACTAATCTTGGTGATGGGCCATAATGAATGTGGCGCTGTGAAAGCAGGTATTGATAATGTTCAATTAGGAAACATAACTTCACTTGTCAACAAGATTCGTCCTGCAGTAGATTCATCAAATAATTTTAGTGGAGATAAGGGCACAAAAAATAAAACATACGTAGATCTTGTAGCACAGAAGAATGTTCTTCTTAATATGTCACTTATCAAATCAAAAAGTGATATACTTCGCGAAATGGTTGAAAAAGGTGAAATTAAAATTGCAGGCGCATTCTATGATCTGAATACAGGGAAAGTAACTTTTATTGATTAAGTCAAAACAATTACTACACCTGTTTCAGGCTAAAATATTATTCAATAATGAATAACCTGAAAATCATACACACTGATGTTTGTATCCTAGGCGCAGGACCAGGAGGAGCTGCTGCTGCACTATATCTCTCACAGTTAGGTATACCTTCGGTAGTTGTAGATAAAGCAATATTTCCCAGAGATAAAATATGTGGCGATGGATTGAGCGGAAAAGTAACATCAATTCTAAACCGTATCGACCCTGAAATTGCGAATCGCTTTAGACAAAAAAGTTATAAAACAGACAGTTGGGGAATTAGATTCATTGCACCTAATCGTATTGGATTAGATATTCCACTCAAACTAGATTATGAAAATCAGATGAATAAGCCTGTTGGCTTTGTGTGTAGGCGAATGGATTTTGATAATTTCTTGGTGGAGGAAATGAAACTAAGAAAAGATATTCAACTGATTGAAGGAGTTTCGCTTGATGTGTACCAGTTAGATAATAATCAATACCGACTTGCTTCAAAAAATGCAGATGGACTAGAAGTCTATGCAAAACTAGTTATTGTGGCTAATGGAGCTCACTCCCGTTTCACTAAAGAGATAGCAGGATTCATTCTGGATCCCGAACACCATTATGCAGTCGTTCGTTCCTATTATAATGATGTATCTGGTTGTCACCAGCACAACTTCATTGAACTCCATTTCATTAAGAAAGCGCTACCAGGTTATTTTTGGATTTTTCCTTTGCCTAATGGAGGTGCTAACGTGGGACTGGGAATGTTAAGCAATGAAGTCAGTAAAAAGAAGGTCAATCTGAGAAAACTTCTTGAAGATACTATTACAAATGATCCTATCATCAAAGAAAGATTTAAGAACGCAAGTATAGAAGGCCCAATTGAAGGATATGGATTACCATTAGGAAGTAAAAAGCGCAAACTACACGGAGAACGCTATATGCTAGTTGGAGATGCCGCTCACTTGATAGACCCTTTTACAGGTGAAGGAATTGGAAATGCAATGTATGCTGGGTATTATGCTGCAAAACGAACTGCTGAGGCGATAAAAGAAAATAATTTTTCTGCAGCTTTTTTATCTGCTTACGATGAAGATATCAATAGGGTACTCGGACCAGAACTTCGCATTAGTTATAAACTACAAAAGATGGTGAAATACCCATGGCTATTTAACTTATTAAACCGCTTAGGCGCGCGCAACAAAGAACTCAAAGAATTAATGACTTGTATGTTCAATGACATTGATCTTCGCAACAAGTTCCGCGATCCAAAGTTTTATTTTAGACTAATCTTGAACAGAGAATAAGCCTTTGTTATTTTTTTTGTTTAACAAGTCTTGATACTAAAGGCAAGAGGATAAGTCCAGCCAAAGCTGCAAAAACTCTTGTTGGCCACCAATCTGGAAACTGAACCAAAGCTGGAATGCCAAACAATGGTTCGCCACCAATAGATCTTAATAAAAGCGAAACAAAAAAGGCAACCATCGAACCTGTTCTATTTGCTTTCTTATCAAATAATGCCATTACAAGTTGTGGAAACAACAGAACGAAAACTAGATCGCTAGTAAAATACCACAATGCTTGAACGCTTTTAACCTTGAGTGCAATAAAAACAGCAGCCATCCCCAACACCATGATGGTGATTCTAATTATAGAAGATGCCTTGCTTAAATGCGATTTTGGTGCAATCAATCTCAAATACCAATTCCATGAAAACATCGATCCTGCAGAAAGAATGGATGAGCTGAAGCTGGAAGTAACTGCTCCTACAATTGCAGCCAATCCAAAAAG
The DNA here is from genome assembly GCA_046303455.1 of Chitinophagaceae bacterium. Lineage (GTDB taxonomy): Bacteria > Bacteroidota > Bacteroidia > Chitinophagales > Chitinophagaceae > Pollutibacter. The sequence continues at coordinate 4,315 of JBKCGF010000307.1, read as the reverse complement.
AGCAACCCAACGTGGTACCAAGTATTCAAGTAGCAATGGGACTGAAAGTGCTGGCTCTGAAAGATCTCCTTTCCAGTAAACCACTGCCTCCATACCTAATATCAATGGAGGTATGGTCATCAGTATTGTTATTACACCTGCAATGATGGATTGATTTCTTGCTATTGATGACGTCTTGCTGGAGAAAACCCTTTGAAAATAACAATTCCAAGGTATGCCACCTAAGATGAGCATTAATGAGGTATCCCACCAAGAAGTGATTCCCTTGAGATTCCAAAAACTATCTTCATGCATTGGCGGAATAACAACTGCAGCATCGCCTTTCAAAGCTTTATAATTGGACCAAGTCGTAGATAGATCACCACCAGTAAAATGCAAAATAAATGGAATAGCAAGTATCAGTCCAATGGGTATTAGCATGAGCTGGAAAGCATCAGTATAAGCGACTGCCCACAAACCTCCAATCATGGTGTAAAGCGTAACAATGGCAGCAGATATGATGATTGCAGTTGTTAAATCTACATTCAGAATTACACCAAATGTAGCACCTATAGCAACCATTAACGCAGCACTCCAAAACAACTCCCCCAGAATGGCAGGTATAGATAATACAGCTGCCCATTTTTTTCCAAATCGTTCTTCAAAAGGATCAATGAATGTTGTATAACCCTTTTTATGCATTATGCCTGCAAAAAATATACCGCCAATAATAAGACTAAGACCGAAACCCACCCCTCCCTGCAAGGCCAATGCTATACTGGTGAATGTACTTTCAGCTGTCCCTAAAATATAACCACCATCCACCCAAGTTGCAGTCATGGTGAGTGTTGCCATCAGCAAAGGCAATGATCTTCCAGCAACCAATAATTCTGATGCACTGCCAGTCTTGACTTTCCGGGAAGCATACCAACCCACAAACAGGAATAGTGCATACATGATTCCTGTAACCCATACTCCCGTCCAATCTATATTCATATTTGATCCATTATACTATGGATATGAATGTAAAAAATATTCGGGTTAGCTCCTTAAAATATTTTGTAATTGAAATTTTCGACGCTTATAGAACAAACCGATCAAATTCTTTAAGCGATTGAGGATTACGAACGGAATCAAGACTAGCAGACTTTTCAGGCGATAGGCCCATCAAGATTCTCTTAACAGGTATCTCCATCTTTTTACCGCTGATGGTATAAGGAATATCTACAACCTCATAAATAGCATCAGGTACATGTCTAGGTGAACAATCTTTCCTCAACTTCAATTTAATTTCATTTTGAAGTTCGTCTGTCAGTATACTTCCATTTTCTAACTTCACAAACAATGGCATAAAGAAACTACCATCCGTTTTTTCAATACAAACAACCAAGCTATCAGCAACAAATGAAAAACTATCCAAGACCCTGTATATTTCTGCTGTTCCAATCCTAACGCCATCTCTATTTAATGTTGCATCTGATCTTCCTGATATGATGACCGAACCTCTGTTCGTCAATGTAATAAAATCACCATGCCACCACAATCCACTGTATTTTTGAAAATAACTTGCTCGGTATTTCTTATTGCCTTCGTCATTCCAAAAATAAATCGGCATACTGGGCATGGGCTGTTTAATCACCATCTCACCTAACTCATCTTGTACACTTACACCCTCTTCATCTATTGCGTCCAAATCACAACCCAATAAACGACATTGAATCTCACCCTTCGTGACTGGCAACATGATACTCCCACCAACAAATCCACTGCAAACATCTGTTCCTCCACTAAGTGAAATCAACCATACATCAGATTTTACATGCTCATACACCCATGTGTAAGCATCAGCAGTCAAAGGTGAACCTGTTGAGCCTATGGTCTTCAAATATGGAAAATGATTCGCGTTATAATGCAAACCAGATTTCTGACAATGAATCAAATAAGCGGCCCCAACACCAACATGATGAATATTGATTTCAGCAGCAAGTGTCCAAATTCTATCTACATTAGGATAGCTTGGTGCTCCATCATAAATAACCAAGGTTGCACCGACCAAGAGCGAAGAGATGGAAAAGTTCCACATCATCCAACCCGTAGTGGAATACCAAAAAAATCTTTCGCCACGTTTAACATCCCAATGCAAGAGCATTACTTTTATATGCTCTATCAAATTGCCTCCAACACCATGTGTAATGGCTTTAGGCATTCCGGTTGTGCCAGATGAATATAAAACCCATAATGGATGATCAAATGCCAGCAGTTCAAAAATAATTTCACCGCCATCCACTTGCATGATATCGTTCCAGTCGTGGTACCCTAAAGCAGAAAGCTCTTGTTCTCCCTTATTCAGTATTACAGTGTGCTTAATGGAAGAAATCGCATTACACAAATGCTCAATCTGCTCAGTCTTATCAAATGATTTACCATTATAAACAGTTCGATTGGTAGCAAATAGTAAAACAGGCTCAATCTGAGCAAAGCGCTGCACAATTGCATCGTTTCCAAAATCTGGTGAACAACTGCTCCAAACAGCACCAATTGATTGTGTTGCTAAGAAAGCAACTACATTCTCAGGTATGTTAGGCAATACAGCAACTACCCTATCGCCTTTCTTCAAACCAAGCGATTTCATCCAAGCAGCGAGACTTGCAACTTGTTGATAGAGTTGATTCCATGAAATTTCAACAACTTGATTATGTGATTCTTCAGCAAAAACTATTGCAGGAAACTGATCATTTGCATTTTTAAAAATAGCTTCTGCATAATTTAAAGACACACCCTCAAACAATTTTGCTCCAATGAAATCATCACCGGTGATTGATAAGATAGGCTTATCATCAGGAAAAGAAAACAAATTAGCGAACTCAACAAAGTATCTCCAAAATAATGCTACATCATCAATACTCCATTGATACAAAGCCGGATAATCAGGGAATGACAATCCTTTCTGCATCTGCAGCCATTGCATAAAGGCATACAAATGCGAAGATTGCTTTTGTTGTTCACTTGCTTCCCATAAAATATCTGCTGTCATTGCAAACTATAAATTTCCTCTTAAGCCCTGCTCTCTTTCCAATGCTTCAAATAATGCCTTGAAATTACCAGCACCAAAAGATTTTGCTCCTCTGCGTTGGATGATTTCATAAAACAATGTTGGGCGATCTTCAACAGGCTTGGTAAATATTTGCAATAAATATCCCTCATCATCACGGTCAACTAATATACCTAATGGACGAAGTTTTTCAATATCTTCTTCAATTGGACCAACACGTAGTGCTAAATCATCATAATAAGTACCTGGCACTTGCAAAAATTCTACGCCTCTGGATTTTAGTTTGGTGACCGTCTCCATAATATTATCGGTGGCGATTGCAATGTGCTGAACACCCGGACCGCCATAGAAATCCAAGTACTCTTCTACCTGAGATTTTTTCTTTCCTTTCGCTGGTTCATTAATAGGGAACTTAACATAACCATTGCCATTACTCATCACTTTACTCATCAAGGCTGAATACTCAGTTGAAATTTGCTTGTCATCGAAAGTGAGAATATTTCTGAAACCCATCACATCTTCATAAAACTTCACCCAAGGATTCATTTCATTCCATCCCACATTTCCCACACAATGGTCGATATACTTTAAACCGACAGGCTCAGGATTGTACTCAGATTTCCATGCTCTGTATCCTGGCAGAAATATTCCATTGTAATTTTTACGTTCTACAAACAAATGGACAGTATCACCATAGATATGAATTCCACTCATCACTACTGTACCATTATCATCGGTTATTTCCTTTGGCTCCATATAAGCCTTTGCACCTCTAGAAGTTGTTTGATGAAAAGCATCACGCGCATCATTAACCGTTAACGCAATTGCCTTTACACCATCACCATGAAAAGTGGTATGCTGTGCAATGGGATGTTCTGGATGTAAAGCAGTAGTGAGTATTAAACGCACTTTATCTTGCTTCAATACATAAGATACTTTTTCACGATCGCCTGTCTCAGGACCTGAATAGGCTAATCCTTCATATCCAAATGCAGTCTTATAATAATGCGCAGACTGCTTTGCATTGCCCACATAGAACTCTACGAAATCTGTCCCTAATAAAGGAAGAAAATCTGTAGCTGTAGACTCTACTGTATTATTTGAAACTTCTGTACTCATACTATTCAATATTAAATTGCCAACTTTTATGATAGGTTTCGTCTTCAATCTCGCTTGCGTGTTCAGTCAGCATAAGCGGTCTGAAAGGATCAATCATCACCGCTAATTCATCTGTCTTCTCTTTACCTATACTTTTTTCTACGCTTCCTGGGTGAGGACCATGTG
>JBKCGF010000306.1:0-2841 GCA_046303455.1 Chitinophagaceae bacterium | reverse complement strand
CTTCCAGATCAAGAAAAATTTCTTTCGTTCGATAGACTTTGGGAAATCTATGAAGAAGAATCACCTATGCCGAAAAACGAAAATTTTTATGAATACGAACCTGTAGAAGCTGCACTGGCAGAGGAAATCAGAAGAATCAGTTTAGATGCTTATCATGCAGTAAACGGGACGGGCTACACCAGAGTAGATATTCGAATGGACGATAAAACAGGGAAGTTGTACATCCTTGAAGTTAACGCACAATGTGGTTTAAGTGAGGATGAGGATTATACATCAATTGGTGCTATCTTGAGGGTGAATGGCACATCGTTCAAAGAATTGATTTTAGAAATTCTGCAAGACGCCTTCATCAGAAAAGGAACAAAATGGGATTAAAGATTTGCGTACTGCAACCCGATTATTCAACATCAAAAGTGGATTATCAATATTATGATCCAGCAAGAGATTTATCGGCTTTAATTCCTGATGCAACATTCAAACACGTTCTACTCAACAAGCTCACTTCCTATAAACAACTGAAAGAATTATCGACTGAAGGTTTCGATATTTTCGTCAACCTCTGTGAAGGATATTTGGAATGGGAAGTGCCTTCGATTGAAGTGATACATTACCTCGACTTACTCAACCTCCCCTATACCGGTCCCACTACCACGCTGTATGACCCCACCAAAACCCTGATGAAATACCTTGCGTATTGTCAGGGGGTTACCACGCCCAATGCACACACCATCTCTTCTCTGGAAGAGGCGTCTGCATTGGGCGGTACAGCCACTTTCCCACTTTTTGTAAAACCTGCAAAAGCAGGAGACAGCTTGGGAATCGACCACCAATCGTTGGTGCACGATGCAAAAGCATTACAAGAGAAAGTCGCAGCCACTCTTCCAGAATACCCTGAACTCTTGGTGGAAGAATATATTGAAGGACGAGAATTCACGGTGTTGGTCGCGGCTAATACTGATGGAAAAACATGTCGGACATTTAAGCCAGTAGAATATATTTTCCCGGAAGGCTTTGCATTCAAAACCTATGCATTAAAAACTTCCGAATTGCATCCAGGTGCAAACATTCCATGTAATGATCCAGTATTGGAAGAGCAACTGCGTGATGCAGCTGAAAAAATATTCAAAGGCTTTGGTGGCAAGGGTTATGCTAGAATGGATTTTCGTGTACGTGATAATATCATTTACTTTTTGGAAGTCAATTTCAGTTGCTCTGTGTTTTATGCCGATGGTTATGAAGGTTCAGCAGATTATATTTTGAAATACGATGGTATTGGTCAAGGTGGTTTTCTGCAACACATCATAGACGAAGGTATTGCGCGTCATGAACGAAAGCAAAAAGCATTTGAGATGAAAGGCAATTCTATTGCTGGATATGGTATATACGCAAAGCGTCTCATCAAGAAAGATGAAATTTTATACAAAGGAGAAGAACGTCCAACGAGGATAGTCACCAAGAAACATGTAGAACAACATTGGGATGAAGAAGGAAAAAGATGGTTCAGGCAATACGCCTATCCCTTGGGTGGAGATATTTACGCAATTTGGGATGAAGAACCAGCGGAGTGGTCGCCACAAAACCACAGTTGCGATGCCAACACAGCAATGCGTGGATTGAACATGGAAGCAACAAGAGATATTCAAGCAGGTGAAGAACTCACCTTGGATTATGCAAATTTTCTGGATAAAGAAATGGAACCTTTTACATGTAACTGCGGTGCAGTAAATTGCAGGGGAATTATAAAAGGAAAATAAAAATCATGAATAAATTACAACTTGTGTTCCTGCTTTTATTATCAGGAACTGTTTTCGGCCAGAAGCAACTGGATGTCATCTCCATGGAAGAAACCAGAAGAATTGAAGCCACTTTATCTTCTGATGAAATGCAAGGCAGACGGACCTTCACGCCAGGTATTGAAAAAGCAGCAACCTTTATTGCATCTGAATTTGAAAAGATTGGTTTGAAAAAGTGGAACAACGGTAACTCTTTCTTACAATCTTTTGCGATGATTCGTCCAAAGACAACTTCAGTCATGGCAACAATCAATGACAATACAATTGATGCTAAAAAAATCAGCATCAGTTCTGTAGAAAAATCGATTAATATCAATGAAAAATCTGGTTACGAAATTGCAAGCATTGCAAGAGGTGCAAATTTTGTCAACGAGTGGAGGAAGCTTTTGTCATCGACAAAAAATACTATTGCCTTTGTCGACACCACTCATGCAGCAATTTTTTCTAGAGTAACTCAACGAGGTGGTCAGTTCTATCCAGGACAACCTTCGGTAATCTTTGTTTTACAAAATGAAAAACCATCAAGCTTTTCTATAGAAGCTACACAAGAAATTACAGAAATGCCACTAGCCAATGTCGTTGGTGTTTTGCCTGGTAAATCAAAAGCAAATGAATATGTGATCTTCTCTGGACACTATGATCATTTGGGTATCAATAGTCGGAACATGCAAAACAACGATTCCATCTACAATGGAGCAAACGATGATGCAGCGGGTACTACAGCCATGATCATGTTGGCAAAGTATTACAAAGCCTTGAATCAGAATGAAAGAACGTTAATCTTTGCTGCATTTACTGCAGAAGAAATTGGTGGATTTGGTGCAACTTATTTTTCAAAACAATTTGATCCTGCTAAAGTGATGGCGATGTTCAATATTGAAATGATTGGTACAGAAAGCAAGTGGGGTAAGAACAGTGCTTATATTACAGGTTTTGATAAAACCAATATGGGTGAAATTCTACAGAAGAATTTAGAAGGAACCAGTTTCATGTTCCATCCTGATCCTTATCCTGATCAACAATTGTTTTACAGATCAGATAATGCAAC
>JBKCGF010000305.1:0-9176 GCA_046303455.1 Chitinophagaceae bacterium | reverse complement strand
GTGCTGGGCAATTAAACTTGCCAGCTTTTCTTCAATCCTTTCTAATTGTTGTTGGCCGGAACTCATGTTATTTTCTAATCTCGGCTTTTAAAGTTTCTTCAATTCCTTTTGTAATCTTCCCCATGATTTTGTCCACCTGTTCATCTTTCATGGTCTTCTCTTCATCCAGGAAGGTAAAATTCATGGCCATTGACTGCTTGTTCTTTCCCAACTTCTCACTCTTGAAAATATCAAAAAGCCTGTAGCTTTTCAATTGCTTGATGGAGAGCGACTCCAACAAACGATCAATGTCATTGAAAGTTACGTCATTATTTGCAACAAAGGACAGGTCCCTTTGCACCAATGGAAATTTTGAGATTTCACGGTAGCGAATGGATTTGGTATTTCCAGCAGACAACCAATGCTGCCAATGAATATCTGCAAACCAAACAGGAACCCTGATATCAAATTTGTTCAACATTTCTGAAGATGGTTTTCCAATGGAGACCACTAGTTCGTTGGATGCATATCCGTTGATGCAATATTCAAATCTGTTTCTTTGTTCGATCTTGTATTCAATTGAAGGAATAGCTGATTGCACCTGCAGTGCTTGTACAACTCCTTTCAAATAATAAAGGTCTGCCTGCTCTTCTTGTTTGTTCCATGAGCTTTCACTCACTTTGCCTGCAGAAAACAATGCCAGATGATCATCTTCAACATACTGATTGTTTTGTTTGGAATAAGTTTTTCCAAATTCAAACATCAGTAAATTATCGTTCCTGTGGTTCAGGTTCCTTGCCATGGTTTGTAAACCTGTTTCCATCATTGTAAGCCTGAGCATATCCAGTTCGGAGCTCAGGTTGTTGAGCATCTTGACAGCTATCATCAATTCATCTTCGCCATAATTTGCACTATTGGTAATTGAATTGTTGAGCATTTCATTGAAACCTAGTCCACACAATACACCTGAAAGTTTTTCTCTCAAGGGATAATCCCTGCTGCCTGTAGAAACTGCTGGTGTGATACTGATGCTTGAAGGAATTACTATGTTATCGAAACCATCTATTCTCATGATTTCTTCTACTATGTCTGCAGGAATTCGAATATCTGTTTTGTATGTAGGAACCTTTACTGAAATTGAGTCAGCAGTCTCTTCTATTAATATAAACTGCATACCCGATAAAATCTGCTTAACCTGATTTGTAGCATAGTGTTTGCCACTCATTTTATGCAGGTAACTGTAAGAAAGTGTTACAACCGGCTGTTCTGCCTGTTTTGGATATTCGTCTACAAGTACAGATTCAATTTTTCCTCCAGCATATTCACAAATGAGTTGAGCTGCTTTTGACAAAACATCCAGTGTTTGGCCGATGTCTACACTTTTTTCAAAATGCATGGCTGCATCTGTTCTGAGATGATGTTTGAATGAGCTTTTTCTGATCGCAACGGGATGGAACCATGCACTTTCGAGAAAAATATTTTTTGTATTGTTGCTAACACCACTGTTCAAGCCTCCGAATACACCACCCATGCACATTGGATTGTTATCTCCATCACAGATCATCAAATCAGTTGATGCCAGTTTTCTCTCTTTCTCATCTAGTGAAATAAAAGGAGTCGCTTCTTCTAAATTTTTTACCCTTACAGTATTTCCTTTGATTTGATCAGCATCAAATGCATGGAGAGGCTGACCAGTATCATGTAAGATATAATTTGTGATATCAACAATGTTGTTGATTGATCTTTGTCCAATTGCTTTTAAACGTTGTTGCATCCATTTTGGAGCGTCCTTGATTTCTACCTCTTGGATATAAGCGCCAGTATAACGCTGGCAATCATTTGAATTTTCAATTACAACTTTAATTGGACAAGCATTGGTTGAAGTTCCAATATGACCATTGAGTTTGATGAGAGGGGATATGTTAGTTCCTTCGTGGTGATTTAACCAATTGCAAACATCTCTTGCAACACCCAAATGACTCATTGCGTCACTTCTGTTGGGTGTCAATCCTATTGATATAACATGATCGTCATATGGTTCAAAAAGGTCTGCAACCGCTATACCAATTGTTGTTTTTGGATCTAATATTTTTATGCCGTTGTGGTCTGTTCCCAGACCGATTTCGTCTTCTGCACAGATCATCCCCATGCTTTCAACTCCTCTGATCTTGGCGGCCTTCATGGTAATCGAGTCACCTGAGGTTGGGAAAATGGTAGTTCCTACTGGTGCGACTATCACTTTTTGTCCAGTTGCAACATTGGGAGCACCGCATACAATTTGAAGTGGAGATTCATTTCCAATATTCACGGTAGTTACTGAAAGTCTATCCGCATTGGGATGTTTATCAACCGTCAATACCTCGCCGGTCACTAAGCCCTTTAGGCCTCCCTTTATTTCCTGGTAAGCTTCATAACTTTCTACTTCTAGTCCGATTGAATTCAAAATCAGACTGAGTTTATCGTGGGGAATAGGCGTTTGGAAATAATCCATCAGCCATTTGTACGAAATTGTCATGCTGCAAATATAGTAATTAGGCTTTGCCTAAAAATGTGGGTTTCTTGGAAGTTGATGTCAATAAACCCATATTTTCTGTGGATAGGCTTGTCAATAACCTGTTCTTATTAATGTTCTTTTAAAACAAGTTATCCTTCAGCCATCCTCGTTATATTCGCGATATGGATACAAATTTGAACCGGGACAGAAGGAATAGGAGAAAAACTTATACTAATTTCACTACTTTGGCCTATGGCAAAGTACCTCCTCAGTCGCGCGAACTGGAAGAAGCTGTATTGGGTGCTGTGATGCTAGAGCGTGGTGCTTTTGATATTGTAGGCAACATCCTCAAGCCAGAATGTTTTTATGTAGAAGCCCATCAGCATATTTTCAGGGCAGTAGTACGGTTAAATTTGGAGAGCAAGCCTATTGATTTACTTACAGTAGTAGAAGAGTTGAAGACGATGGAAATGCTTGATGCAGTTGGGGGTCCTTATTTTATTTCAAAACTTACCAATGCAGTTGTCTCTGCTGCAAACATCGAAGCACATGCTCGTATAGTTCAAGAAAAATTTATTCAAAGAGAATTAATTCGTATCAGCAGTGAAATCATCACTGACGCATATGATGATACTACCGATGTTTTTGATTTACTGGATGCCGCAGAACAGAAATTGTTTTCTATTGCAAATGATCAACTGAAAAAAGAATTCGATACACTTGGAAAAGGTGTGATGGATGCCTTGAACAGAATTGATGAAATGCGTGCCCGAAATGAGGATATAACTGGCGTTCCTTCTGGTTTTCCTACATTGGATAAAACTACCTATGGCTGGCAGAAATCTGATTTGATTATCCTTGCAGCTCGTCCATCTGTGGGTAAAACTGCATTTGCATTGAACCTGGCAAGAAATGCAGCAATGCATCCCACAAAACCAACAGCGGTCGCTTTCTTCAGTTTAGAGATGAGTACTAGTCAGCTCGTTCAGCGTATTCTATCTGCCGAAAGTGAAATATGGTTAGAAAAGATTTCCAGAGGAAGAATGGAAGACCATGAAATGAAGCAGCTCTATAAAAAAGGAATTGAACCACTTACCAATGCAAAGTTGTTTGTAGATGATTCAGCTGCTTTGAACATTTTTGAATTACGAGCAAAGTGCAGAAGATTGAAAAGTCTTCACAATGTTGGATTGATCATAATCGACTATTTACAGTTGATGAGTGGATCTTCTGATAACCGAAACTCAAATCGTGAGCAGGAGATCAGTACTATTTCAAGAAACTTAAAACAACTGGCAAAAGAGCTGCAAGTACCAATTATTGCGCTTAGTCAGTTGAGTCGTGAAGTTGAAAAAAGAAAAGATAGTCAAAAAGTTCCTCAGTTATCCGACTTGCGTGAATCTGGTGCGATTGAACAAGACGCAGATATGGTGATGTTCTTGTACAGACCAGATTATTACGACATCACCACCAATGAAAATGGAGAAGATACCAAAGGGGATGTTTATGTGAAGATTGCCAAGCACAGAAATGGTTCATTAGAAAATATCAAGCTAAAAGCCAAGTTGTATATTCAGAAATTTGAAGAACAGGAAGAGATTGGAGGTTTTGGAAATCCTTTGCCCCAAGGCGGCAGCTGGAGACCAGTAGCTGATAATGAGGGGGCTAAATTATTCATTCAGAAGGGTAGTCGCATGAACGACAATCCCGCTGATGATATGGAGGATAGTCCTTTTTAGTGTTTAATTGATTTGCATGAACGCACTTCCATTATTTTACTTTCCTTCACTTGCTCCATCTCTTGCAGATATAGATCTGGATGACGCTATTCGTCACCATGCAGCGACAGTTTTGCGGATGAGTGAGGGTGAAAAAATGTTGCTGACAAATGGTAAGGGACTTAGTGCAACTGCAACAATTATTAGTTCTACCAAAAAACAACTGACAGTTCAGTTACATGATTTTATAGAGCATCCTGATGTTTCCAGAAAAATGATACTCGGAATTTCTCTTTTAAAGAATGCTGCACGATTTGAATGGATGCTTGAAAAAGTAACTGAAATTGGAATCACCGAAATTTATCCGTTGCGGTGTGAGCGTACAGAAAAGCAACATTATAAAAAGGAAAGATTTGAGCAGATCATCATCAGTGCTTGTCTTCAATCTCAACAATTTCATTTCCCGGTATTGCATGAGCCCATTGCACTTAGCGAAATGCTAAACCACTCATTACCCAATCAAAAATATATTGCTCATTGTATGGAAGGGGATAAGCAATTGTTGTCTCATCCATCTGGTGATGCAGCATTGTTGGTTGGTCCCGAAGGTGATTTTACAACACAGGAAATTAATGATGCATTAGCGCAACAGTTTATTCCTGTGAGTTTGGGGAATACAAGACTCAGGACTGAAACTGCTGGTGTTGTTGGAGCAGTGCTGTTGCGTTAATTAATTGTCCTTTTTTATAACAGGTTCATGTAAGGTTACAGGAACTGTTTTGCGTTTCATTCTCATGTTCAACATTTCAACACCAAATGAGAAGGCCATTGCGAAATAGATGTAACCTTTATCAATATGGCTACCATGAATCGGCTGAAGTCCTTCAAAGAATAAGCTAAATCCTACCATTAATAAGAAAGACAAGGCCAGCATTTTTAGTGTTGGATGCTTATGAATGAAATTGGAAATCTTTTCAGAGAAAAAGAACATGATGACCATTGCTATGATTACTGCTACAATCATGATTTCAACATGTCTTGCCATACCCACTGCCGTGATGATGCTGTCGAATGAAAAAATCATATCGACCAATACAATTTGTGACATGATACTTGCAAAAGAAGATTCCTTCTTTTTGTCTGTACCATTGAACTCTAGCTCTCCTTCCAGTTTAGCATGAATTTCTTTTACTGTTTTATACAATAAAAACAATCCTCCAAATAACATGATCATGTTTCTCAGATTGAATCCATAATGATGCCCATTCAGATTTAATCCAAACAATTCTTTATTGCCATTTGCAACGAGCCAACCCAGTGCAAGCAGTAGCAGTACTCTGACTGTAATACCTAAAATCATCCAAATGCGACGAGAAAGTAGTTTTTGCTCTTCTTTCAATCTTCCCATTAAAATCGAAACGAAAATCACATTGTCAATGCCCAATACAATTTCAAGTAGAGATAAAGTAATTAGACTAATCAGTGAATCGACAGTCAATAAGCTTGTCATAATATTTAGATTTCTTTACAAATGTTTTTTACAATGGTAGGTCCCTCATAAATAAAGCCTGTCCACACCTGAACCAAACTTGCTCCAGCATCAATTTTCACCTTTGCATCTTGTCCAGTATAAATTCCACCACTCCCAATAATTGGTATTTGTTTTTTTGTAAGCGTATGTAATTTATTCAAAACAGCATTGGATAAATCTTGTAAAGGGCGTCCGCTTAATCCACCCATTCCAATTTCATCTGCTTGCTGTTTTGAAGACAAAGACAGATTTTCTCTTGATATGGTTGTATTGCTGGAAACAATTCCGTCGAGTTTGACGACTTCAGCCAGTTCTGCAATATCATTTAATTGTTCATCAGTAAGGTCAGGTGCAATTTTGAGTAGAAGTGGTTTAGGATGTGGTCTTGCATGATTGTTTTCTTGCAATACCCCTAGGATCTTCAATAAAGCATCTTTATCCTGCAACGCTCTTAAGCCAGTTGTATTGGGTGATGAAACATTCACCACAAAATAATCCACTACATCAAATAGTTCGTTGAAACAGATTTCATAATCCTTCCAAGCCTCTTCATTGGGAGTAATTTTATTTTTTCCAATATTCCCTCCAATAATCATCCTCCCATTTCCCCTGTTCCCTTCTCCCTTTTCCCTTTTCCCTATTCCCTGTTCCCTATTGCCTCTTGCCTTCCACTCCTCCAACCTCTCCCTAATCACCTTCACCCCATCATTATTAAACCCCATTCTGTTGATGAGTGCTTGATCTGCGGGTAATCTGAACAGTCGGGGTTTTTCATTACCTGCTTGTGCGAGAGGGGTGACCGTCCCAATTTCCACAAAACCAAACCCCAATGCTTCTAATTCTCTTAAGTAAACTGCATTTTTATCAAAGCCTGCTCCTAATCCAACAGGGTTTCTGAAGGGGAGACCAAATACGGTTCTTACTAATTCAGGCTGATCAGGTGTAAAACATTTACTGATGATGCTTTTGATAGGCCTTATGCTACAGGCTGCTCTTAGCAGATTCATTGAAAAATAATGCGCCTGCTCGGCTTCCATCTTGAACAATAAATTCCTCAGTAAGCTGTACATGGCGCAAAGGTAATCCTCTTGGTGAAACTTAGAGCGATCCGGTATTCACCATGGGGGAAACTGATTTTTCTCCGCACAAAACAACCATAAGGTTGCTGACCATAGCAGCTTTCTTTTCATCGTCTAATTTTACAATATTTCGCTCTGCTAATTTATCCAGTGCCATTTCAACCATGCCGACTGCACCCTCAACTATTTTTGATCTTGCTGCAACGATGGCTGTCGCCTGCTGGCGTTGTAACATAGCACCTGCAATTTCAGGCGCATAAGCCAGGTGAGAAATTCTTGCTTCAATTATCGTAATGCCAGCATTGACCAAACGATTGTTCAACTCATCTTCCATCATTTCAGTCACCTGGTCACTGTTTCCGCTGAGGGTAATCTGAGGGTGATCGCTTTCGATATTGTCGTATGCATAACTTGTGGCAAGGTGGCGGACTGCTGCCTCACTTTGGTTCTTTACATATTCTCTGAAATTATCCACTTCAAAAGTGGCTTTGTACGTATCACTGATTTGCCAAAGAATCACAACAGCAATCTCAATGGGGTTGCCGAGTTTATCGTTCACCTTTAGTTTGCTTGATTCTGTACTTTGGGTTCTCAAAGTGACTTTGGTCTTTTTATAAAGCGGGTTTACAAATAAGAGTCCATTTTGCTTGATGGTCCCAACATATTTCCCAAAGAAGGTTAGGACAGTCGCGTAGTTCGGTTGAACAACGGTAATACCATTGATGATAAATAAATCAAATAATACTACCAGTATGAGCAGTACAACATAGAATCCGGACAAACTGCCATTGGAGTTCACTAGCAAGAAAACAATAACAAGTGGCAAAGCAAGTGCTAATAATAAGGCTTTAAAACCTGAGGGAGCTGAAGATAATTTTTCCATAATGTTGGTATAATGCAATTAAGATATCATTTATTCGGTTTTGGTTGTCTCAAAAAAAATAAAATTTATTTTGAAAACTAAAACTTTAGTTTTAATTTCGACTAAATTATTAGTTATGAACAAAACGTTGACCAGGGCAGAGGAGCAAATCATGCAAGCCCTTTGGCGTTTGGAAGAAGGTGGTTATTTAAAAGATATTGTAGAAGCCATGCCTGATCCAAAGCCTCACCACAACACAGTCGCTACACTTTTAAAGATTTTAGTAGAAAAGGAAGTGGTGGGTATCAAAACGCCAAACAGGTACAATTTGTATTATCCCTTATTGTCTAAAGACGAGTATACTTCAGGTTCTATTGCTGGAATCACCAAAGGGTATTTTGAAGGTTCATATAAAGAAGTGGTTTCTTTTTTGGTCGACAAAAAGAAATTATCTGTAGAAGACCTTGAACTTTTATTAAAGCAGATTAAAAAGAAAAAATAATTCTATGTTACCTCTATTCATTTACATCCTAAAGGCAATCCTGGTATCAGGTATTTTACTCGGATATTACTGGATTGGTTTGCGCAACACAAGGTTTCATTATTACAACCGCTTTTATCTGGTAGGGACTGTGCTGTTGAGTTTGGTTTTGCCATTGCTTGATTTACAGTGGTTCAGTTTTTCTACACCTGAATCAGCGCCAGTTCAACAAGTTGTACAATTCATTTACCAATCTGAAGGAATCATTCCTGAGAACCAAGGCCTTTCATGGGATCAAATACTTGTGTTATCTCTTTCATTGATTTCTGCAATTCTTCTTATCCTTTTTGTAATAGGTGTGCTAAAGGTTTATCTGCTAAAATCAAAAGGGAAAGTGACTGTGATGGAGCGTTTTGATTTTATTGAAACGGCATTAGACGAAGCTCCTTTCTCCTTCTTCAGAAATCTTTTCTGGAGGGAAGGTCTTCCTGTTCAAGATGAAACTGGACAACGTATGTTGAAACACGAGTTAACACATATAGAACAGTATCATTCTTACGACAAGCTCTTTGTTGCTTTTACCACCTATCTTTTTTGGGTGAATCCATTTTATTGGCTCATCAGAAAAGAATTGGAAGTGGTGCATGAATTCATTGCGGATGAAGAAGCAGTTGCTGGAGAGGATGCAGCTGTGTTGGCGGAAATGTTATTAAAGGCACATTATCATTCAAATAGTTTGTCTGTGGGACAATCATTTTTTTATTCATCAATCAAAAGACGCATTATTATGTTGACATCATCAAAAAAAGTGAGCTACAGTTATGCAAGACGCATACTCATACTGCCTGTAGCTATTGGTGTTCTGGCTCTGTTATCCTTTACCATTAAGGATTCATTGTCTGATGCACAGAACAAGCAAATGAATCAAACAGCCATTGCAGCAAATAAGCTGGATACAATCCCGGCAAAGTACCGTGATCCAAAAACTGGAAAAATCAAAGGAAGTTTTCGGATTGATATCGATGGAGATAT
>JBKCGF010000304.1:0-4713 GCA_046303455.1 Chitinophagaceae bacterium | reverse complement strand
ACTCATAATATTCTGATTGTTCTAAATATAAATTTGAATCAATTATCAAATAGGTGCATGGAAATAAAAAAAAGACACCATTAAACATTGTTCTTGAATTATCTAGCCCGACTCCTTCAAAACTCAACCTATATAATTGGTGCAAATCAATACTAAAAGTATTACCAATCAGCTCATGAAAACATAATAATGATGTGGCGAAAATAAACTGACCTTCATGAATCGCATAATACAAAGCAGACACACCAAACTTATCTTTGAAACAATTTAGCCTAACTTCAACTTTATCATAAATAACGAAACACCAATCACCTTCTAGATGATTCACACAATTTTTTTTCCATTTTAAGAATGATAATAGCACTAGTAAGGAATCTGGAGTCAGCTCTAAGTCTTTTTGCGTTAAACCAAGCTTATCTCCAAGCTCATCACGATAATCTAAGCGAAAATGACCAACTAATATATATCTACCACAAGAGCTACTCAGGGGTTGTTTATCGTAAAACGATTCCGCAGTAATGCGTAACATAAGATGCCCCATTGAAATACAATCGTCGACATGGGTTTCCAGTTCATCATACCCCTCTCGATGAATTGCTTTTTGCATTTGGTCAAATGCCACTTTATCTATATTTCCTCCGGGACTAAACACCCCAAAAAAACCACTCATATATAAAATTACGAAGCTATTATCAGAAACAATTATTTGGGTTTTGTACCAAACCAAGCCACAGGAGTGTACTTTTCATATCCCTTTTTACCTGAAACAATAACCCGATTGCACCTGACCCATGCATGAGCAGATAATTGACGATCAAACTTATTTAAACCAAAATATATCGTGGACGGTATATTTCTCCGCTTTAGCATAAATGTTGATGCCAATGCCTGATCATAACATTTACTTGAAAAAAATACAAACTTGACGCCCCGTCTTACAGCAATTTGAACCTCTACAACAGTTTCATTCGTTTGATTTTCATGTTCTGTTTCAAATTGTGGAACACCAATTTTACCTGCAATTTTTTTAAATGGAAAAAATAAAATCATCAACTTGGCAATATTGAGAAAAAGCCAAGCTTCAAAAAAAAATAAAATATCACGAATGGATTTTTCTTTCATTCAACCACTCTTATAATATTCCGTTCCAGCAAACTATCCAGGAACTCAATTGTATCAGCCTCACAAGTTTGTTTATTTACTTTAAACTCACTCATCAATCTGCTTATTAAATCATCTAAAGTAATTTCATTGGACAAATGACGCCAAATAACAGAGCCGACTCCATTCATTCCAAAATAGAAACCGGAATCCATATCCATCATAACAACTTCACCACCTATTGTTGATTGTATGATTTTTTTATTTTGTACAAACCGTTTACTCATATGAAAACTGCTGATTAATTTTTTCAAAAACTACGTCCGTAATATAATCAATTGAATCCTCTCCTTTAGGCCTTTTTATAACAAAGCCCCTCAGTTGATTAGCTAAATTTGAAAAAAAGTCAAAGTGCTTTTCCCTTAAATCAAAAGCACCTAAATATTCACCTCGATAAGCGTTTGATTCTAAATATTGAAAAAGCTTAAACCCTTTTACTTCTTGCACTTCAACCTGTTGCAAATCTTCTAATTTTTCAAGAAAAAAAACCAAAACTGGCTGTTTTGGTGAATTATCAAATTGCTCATGAAAATAAAATCCAAACTTGTTTACATCTGGACGCAATTGAACATCTGGTTCACCTAGATTTGGCAATCGTTTTATAGTTTCATCCCAGAATTTCATCATTGGGTATGATGAATACATCAATATTTGATTACTTAAATTAGTCTCAGGAACACAAACATCATCAGAGAAAACACTAAAACCTCGTGACTTTAAATCGCCAACAAGTGTAGATTTTCCTGCTCCCGAATGTCCACAAATCAATACCAGCCTATTATTTACTTTCAGCGCTGCAGCATGAATAGGTATAATACCTCGTTGGTTTAGAATGGCGGCAAAAACATTCGATAAACAAAACAACCTCACCTTACTCCTATCTGCAAGCAATACAGGTTGAATAATAATGCTATTACCATTCTCGGCCCAATAAGTAGCTACATCAGGTAAGATGAGCTTATAAGCATCTGACGATATATAGATATTCTTCTTGACATCATGCAAATTTTCCTGATTGTGTTCTGGAGCTATACCACAAACAAGTTCTATATCATTAAATTCATTTTCTGGTAATGCCAATAATTCTGGAAATTCCATCTCACTTTTTATTGTCAAGCCGTATGCCCAGTAATAATACATGATTAAGACAATTTGGATTTAATCTTTCTATGCAACCACAAAAACGGACGTAATGGAAAATATAGAAAAAATAAATTTCTTGGTAAAGGCAAAGTTAGCCAATCAGTTGTGTTTGTAAGATTCTTTAAAAGAAGTTCCTTAGGAATTATGAACCTTCGATTAAGAGAAAGCGTATAGAGTACATTCAAGAATTTTTCCCTTTGACTATCACAAAATGCACCATCATAGCTAATCAAATGCCTAATATAGCGCATTCGTAATTTATCTGTCAAAGTCAATCTGTTTAGCAAGGGTTCTTCAGATAATATTAACCCATAAAACTCTTCTAAAAGTTTGCATGCCAATCTAACCTCGATTAGTGAACTAAGCTCTTTTGCACGAGTAACTATTCTGGTCCAGTCAAGATCAACAGTTTTTACCAAGTGAAATAAGTCGATTAACCACTTAATCTTAAACCATCCATGTTCTGCCCCGTGAACACAAAGAAATATAAATTGATCAATATGATTAAATACTGAAAATTGAACACCCCCTAAGTCAATTTGTATTAATCTATGCTGATCTTTTACCGGATCAAACATGAAATTCCCCAAAGCATTTCTCAATTTCCAATGCAATTCTAATACTGGAGCAGCTCGATCAGTTTGATGAATAAATATTTCATCATGATTGCAATTATGAAGATACCTCAACTGTGCTTGATTCCATTTATATTGAGATATCACACTTGAATAACCTAAACTTTCCAAGAATAATTTCACTTCATCAAATTGATCTTCAGGGACCCAAACATCTATATCAACTAAGTTTCGCTTAGCAATATCACCGTAATAAAGATGAGAAATGAGTATGCCTTTTAAAAATATAGAATCAATTTCGTTTGAATTAAAATACTCCTGTAGCTTAACCTGGATTGCCAAGCCTTTAATGGACTTTAATTGATTTAACTCAGCCTGCTGTTTAAGTTGCACATGAAATTTTTCAGAAAAAAAAGTATTCCCATATAGAGTCTGGTAAGCTAATTCAGACAAATGGTGTCTTTTAAGCAGAAGTAAAAAATAACTTTCTCTAAAATCAGATGTGGTTTCTGCTTTCCTTAAAACTTCAAATACCCATTTTTTGTCAAGCGCAGAACAACTTAACGCCAATTGAAATTCAAGCGAATGGGCAGTATTTGACATATTTTAAATTAACGCATAAGATACATTTTACCATATCCACTCTTGAAATACTTGTCAGTATTATATACCCCTGTATTTAGTTTATCAATTTTCTTTCCATTCATATCAGCCACAACCCTATACAGATATACTCCATTTGCCAATGGCTGCCCAAACTGATCTCTTCCATCCCATTTGTATTCAGTGATATTATTACCAATTCTTAATGGACCAAGTTCATCTTTATTAATCTCCTTTACAATCTTACCAGTAATAGTCATGATTTGAATCCTGAACTGCGTAGGAAGTTCTGAGCCTGTCAATGTAAAGACAAAAGCAGTTGAGGTTGTAAACGGATTCGGATAATTTAGCAAATTGGATATCATCGATTTATTAACTACCTCAAATGCCACACTATAGTCAATTGTGCCTGAAGCATTATTACTTCTGTCTTTTGCATAAACAATCAATTCATATTCACCATCCTGCAACAAATGAGGACGGTAATGAACAGTTGCAGCATTTTCTTTTCCAACAGCATCTAAGGAGGCAGGAATAAACTTGAGGGTATCCCCGTCGAATCTTACATTTTTCAAAGTGCCATCTGGCATTTTTAGCCTAATGGTAAATAAAGAAGTATCATTTAAAGCCAGAAAACGTGAATCATCTTTCAGTGTCATGACAATAAAAGGCTTTGCACTGACTATATCTTTATTCAGAATTCTTACCCCATCAAAAGTGACATCCAGATTAGGAGGTGTTTTATCAGGAGTGACAGAAAGTGGTATGGTCTGATAGTTATTAAAGAGGTATTGCTCCGGTTGAGCAAAATCTGGATTGAAATTAACGAACACAGAGCTCGTGCCTTTTATATCTTTAGTATCTAGTAGATAATCTACAACAATAGAGTCCCCTACTGCTATAGGCCTTCGCTTTTGATCATAAACAAGTCTAGTTTGATTTGTCTCATCTGTTACGGTCATTATTACCTTTACACTATCAAAAGCTACGTCACTTATATTTCTAAAACCAGATGATAACCTTATCTTTTCACCAGTCTCAACAGTATCCTTAAATGAAGTGAAGGTTGTTGGTACAATTGTTCCCTCAGGAACAGGCCTATAGGTAACTTGTAGGTAATTTGGCTGAGCAGGAGTTTTATTGAGGTTATCATTATTAATTTGTTTTACTTTTAAGACTGGAAAATCATTAGCATTGATAAATGAGATTGAAGTATCAATTGATCTAGATG
>JBKCGF010000303.1:0-1471 GCA_046303455.1 Chitinophagaceae bacterium | reverse complement strand
ATTAAATCAGCAACCTACTGGCCTTCGGTATTCATGGGTGTTGATAAAAAAGTAGGGACAGTCAGTGTTGGTAAACAAGCTGACATCATTGCTGTTAAAGGAGATGCGTTGAAATACATCAATCTGCTACAAAAAGTAGATTTGGTAATGAAAAAAGGAAAGATCTATAAAGGACAATAAAAATTACTCAGAGATGAAAAGAATTTCATGGTCGCTACTTGCATTGCTCACTATTGGAATTTTAAATACAAAAGCACAGCAAACACAAAAGCCCCCCTTACATGGTAAAGAATGGATGGCGATAACGGGTAAGCCGATGGCAGCTACTGCCGGTGCAACTATTTTCAACAAAGGTGGAAATGCTGTTGATGCAGCATGTGCCATGCTTGCTGCTACTTGTACCATGTGGGATGTATTGAGCTGGGGTGGAGAAACACAGGCATTGATTTATAATCCAAAGACAAAAAAAGTAATCGCCATCAATGCCATGGGCGTTGCGCCTACTGGTGCTACACCTGAATATTTCAAAAGCAAAGGATATAATTTTCCACCAGAATATGGACCGCTAGCAGCAACAACACCTGGTACACCGGGAGGTATTTGTCACATGCTTGCTGAATACGGTACATTGAGCCTCAAGGATGTTCTTGCACCCGCCATGCAAATGGCTGCTGGTTATCCTATTGATGCGCAAACTGCAAATAGTATTGAGAGAGGAAAGCAAAGAATCAAAGAATGGCCTTACAGCAAAGCAGTTTTTCTTCCACATTTAGGTGAAAAAAGAGAAGCTCCAGAAGCAGGTGAAATTTTTGTACAGAAAGACTTGCTGGCCACGCTTACTAAAATGGTAGAGGCTGAGCAAGCTGCATTGAAAAAAGGAGCAACACGGAAAGCTGCAATTAAGGCTGCATACGACAGGTTCTATGAAGGCGATATTGCTGATGAATTTGTTAGAGGCGCACAGGAGCAAGGTGGATTAATCACCAAAGCCGATCTAGCCAAATGGAAACCATTGGAAGAAGAACCAACAATGGTCAACTACAAAGGCATTGATGTTTACAAGCTACAACCGTGGACGCAAGGCCCCGCTATGTTACAAGCTTTAAACATTCTTGAGAATTTCGATTTGAAGTCGATGGGCTATAACAGCACACAATACATTCATACTGTATACCAGGCCATGAGTATGGCATTTGCCGATCGTGATTTTTATTATGGTGATCCTTATTTTTCTTCTCAGATTCCAATGAAGGGATTACTCAGTAAAGAATATGCAAAACTGAGAGCAAGCCAGATCAATCCAAACATGAACGACGGAAGTATTGGTCCAGGCGACCCCTATCCTTTTGAAGGGAAGACCAATCCATTTAAAGCATTGTTGGCTTCTAGAGGTTTCACAGAGTTCAATGGTGAAGGCAGAAATTTTGCTCCTTCACATGATACGGGAAGCATTGCTATGTTGGATATAGAT
>JBKCGF010000302.1:0-1595 GCA_046303455.1 Chitinophagaceae bacterium | reverse complement strand
CTACTTCTTCTCCAACAACTTAAAGAACTGATCCAACTGAGGAAGGATTACAATTCTTGTACGGCGATTCTGAGAACGTCCGTCTTCTGTTGAATTATCCGCTATTGGCTGATATTCAGAGCGACCAGCTGCAACCATCTTAGATGGCTCCATGCCATATTGCTTTTGGAACATACGAACGATGGTAGTCGCGCGCTTCACACTCAAATCCCAGTTGTCTTGCAACTCTTTGTTACCATTCATAGCAACATTATCTGTATGGCCTTCAACCATGAATTCAATATCTGGCTGGTTCTTCAATACCAATGCAACTTTTCCAAGAACAGTCTTGGCTCTATCGCTCAAATCAAAGCTTCCAGTCTTGAACAATACTTTATCAGAAATATCAACATAAACAACACCCTTGTCAACTTTGATATTTACATCTTTGTCGTTCAAATCTCCAATAGCACCTTTAAGGTTCATCACCAATGCCATGTTCAAAGAATCCTTACGAGCAGCTGCCTGCTGAATAGATTGAATGTATGCATCTTTAGAACCAATGTTATCCAATGATTTTTTGATGCTCTCTGCTTGTGAAGAAGAAATCACAGAAAGATCTTCCAATTGCTTCAATGCCTGGTTGTTGTTTTTCTTCAAAAACTCAACCTGTTCTTTCATTGCAGCGAGCTGTGCTTCACGTTGCGCATCTGCAATAGCTCTCTGACGATCTGCTTCAGCTTTTTCGTCGCGACAAGCTTTCGTTTCTTTTTGTGCAGCTACCAATTCATTGTTCAGCTTACCATACTGATCTGTTAGAGCTTGAAATTTTTTAGAACTTACACAGGAAACAAGTGTGCTTCCCATCAATAAGGCAACAATAAGTGCGTTGATTTTCATGATGCAGTGATTTAGGATTTATCGATACGCAAATATAAAAAACAGCGGGTATTAACATATAATATTTGTCAACATTGACCCAATCATTTAAGTAATGTACAGGACTGTGCATATTTATTTGGGTTGATTTGAAATTTTTATTATAATATTGACTTGATTTTTGTCGGCTTTAGCTTGCCGAAAAATATGTTTGTTTTCTCATGCTACCCTGCTATTTGTCTAAATAGCAGGGTTTTTTTGTGAAAAACACTAAAAATATTAGTGGAAAAAATGCTAAAATTATTAGTTTTATATAAATTATTCCCCTACCTTTACCGTCTTAAAATTCAACTATTATGTCAAATAATGAAAAACTGAAAGCGCTCAAACTCACGCTGGACAAGATTGAGAAGGATTATGGCAAGGGAAGTGTGATGATGATGAATGAAAAAGGAGAGGCTCAAATTGAAGTGATTTCTACGGGTTCAATAGGATTGGATGCTGCCCTTGGTATTGGGGGTCTTCCTAAAGGGAGGGTTGTAGAAATATACGGACCAGAAAGTTCTGGAAAGACCACCATTGCTACACATGTTATTGCTGAAGCACAGAAAAAAGGCGGAATGTGTGCATTTATAGATGCAGAACATGCTTTTGATAGTGCTTATGCAAAAAAACTCGGTGTGGATGTAGATAACCTGCTGATTTCTCAACCTGATTATGGTGAGCAGGCATTGGAA
>JBKCGF010000301.1:0-1703 GCA_046303455.1 Chitinophagaceae bacterium | reverse complement strand
CTACTATACCCTATTCCCTAATCCCTATTCCCTAATCCCTATTCCCTACTCCCTATTCCCTACTCTCTACTCCTCCAAATAATCCAAATCCTTGTGAAAAGTCTCCTCCGTTTTGTACAAAGCAACCAATGCTATGCCAATTACAATTATTCCGGTAAATATTCCGCTTTTCACCATTGACCATTGCAAAGAGTGAATGAAGTAACCATTAAAGAGCATATTCATCAATGGTAAAGAACCCCTAACCATATTGGGTATGGTTGTAGCTGCTGTTGCTCTCATGTTAGTCCCAAAATGTTCTGCACCCATGGTGACAATAATCGCCCAGAAACCAGAGGCATAACCGAGGAAGAAGCAGCACCAATACATTGTAGTGTCTGAGTTATTCAACGGACTAAAATAGAAAGACACAGCAAGGATACAAGCTGCATACATAAAATACAATGCCTTCTTTCTGCTCTGATAATACTGACTAATCATTCCCACTGTAATATCCCCCATGGCATTACCAATGTATCCATACATCACACAAGCTCCAGCAACCACTGCACTTCCTTCGTACAACTCCATGGCAAACCTGTTACTCAGTGTAATCAAAATGCCTACAATAAACCAGGATGGAATTCCCACTAAAATTGCCAGCACATATTTCTTTACTAATGCAGGTGTGGTAAAGAGCTTAAGCAAATTTCCTCTTTCTACATGTGTTGCCACTTTTTTAAACATGGCACTCTCGGAAACACTTACTCTCAACAACAACAGAAGAATACCCAAACCACCCCCAATCATATAACACAATCTCCAATCTTTAGTAAGATCAAAAATCAAAAAGGCCAGTACTGCACCAAACACACCAACACCAGTGATAAAACTAGTCATGATTCCTCTTTTACTTTTTGGCATCATCTCTGAAACCAAGGTAATCCCTGCACCCAATTCACCTGCCAATCCAATACCGGTAGTAAACCTCAAAGCTGCATATTGATCAACAGTCTGAACAAAACCAGTGATGAAGTTTGCAACAGAATACAAGAGTATCGATCCAAACAAAACGCTAAGCCTTCCTTTTTTATCTCCCATTATCCCCCAGATAATGCCCCCCAACAACAAGCCAAACATTTGCCAGTTGAGAATTTTTGCACTGACATCTACAATTTCAGCATCAGGCACCAACAGTGCTTTTAAACTGGGTTCTCTTACTATGGAAAAAATCAACAAATCATAGATGTCTACAAAATATCCTAGTGAAGCCACCAGAATCAAAAAACTCCTGGATCTATTTTCAGGCGAAAAAGCTTTGGCAATCATGTACAGTTAGTTTTGTTCTACAAGATAATTTTATTTGGATGCAATCCAAAGCTTTTTCCCTATTGATCTATTTTATATGTTTAAGAATTCATTACATTTAATTATGAGTTCAGACCAAAACCAACAGTTGCAGATCAATGACAAGAAATTAATTTTAACTATTATAATAGCTGCATTAGGCTACTTTGTAGATATCTACGAACTGCTCTTGTTTTCTATAGTAAGAAAGCCTTCACTAATAGGCATTGGTGTTGCAGATGAAAATATTGCTATGCTGGAAGCCAGTGCCAAGGTGATCAACTGGCAGATGATCGGTCGATTAATTGGGGGGATAGTATGGGGTGTACTTGGTGATAAAAAAGGAAGGCTTAGCGTTTTGTTTGGATCTATATTAT
>JBKCGF010000300.1:0-3204 GCA_046303455.1 Chitinophagaceae bacterium | reverse complement strand
GATTTCGGACTTGAAGAATTGGGTGAAAGCACAAATGATACTGGTGAAGAAGTATTGGTTTTGCGTTGCGCATTTGGCGACTTCGGCAACATGCAAAAAGCACTTGAAGAAAAAAACCTCAACCCATTAAGTGCAGAAGTTGAATGGATTCCCGTTACTACAGTTGAAGTAGATGAAGAAAAAGCACAGGAAGTGCTTAAACTGATCGACAAGCTGGAACAAGACGAAGATGTCCAAAAAGTATTCCACAATCTCAAATAATTTAGGTTGCACATGCAAAATTTCTCCAACCATCGTATTGTATTTTACGATGGAGAATGTGCACTTTGCAATAGAACAGTTAGTTTTCTCATCAAAGCAGATAGGAAACAAAAATTGAAATTTGCACCATTGGGTGGTATAACTGCAAAAATATTAAACATCCCCGAATTTGCTGATGTAGACGCCTCTGTCGTTTTTTACAACAATGAGAAGGTCTATTATAAATCAACCGCAATTTTGAATATTATCCGGGAACTGCCTTTCCCCTGGAATTTATTTTACGTATTTAAGATAGTCCCAACTTTTATTCGTGATTACTGCTACAAGGTAATTGGAAAGAACCGATACAATTGGTTTGGCAAAGCCAAATCATGTATCATGAATGAGTCAAAATACAAAAGGAGATTGCTGGATTAATTTACTCAGCAATCATTTCTTCTACTTTGCTGATGATATCTTCCAGATTTGGTTTTGAGAAATAATCACCATCACTTCCATAGGTGGGTCGATGCGACTGTGAACAGAGAATTCTAGGTGTTGCATCCAGCCAACGATAACCACCTTGTTTGTCCATCACTTCTGAAAACATAAATGAAGTAGCTCCACCTGGAACATCTTCATCAACAAATAAAATGCGACTTGTTTTTTTCAGTGATGCAACAATTTTGTGATGGATATCAAAAGGCAACAAAGTCTGTACATCAACAACCTCGCAATCAATACCCTGCTCTGCTAGGAAATCAGCAGCTTCTTCTACTATCCGAAGTGTTGAACCATAAGACACAATTGTAATATCATTTCCTTCTCTAACTACTTCAGGAATGCCGAATGGAAGTTTGTATTCAAGCAGGCTTGAAGGTGTTTTTTCCTTGAGACGATATCCATTGAGGCATTCCACAACAATACCTGGATTTTTACCTTCCAACAGTGAATTGTAAAATCCAATGGCTTGAACCATATTTCGGGGCACGCAAACATGAAAACCTTTCAAAGTATTTATCATCAATCCCATTGGCGAACCACTGTGCCATATACCTTCCAATCGATGACCTCTTGTTCTTACAATGATTGGTGCAATCTGTTTTCCAGTCGATCTGAAATGCAGTGTTGCTGCATCATCACTTAGAATCTGTAAGCCAAAAAGCAGATAATCTAAATATTGAATTTCAGCAATAGGTCTTAGTCCTCGCATTGCCATTCCCACACCCTGACCCATTATCGTCAACTCACGAATACCTGTATCAAAGATTCTGCTTGTACCATATTTTTGCTGCAAACCTGCAAACCCCTGATTGACATCACCAATTTTACC
The DNA here is from genome assembly GCA_046303455.1 of Chitinophagaceae bacterium. Classification (GTDB taxonomy): domain Bacteria; phylum Bacteroidota; class Bacteroidia; order Chitinophagales; family Chitinophagaceae; genus Pollutibacter. Next base: position 1,631 of record JBKCGF010000300.1, on the reverse strand, counting down.
AAGGTCCTCTCCAAATGCTACTACTTTATTATTGGTAGCAAATAACTCATCAAAATATTTATTGAGTATTTCATACCCATTTTGAGTAGGTCCATCGTGTTGAATAAGTCCATCAGGTAATTCAGCAACTGCGTATGGTGCTTCCTCATTAAAATACAAATGCGAATTGAAAAGTGTTTTGCTTTCAGCCAGCAAACTTTCGTAGTAAGCCTCCACTGCATGTGTAACATTTTTCCCTTTAAGAATAGATATCGTCTTTTTCAATGCAGACATAACATCTCTTCTGAAAGGAACCGTATTGCTCAGTAATTCTTGATAAAATTTTTCAATACGACCAGTTTCATCCTGTGCAGATAGCTCTGAAATCAGTTGAAGTGTTTTTGTTTTTTGTTCTTGAATTGGACCATCATACAACTTCCATGTTTCTTGTCGGCATTGCATAACATAAGCCCTTGATGACTCTTCAAGTGATATCATTTCTTGCTCAGATGCCAATGCATTTTCAAGAATCCATGTTCTGAATTTAGGAAGACAATCCCACTCTCTTTCCCACTGTAAACGCTCTGGTGTTTTATAGCGTTCATGGCTTCCAGAAGTTGAATGACCCTGCGGCTGAGTCAACTCTTCTACATGAAACAGAACCGGAGTATGCTCATTTCTTGCAATTGTAATACCTTCCTCAAATACTTCACACATTTGTGCATAATCCCATCCCTTTACCTTATAAATGTATATCCCATTTGAAGTCCTTGATTTTTCAAAACCAGATAGTGCTTCAGAAATAGAAGCTTTTACGGTTTGCAATTCCTTTGGTACTGAAATACCAAACCCATCATCCCAAACAAAAACAGCTAAAGGAACCTGGCTTACAGATGCAGCATTCATTGTTTCCCAAAAATGTCCTTCACTGGTTGAAGCATCACCAATTGTTGCAAAACAAACTTCATTTCCATCTTTTGAAAACTGAGTTTCGTTTTGCAGCACTGAAACATTTCTATACACTTTAGAAGCATATGCCAACCCAAAGGCCTTTGGCATATGTCCCGCTGTTGGTGCAATTCCAGCAGCCAGGTTTTTTCTATTTGCCAAATCCAGAAATTCTCCCTCTTCATCAACAAAGGGAGAACAGAAATGAGAATTCATTTGTCTACCTGCACTATGAGGATCGTGATTGGGATTAGGATCTGCATACAACTGCGAGAAAAACTCATTAATAGTTGCAATACCGGTAGCAAATGCAAAAGTCTGATCACGGTAATAACCCGCACAAAAATCACCAGGCATAAAGAACTTGGCCATGGCTACTTGTGGAACTTCTTTTCCATCTCCAAAAATGCCAAACTTGGCTTTGCCAGTCAATACCTCTTTCCTACCCAACAAACTGGCTTGCCTACTTTCAAAGGCTATTTTATAATCATTGATCACTGCCGTTTTGAAAGCCTCAAAAGACAATGCCTCAGCGGATTGTAACTCTGTGATCAAATTAGGGTCCATCTAACAAAACTAACCCCTTTTTATAAAAAAAAAAGGGACAAACCGCTAATGGAACAAAGTGTTAAAAACTTGTTCCATTAATGGTTCGCCCCGAACTTCTTGTGGATACCTATTACTTATTATGCAACTTGACGAAT
>JBKCGF010000299.1:0-22467 GCA_046303455.1 Chitinophagaceae bacterium | reverse complement strand
TCCTTCTCCAATGCATCTTTTAACCAAACACCGTAATTGAAGATTTCCAATCCTTTCGGACTATGATGAAAAGGCGTTTCAGCAAATACTGGTCCAGTCAATATAGCCCAGTCGCCCACATAGTAAACTTTTTTCATGGCAAGATTTTATTGAATAAATTTATTGAATTATTGGATAGGCTTTGCTTTCCTTATCTTTGCCTACTATGAAATTGTATAACTTTTATATTAAATACCGCCTTGTTATCGGTATTGTGACACTGGCACTTGCCATTGTAGCAAATATACTTTGGGGTTTCTGGCCTTCATTAACCCTTTACCTGATAGCAGTCCTCTCCATATTTACGCATTTTTTCATCGGACCACTTCGTGTAATTCAGGAATACCTGGAAGAAGGTGATTTTGAAGGTGCTGAAAAAATATTGAATGGTATTCAATTCCCTAACCTGCTTTATAAACCTATTCGCTCTGTTTACTATACCCTGAAAGGGAATATTGCCATGACCAAACAGGATTTCGACTCAGCTGAAAAGCACATGCGAAAAAGTCTGGATCTTGGGCTACCCATGAAAGAAGCAGAAGGCGCCAACAAACTACAGTTGGGTATGATGGCCATGCAAAAAGGCAATATGAAAGAAGGCGAAAGTCTTATCAGACAAGCACTAAAATCTGGTATCCCTGATAAAGAAAGTGCAGCAATGGCCAACTTGCAAATGTGTCAGATCATGATGCAAAAAAGAGAGTTCAGGGCTGCAAAAGATTTCTTCAAAAGAGCAAAAGCACAGAAACCAACAACTGCTCAAGTGGTTGACCAGATCAAGCAGATCGAGAAGTATATCTCGAGGATGCCGGGGTAGATAAATAGGGAGCAGGGAAAAGGGATTAGGGTATAGTTAATGGCCGAATAACTCCACAACCTTCTTCTTTCTGAATTCGAAGATGCCTTCCAGTTGTTTTTTGATGAACAAGGCAACAGCTATATCTCCAAGAAATCCCAATGGAGCTTTGTAATGTATTAAGTCGGTCATCTCCACGCCACCTTCAACTTCTTTAAAATGATGCTGGTGATGCCAAAGGGCATAGGGGCCGAAGCGCTGTTCATCGACAAAAAATTTCTTGGGCACTACATGGGTAATCTCCGTCATCCAGAACATTGGAATCCCCAAAACAGGTTTAACATTATAGGTCATTACTTGCCCCTGGTACATTTCTTCACCATACAACTCATTCGTAAACTTCAAATTGAGGTAATCGGGGGTCATTACTGCCAGATTCTTGGGATGAGAGAAAAAGTCCCATGCCTCATCCAAACTCACCGGAATAAATTGTGTCTTTTGTAATTTATAAACTGCCATACACTGGATTAACATCTATTTAGCCTAGTTGTTCTAACATGAATGACTAAATTTGAGCACCACTAAGGGCCTCACATGGAAAACATTTTTGAGAAAGAATATGCCTCTTTAAATACAGCACAAAAACAAGCAGTCGACACCACTGAAGGACCAGTTATGGTGATAGCAGGACCTGGCACAGGTAAGACACAGATTTTGGCCATTCGAATTGGAAAAATTTTATTGGAAACTGATACGCGTCCGGAAAACATTTTGTGCATGACCTATACCGATTCAGGCGCAATCGCCATGCGCAAACGCCTGATCAAAATGATTGGTCCCGATGCCTACAAAGTCAACATCCACACCTATCACTCTTTCTGCAACCAGGTCATTCAAGACAACCTATCACATTTCGATAAGAACAGCATGGATCCGATTTCTGAATTGGAATCCATAGCCCTGGTACGCGAACTGATTGATCAATTTAAAAAAGGAAACCCTTTAAAAAGATACCGAGGGGATGTTTATTATGAATCTCAAAACCTGCTTTACTTTTTCAGCATCATGAAAAGAGAAGGTTGGTCGCCTGATGTAATCAAAGAAGGTATTACCAGCTATTTAGAAAGTCTTCCCTTGCGTGATGAGTTTATTTATAAAAAAAAGTATCAGCAATTCAATGCAGGAGACATAAAAGAAGACAAAGTAAATGTAGAGAAAGTCAAAATGGCTAAACTCGCTGCAGCCGTTGATGAATTTGAGAAATACCAAAAGAAAATGATTGATCGAAAAAGATATGATTTCGACGACATGATCAATTGGGTGATCAAAGCTTTTGAAGAAAAAAGAGAATTATTGGCGCAATACCAGGAGCAATTTCAATATGTATTGGTGGATGAATACCAGGACACCAGCGGAACACAGAATAAACTCGTGGAGTTGCTTGTTAGCTATTGGGATGAACCCAATCTTTTTGTTGTAGGCGATGACGACCAATCGATTTTCAGGTTTCAGGGAGCAAGCGTAGATAATATGCTTCGCTTCTTGCAGAAATATCCGAACATCAAGACCATCATGCTTGCTGAAAATTACAGATCTGTTCAGCCGATTCTTGATGTTTCAAAATCTTTGATCGACGCTAACCAGGAACGCTTAATCAAACATATTGAGGGCTTGTCTAAAGTGCTGACAGCCGGAAAAAAAGAATTGCAAGGCATCACTGAATTTCCTGTCATCAAGGCCTACAAAACACCAAGAGAAGAGATGATTGGGATTACTCAATCTATTGAGGAGCTTATTAAAAGTGGGACAGACCCTAAGCGGATTGCAGTCATTTACAAAGAAAATAAATACGGAGAAGAAATTGCAGAATTTCTTCAATGTAAAAAGATCAACTATTTCAGTAAACGCAATCTCGACCTCTTAGCGCTCCCACTCATTAAAAAAATCATTCTGTTTTTTGAATACCTGGATGCTGAAATGGATGCGCCATTCAGTGGTGATGAGATGTTGTTTGAAATTTTACACTTCGACTGGTTCAGTATACAACCCATTGAAATTGCAAAACTCAGTATAGAGAATAACGAAAGATTGTATAAGAAAGAAGGATCCGGCTTCAGAAGAATCATTGATGAAAAAACCAATAAAATTGCCGGATCACTATTTGAAAAAAACATATCAGATGAACTCTCACAAACAGGCAAACTGATTGAATCCTTCATTGGATCTATTAACAATACCACATTACAACAACTGCTTGAAAAAATCATCAGAGATACAGGCCTACTGGGTGTGATTATGCGTGCACAAGATCACCACTGGCAGTTGCAGGTTCTGACTTCATTTTTTGATTTCATGAAAAATGAAACAAAAAAAGACCATACGCTTGATTTAAGAAAGTTTGTAAAGGTCATCAAAATGATGAAAGCGGAAGAAATCAAACTTCCGATTGTACAAGTAGGAGGCAGCGAAAAGGGTGTCAACCTGCTTACTGCACATGGTTCGAAAGGCTTAGAATATGAGCATGTATTTTTTGCTGGTTGCAATGCCAATTACTGGGAAAGTAAAAAAGCGAATAGTCGAGGTTATTCACTTCCAGATACGTTGTTTGTTGCCAATGCCGCAGCTGATAAACACGAAGAGCTCAGAAGACTTTTTTATGTGGCACTAACAAGAGCAGAAAAACACCTTACCATTTCATATGCCAAGTTCAAGGAAGATGGCAAAGAGATGGAAGCCAGCATGTTTATTGAAGAATTGAAATCCAATCATCCTTTTGCCGAAGAACAGGTTGTTTTGCAGGAAGAAGAAATAGCAACCTTTAACCTCGTTCGTCTATTATCGACACATGAGCCTGTGATTGATAAGATGGAATCAGATATTATCGATAAGGCACTCGACAAGTTTACCATGAACGTTACTGCCTTGAACAATTACCTGAATTGTCCACTTGAATTTTACTACCGCAACCTGATTCGTATTCCTTCTCCGAAAAACGAAACGCTTGAATTTGGATCAGCCGTTCACCATGCACTTGAAATGATGTTCAACAGAATGAAGGAGCATCCCAATAAAGATTTCCCTAAAAAAGAAATCGTCATTGATGACTTCATTAGCTATATGTACAGACACCGAGAATCCTTCACCAAAGAGGAGTTTGAACGCAGGATGGAGTATGGCAAAGAGGTGCTTGAACAATACTACAACAAGAGAATAAATCATTTCAATAAAATTGTTTCTGTAGAACGCAACATCAGAAATGTTATGGTTGATGGTGTTCCACTCAAGGGAAAGATTGATAAAATGGAATTTGATGGTCACTTTGTGAATGTGGTTGATTACAAGACCGGTAATCCAGACAATGCAATTAAGAAATTAAAGAACCCTGAACTTGATCCACCAAATGGTGGCGACTACTGGCGTCAGGCAGTTTTTTATAAAGTGTTGATTGATAATAGCGAACAAGGAAAGTATCAGGTAAGGAGTACAGAGTTTGATTTTATTGAACCCAATGCCAAAAAAGAAATTAAATCTCAAAAAGTAGAAATTACGAAAGAAGATACAGATTTAGTTAGGGCACAAATTGTATTGGTATGGGACAAGATACAGTCGCGCGAATTCTACAAAGGCTGCGGCAAAGAAGATTGCCACTGGTGTAACTTTGTAAAAACCAATAAACTCGAAGTGATTGAAACAGAGGAAGAGGAAGGATTGATTTGATCAAATCAGTGGAATGAACTGAAAAGGAATGATTTAACTTTGCAGAGCGATGAACAAAATTTATTTAGTATTTGCGTTAGCAGTTTTATTGGTTTCATGCGGACAACAAGTTGCTCCCACAGGTGGCCCCAAAGACTCTATACCACCAAAACTGGTGATGGCCATTCCAGAGGTCAATGCCAAAAATTTTAAGTCGGATCGCATCACACTATATTTTGATGAATACATCACACTCGATAACCCATTTGAAAAAATAACCTACTCACCTATTCCTAAAATCAACCCCAATGCAGATGGTAAACTCCGGACCATTACCATCAAAATAAAAGATACACTGGAACCCAACACCACCTACTCCATTGATTTTGGTGAATCTATTAAAGATGTAAACGAAGGCAACATTCTTAAGAATTTCAACTACGCATTTTCAACTGGTGAATTCATTGATTCCGCATTTTTTACGGGACAAGTATTTATTGCAGAAACAGGTTTAATTGATAGCACCTTGGTTGCAGTACTGCACAACAACCTTGATGATTCGGCTGTTACAAACGCAAAACCACGGTATTTTTCACGATTGAAAGGAGATGGCAGTTTTTTGTTCAGGAATCTCAAACCTGGTGTTTATAATCTTTTTGCAATCAAAGACCAGAATGGCGATAGAAAATATGATCAACCTAGCGAGTTGATTGCTTTTATGGAGAATACCATAATTGTTGGAATTGATACAAGTGTTGTCCTTTATGCATTTGAGGCAGAAAGAATTGATACAACCATAATAAAAAAACCTGCTACCAAGCAGACTGCAAAGAAAACTGAAGACCGGCGCTTGAGATTTTCAAACAACTTTGATGGTGGACGTCAAGACTTGTTATCTGATCTCATCTTTACCTCTGAGCATCCACTTAAGACATTTGATAGCACCAAGGTACAATTAACCGATTTTGAATTCAAGGCCATTCCTAATTTCTCCATTTCAAAAGACACGACTAATAAAAAAATTACTATCAAAACAGCATGGAAAGAAGGTGCAAAGTATAACCTGATCATTCAAAAAGATGCAGCATCCGATACTTTAGACAATGCCATACTCAAAACAGATACACTTTCCTTTAATGCTAAAAAAGAGTCGGATTATGGAAGTGTTGATTTAAAAATTGAAAACTTTGACTCTACACTTCACCCGATTGTATTTCTCAATAAAAACTCGAAAACTTTTCTAAAGCAGTCGCTTATCAAAAACCGGTACAGGGTCAAATTATTTGAACCTGGTGATTATGAAGTAAAAATTCTATTTGATCTCAATAACAATGGCAAATGGGATACTGGAGATTATTGGAAAAAAATACAACCAGAGAGGGTCGTGGCCAGAAAAAAACCTATTAATATAAGAGCGAACTGGGACAATGAAATTCTCGTTGATCTGAACCAGATCAACGAACAATAATTATTGTATATAACTATCAACCGGCAAACGGTTTCGGATACTTTTCGCCAAAGTCATTTCATCTGCATATTCCAATTCACCGCCAAACGCAATTCCCCTTGCAATGGTAGTAAACCTCAAATCAGGCTTATTGAGTTTTTTGCGGATATAGTAGATGGTAGTATCCCCCTGGATAGTGGGACTCAACGCAAAAACTACTTCATTGATGCCTTCATTCACAACTCTTTCAGCTAAAGAGGCAATTGTCAGCTGATCTGGACCAACACCATCCAATGGAGAAATCACCCCTCCCAATACATGATACAAACCATTGTACTGCTCTGTCGATTCAATAGCAATAACATCCCTGATACTTTCAACCACACAAACCATATCCCTTTTCCTTAATGCATTCTTACAAATTGTGCATTGTTCTTGGTCTGATATATTGAAACAAGTTGAACAAAACTTGATGTCTTCACGCATTCTAGCAATTGTTTCACTGAATTGAGCTACTTCCGATTGTTCCTGCTTCAACAAATGCAATACCAATCTCAATGCTGTTTTTTTACCTATGCCAGGTAACTTACTGAACTCTTTAACAGCCGCTTCCAATAGATGAGAAGAAAGATTCATATTACTGCAAATATATCGAAAACAAAGTGTCTTTAACTGCTGAAAGCCTTGCCTGGACAATCATTTATACTATCTTTGCAGCTCTTAAGCATAACATGAAAGACATTGCAACCCTACTCAAAGAAAGAATCCTCATTATTGATGGTGCCATGGGCACCATGATACAGAGACACAAATTGCAGGAAGCTGATTACAGAGGCAAAAGATTTGCAAACTGGGAAAGCGACCTAAAGGGAAATAATGACTTGCTCTGCATGACGCAACCCCACATCATTCAAGAAATTCATCTTCAATATCTTGAAGCAGGTGCGGACATCATCGAGACCAATACCTTTAATGCACAGGCTGTTTCACTAGCAGATTACAACATGAGTAATCTTGCCTATGAAATGAATATTGCAGCAGCTAAATGCGCAAGAGCTGCTGTTGATGAATTCAAATTGAAGCATCCTGATCGTGCAAATGCAGGCGGACCCTATGTAGCAGGTGCAATTGGACCAATGAATAAAACACTGTCCCTTTCGCCAGATGTAAACAATCCTGGTTTCAGAGGAATCAGCTTTGATGAAGTAGCAGAGGCCTATTATGAACAAGTGAAGGCATTGGTAGAAGGGGGTGTTGATTTACTGCTTGTTGAAACCATCTTTGATACACTGAATGCAAAAGCCGCCATCTTCGCCATCAAAAAATATTTCAGAGATACCCATATACCTGAACTGCCTTTGATGATCAGCGGAACCATTACAGATGCATCCGGAAGAACTTTAAGCGGTCAGACACTAGAGGCTTTTTACACCAGCATAGAACATGCCAAACCTTTGAGCATTGGCTTAAATTGTGCTTTAGGCGCAAATCAGATGAGAGCGCATATTGAAGAGCTTTCACAAATTGCCAGTTGTTATACCTCAGCTTACCCTAATGCAGGTTTACCGAATGCCATGGGAGAATATGATGAAGAACCACATCAGACAGCAGGTTTCATAGAAGAATGGGCCAAGAATGGATTTGTCAATATTGTAGGAGGATGCTGTGGCACTACTCCTGATCATATTCAACATATTGCCAGTCACGTAAAAAAACTTAAGCCCCGATTGCTTCCCGTTGTTGAAACCAGTTTAGAAACACACGAGTAAAAACATGAGCAACACCAGATACCACATTAAACCATTTATGCGATTGGCTGGCTTAGAACCATTGGTGATAAGACCTGAAACCAATTTTGTGAATGTTGGGGAAAGAACCAATGTAACAGGTTCTAAAAAATTCGCACGCCTCATCAAGGAAGAAAAATATGAAGAGGCTTTAACTGTAGCGCGACAGCAAGTTGAAAATGGTGCGCAGATTCTTGATGTTAACATGGATGATGCGCTACTGGATGGCGAAGCTGAAATGGTGAAATTCTTGAACCTGTTGCAAAGTGAGCCGGACATTGCAAAAATTCCCATCATGATCGACTCCTCCAAGTTTTCGATCATTGAAGCGGGTTTAAAATGCGTTCAGGGTAAATGTATAGTCAATTCTATTTCCTTAAAAGAAGGTGAAGATAAATTTATTGAGCAAGCAATCATTTGCAGAAGCTTTGGCGCAGCAGTTATTGTGATGGCCTTTGATGAACAGGGACAAGCAGACACATATGAAAGAAAAGTAAATATTGGTACCCGTGCATTTGAGATACTTACTCAAAAAGTAGGCTTCCCTCCTCAAGACATCATATTTGACTTGAACATCTTTGCAGTCGCAACCGGACTCGAAGAGCACAACAATTATGGAGTAGATTTTATTGAGGCGACCAGAACCTTGAAGCAAAAATTTCCATTGGTCAAAATATCAGGTGGTGTCAGCAACCTGTCTTTTTCTTTCAGAGGCAATGAACATGTGAGAGAGGCCATGCATAGTGTGTTCCTTTACCATGCCATCAAGGCAGGCATGGATATGGGCATTGTAAATGCAGGTCAATTGGTGGTGTATGATGAGATCGAACCTGTGCTCAGAGAACTTTGCGAGGACGTTATCCTCAACAGGAACAATGAAAACAATGAGTCGACAGATAAATTAATTGCCTTTGCAGATACCGTTAGAGATAAGGGACAAGGAACAAAGGAAAGATCTGAAGAATGGAGAAAAGGAAATGTAGAAGAACGTCTTAAGCATGCACTCATCAATGGAATCACTGAATATATTGATGGAGATACAGAAGAAGCAAGACAAAAATATCCTAAACCATTGGATGTAATTGAAGGACCATTGATGGACGGCATGAACGTGGTGGGTGATTTATTTGGATTGGGTAAGATGTTTTTACCACAGGTGGTAAAAAGTGCACGTGTAATGAAAAAAAGTGTAGCGGTACTTACCCCCTACATCGAAGCTGAAAAACAAAACGCATCTTCAGCAGGAAAAATTTTACTTGCCACAGTGAAAGGAGACGTCCATGATATTGGAAAAAATATTGTCGGCGTGGTACTCGGCTGCAATGGCTACGAGATTATTGATTTGGGTGTAATGGTTTCAGCAGATAAAATTTTGAACGAAGCAGAAAAATACCAGGCGGATATCATCGGACTCAGTGGATTGATTACCCCATCATTGGATGAAATGGTACATGTGGCCTCTGAAATGAAAAGAAGAGGCATGAAACAACCTTTATTGATTGGTGGAGCAACAACATCCAGAATGCATACTGCATTAAAAATTGCAGAACAATACGATAATGGAGTGATCCATGTATTGGATGCATCCAGAAGTGTATCCGTTGCCGGCTCCCTGCTCAACAGGAACAAACAGGAACTGTTGGAAAACATCAAGACGGAATACATCAAACTGAGAGAAGAGTTTGCCAATAAGAAAAACAGCAAAGAATTATTGAGCTACGAAAAAGCTGTTTCCAATAAATTTAAAATCGACTGGAATACAACAAAGTTCACGGCGCCAAGCTTTACAGGATATAAACGCATCGAGAATATAGATATTGAAACACTGATTGATTATATCGACTGGACTCCTTTCTTTATTGCATGGGAAATGCATGGAAAGTTTCCTGCTATTCTGCAAGATGAGGTTGTTGGAAAAGAAGCCACCAAGCTTTATGAAGACGCAACAAAAATGCTTGCTACCATTGCAGAAGAAAAATGGCTTACTCCAAAGGCAATATTAGGATTCTGGCCAGCAAACAGCAATGGGAATGATACAGTACATGTAATTGATGAGAAACAGGAAGGTGAAATCAAATTGCAATTTTTAAGACAGCAGATGAAGAAAGCGGCAGATCAACCAAATTTATCGTTGGCCGACTTTATTGCACCAAGTGAGTGCAATCAACAGGATTATCTTGGAGCATTTGCAGTAACCATCCATGGCATAGACACCTATATTCAGCGTTTTGAAAAAGAACACGACGATTACAGCAAGATCATGCTTCAAGCATTGGCCGATCGCTTGGCAGAAGCACTTGCAGAATACCTGCACCATGAAGTAAGAACAAAATATTGGGGTTATGCAGGTGATGAAGCCCTGTCAAATGAAGAATTAATCAGAGAAAAATATATTGGTATTCGTCCGGCTCCAGGCTACCCTGCATGTCCAGATCACACGGAGAAGTATAAATTATTCAACCTCTTAAATGCAACTGCAGAAATAAATATTCAGTTGACTGAATCTTTGGCTATGTATCCTGCATCATCTGTCTGCGGTTGGTATTTTTCACACCCTGAAGCTAAATATTTTGGAGTGGGCAAAATTACCAAGGATCAAATGATAGATTATGCCAACAGAAAAGGTATGCCAATTGAAGAGGCTGAGAAATGGCTAAGACCCATACTTGATTAATAGCAGTAAGGCAGCTCAAGTATTTACTTTAATTTCGTTCAAGTACAATTAAACTGGAATGCGCATCATCTCCTATAATGTAAATGGTATTAGAGCTGCAATCAAAAAAGGATTTATCGATTGGTTAAAAACTGATCCTGCAGATGTTATCTGCCTTCAAGAAACAAAAGCTACAAAGGAAGATGTAGATGTAAGCGAAATAAATGCGTTGGGCTACCACGACTACTGGTTCAGTTCCAGCGTAAAAAAAGGATACAGCGGTGTTGCTGTGTTTACAAAAATCAAGCCAGACAAAGTAGAACATGGTAATGGACATACGCAAAGTGATGATGAAGGCCGTGTTATTCAATTGCATTTTGGAAAACTACTTTTAATCAATGCCTATTTCCCATCAGGAACATCAGGTGAAGAGAGACAGTCGTTTAAGATGGAATGGCTGAATGAATTATTGCCTTACTTGAATAAGATCAAAAAGAAACATGAAGGAATAATACTTTGTGGTGATTACAACATAGCACACAAAGAAATTGATATACACGATCCAAAAGGAAATAAAAACACAACTGGTTTCTTGCCAGAAGAAAGAGCTTGGATGGATGATTTTTTTGGTTCTGGATGGACCGACAGCTTTAGGGCTGTACACTCCGAACCCCATCGCTATTCCTGGTGGAGTCAGCGTTTTCCAAGTGTCAGACTAAATAACAAAGGATGGCGTATTGATTACATCAATGTCACCAATGATTTAAAAAGCAGAATTATTGATGCTGAAATATTCCCAGACATCAAACACAGCGATCATTGTCCCGTTTACCTCAAACTATCTGCTAAATGATACTTTATAACATTACTTACATGGTTGCACATGAAATTCATGATGAATGGATTTCATGGATGAAAACTATACACATACCTGAAATGATGGCTACTGGCTTGTTTGATCGAAATCAGGTGTTGCGTCTTTTAGAAGTTGATGAACAAGAAGGAATAACATATGCTGCCCAATTTTATACTTCTTCAATTGAAAACTACAGGTCTTATATCAGCAACAATGCGCCAGTACTGCGTTTGAAAGCAAATCAAAAATGGGGCGATAAAGTGCTTGGCTATAGAACACTTATGGAGATTGTGCAATAAGTGTGGAAAAATAGAAGCCATTTAGGGGCCAAAATGCAGTGCTGGACTGCTTTTTAGCGGAAAATAATGAAGAAAAAAATTTTTGTTTACTAAAAAAGCCTCTAAATTTGTTTCATACAAACCAATTAAATTTTCTTTTATGAACAAAGCTGAATTGATCGCGAAACTCGCTGATGACGCGGGAATTACCAAGACACAAGCAAACGCTACACTTGATTCTTTCATCAGTGCAATTACCAAAACTTTGAAAGGTGGTGGTAAAGTTACTCTTGTTGGTTTCGGTACTTTTTCTGTAACCAAGAGAGCTGCTCGTAATGGTCGTAACCCACAAACTGGCGCAGTTATCAAAATCAAAGCAAAGAAGGTTGCCAAGTTCAAAGCTGGTAAAGAGCTTTCTTCAAAGATCTAATTGCATCAAAAACATTAAAAAAGCAAGACGCTTGCGTGTCTTGCTTTTTTTTTCTACTAACTAAATAAAATATATACAATGGGAAGAGGCGACAAAAAAACAAAGAAAGGAAAGATTTTCAAAGGGTCATTTGGTAAATCAAGACCTGCAAAAACAACAAAGAAAGCTGCTCCTACTGCAAAAAAGGACTAAGCGAAGATTAGTAATTAGTGAATAGTCGTTTGCGCTATTACTAATTACTAATTTCTAATGGACAAAATTTCCATTAAGGTGCAAGACGGCTAATCTGCCAATTGTCATTGTCTTGTTCGTACAGTATTCTATCATGTAACCTGTTACTTCTCCCTTGCCAGAATTCAATTCTGGTAGGCTTCACACGGTATCCACCCCAATGAGCTGGTCTTGGAATATTTTCCTGATCAAACTGCTCTGTAAATTTCATTAATTCATTATTGAGCACTTCTCTGTCGCTAATTTTCTGACTTTGAGGTGACGCCCATGCACCTAATCTGCTTCCAACAGGTCTGCTGTTAAAATAAGCATCACTTTCTTCCTCTGATACTTTTGAAACGACTCCCTCAATTCGTACTTGTCTTTCTAATTCTTTCCAGAAAAACAACAAAGCTGCAAAATGATTTTGCGTTAGTTGCTGACCTTTATCACTTGAGTAATTTGTAAAAAAGACAAATCCCTGCTCATCATACCCTTTCAATAAAACTATTCTCGATGAAGGTTTACCTGTTGATGTTACAGTGGATAAAGCCATTGCGTTAACCTCAATGATGTCTGACTGAACAGCTTCATTCCACCACACAGAAAACTGTGCAAATGGATTTTGATCTACTTCATGTTCAGAAAGCGATTTGAGTTGATAGTCTTTTCGAATGTCTGCAATTGACATAAGCAATAGGTATCGTTTATTTAACCAGTGTTCCTACTTTTTCACCACAAACCAAACGCTTCAGGTTCCCTTCCTCATGCATATCAAAGACAATGATAGGAAGTTTGTTTTCCATACACAGCGTAAAAGCTGTCATATCCATGATCTTGAGATTCTTATCGATACATTCCTTAAATGAAATATTATCATACTTCACTGCAGTAGGATCTTTTTCTGGATCTGCAGTATAAATGCCATTTACACGTGTTCCCTTTAATATAACATCAGCTTCAATCTCAATCGCACGAAGTGAACCAGCGGTATCTGTTGTGAAATAAGGATTTCCTGTTCCAGCACCAAAGATCACCACACGGTGCTTTTCAAGATGTCTGATGGCTCTTCTTCTGATATAAGGTTCTGCAACCTGCTCCATTTTAATGGCACTTAAAAGACGGGTATACATACCTTGCTTTTCAAGCATAGCCTGTATCGCCATTCCATTGATTACTGTAGCCAGCATGCCCATATAATCACCATGTGCTCTTTCAATACCAGTTTCAGACTCATTCATTCCCCTGTAAATATTACCTCCACCAATTACGATGGCCACTTCAACGCCAAGGTCTACTATACTTTTAATTTCCCTTGCGTAACGGTTAACCATTGCAGGATCAATTCCAAAACTGCTGTCCCCCATGAGAGACTCGCCAGATAATTTAAGCAGGATTCTTTTGTATATGGGTTGCATAGTGCGAATATACAAAAAGGGTCTTCATGATGAAGACCCTTTTCTATTTCTTGAAAATCAATTAAAAATTATCCCAAAGCTACACGCTTGAAAGAAACGACTTTAAGGTCGCTATCCTTAGATTTGATGTAGTCACCAACTGACATTCCGCCATCCTTTACAAATGCCTGGGCAGTCAATGTGCTCTCTTTAAAGAAAGCATTCATTTTACCTTCAGCAATTTTAGTAAGCATTTCTTCAGGCTTACCGGCCATTTTAGGATCAGCTTTGATCACATCCATTACAATCGCCTTCTCTCTGTCGATTACTTCCTGAGAAACAGAAGACGCATCTACTGCTACTGGATTCATCGCTGCAATTTGCATAGCGATATCCTTTCCAACCTCAGCGTTTGGCTTGTTGAAGCCTACCAATACACCCATTCTGTTTGCACCATGAATATAAGAAGACACGAAGTCAGCATCAATACGCTCAAACTTAGATACACCAATTTTTTCACCGATACTTGCCAACTTATCGTTAACAAGATCTGCGATTTTAACGCCATTGATTTCAACACTGTTCAATTCCTCTGCAGAATTTACTTTGCTTGCAATAGCAGCATCAATAATGCTTTCTGCGAAAGAAATGAAGTCAGCATTTTTGCTTACGAAGTCTGTTTCGCAGCTTACACAAAGTGAAATACCCGTTTTGTTATCGGCAGTAGTTTTAGCAAAAACCACACCTTCTTTTGCATCACGGTCGCCACGCAAAGCAGCAACTTTCTGACCTTTCTTTCTCAACCAATCAATAGCAGCTTCAAAGTCGCCATTGTTCTCGGTGAGAGCCTTACGACAGTCCATCATACCGGCACCTGTCATTTGACGCAGCTTGTTGATTTCAGCTGCAGTAATATTAACTGTTGACATATTTAATCTCCGGCCTTGCAATCATTGCTGATGCAAAGCACTATATTTTTGATTTAAATAATAAATAAAGCGATTACTTCTTCTGAGCTGGCTTTCTGCCACCTGCTCCTGCAGAAGGAATTCTACGCTTTGGCGCAGTCTTACCTTTCTTTCCACCTTCAGCATCACCTTCCTCATCTACAGAGAACTTCAAAGCATTGTCAGAAGTTTCTTCGGTTTCGTCTTCTTCAGACTTTTCAGCCTGACGCTCAGCCAAACCTTCAGCAATTGCTGCAGTGATGTAGTTGGTAATGATCGCGATTGATTTTGTAGCATCATCGTTCGCTGGTACAGGGAAGTCAACTTTATTTGGATCGCAGTTGGTATCTACCATACCAAAAGTTGTGATACCCAAACGCTTTGCTTCAGACATTGCAATATGCTCGTGTCCGATATCAATGATGAACAAAGCAGCAGGAACACGGCCCAATTGAGCAATACCACCCAATACTTTCTCCATTTTATCTTTGTCGCGAGACAACTGCAACCTTTCTTTTTTAGTAATGCTGTCGAAGCTGCCATCATTCAACATCTTTTCGATGCTCTGCATCTTCTTAACAGACTTACGAACAGTATTGAAGTTGGTAAGCATGCCACCCAACCAACGTTCTGTTACAAAAGGCATGTTAACTTTCTTAGCACATTCAGTCACGATTTCTTTGGCTTGCTTCTTTGTTCCTACGAACATGATCTTCTTGCCGCTCTTCGCGATATTCTTAAGTGCCAAGGCTGTTTCTTGCAAGCATTCTACAGTCTTGTTTAAGTCGATGATATGAATGCCTTTCTTCTCAGCATAGATATAAGGCAACATTTTTGGATTCCACTTTTTACGGAGGTGACCAAAGTGAACACCGGCTTCAAGAAGTTGCTGCTGCAGTGTAGTATTATTTTCCATTGTATAAAGTATATTTTGATTCTTGTTTGGGAATTGCTGTTAACGCTTACTGAACTGGTAGCTTCTTCTTGCTTTCTTCTTACCGAATTTCTTCCTTTCAACACCTCTTGGATCCCTGGTAAGCAAACCTAGTGCTTTCAAAGCTGGCTTGAACTCAGGGTTCAGGTTGATTAAAGCACGAGCAATACCCAATTTCGATGCTTCTGCCTGGCCTTTTTTACCGCCACCAGCTGCATTGATTTTGATATCATATTTACCTACACCATCAACAGTGATGATGGGAAGTTCCACTTGGTTCTGTAAGTATACCTGTGGAAAATATACTTTATAATCATGGTCGTTTACGGTGATGTTACCAACCCCTTTGCTGAGGAAAACCCTGGTAACCGCTTCTTTTCTGCGACCAAGTCCGTTTTTCTGTTTTTCCATTATTGTTGAGTTGAAATGGTTTGTGAATTAGAATTTGAAAGGTGTTGGTTGCTGTGCAGTATGCGGATGCTCAGCACCAGCGTACACAAACAATTTCTTGTACATTTTGCGACCAAGTCTGTTCTTAGGCAACATACCTTTAACCGCCCTTTCTACAATTTGCTCAGGACGACGCTTGATCAAATCCTTTGCAATTTCGATTTTCTGACCTCCAGGATAACCAGTTACGTGCTGGTATTCTTTGTCGTTGAACTTGTTACCAGTGAAAATAACTTTCTCTGCATTGATTACGATAACGAAGTCTCCGCAATCAACGTGGGGCGAATAATACGCTTTGTTCTTACCGCGTAATACTGAAGCAATTTTGCTACAGATTCGTCCCACAGTTTGATTGGTTCCGTCTACAATATGCCAGTGGCGTTGTACGGAAGCTGCATTTGCATGCTTTGTGGTGAAATGTAATTTACTCATGTTTTGTTTTTTTTGGAGCCAAGCCCCTGTTATATAATAAGCCTCCGCCATCCCGGAGACTACCCATTCTTTGTAATGGGAGCGCAAAGTTAGTGAAAGACAAGGCCAAAAAAGAAGAAAAAGGCCTCTTTTTTCAAAGATGCCTTCATAACTCATTGATTTTCAATAAATATTTTGCAAGTTTTTTTAAATGGACTAAAAAACAGGATAAGAAACCCTCACTTTTACTACCTGAGAGTCTGCAAAACCATAACCTGGACTCATGTATTTGATGAAGGGAATGGCCATGCTGACCATCGTATTGTATCTTTTATAATCTTCCAGCACCGAAAATAATTCTTTGCTCTTGCCATAAGGACCCTCATAATCCATGATCAACAACTTTTTGCCATAAGGCATCATTTTGTATTGTATTTTTTCATCCGGACCAGTAGGCGTATAATTATTTACACCAACCGAAGCAAACAAAGCTATCTCCTCTTTGCTCACGCGCTGCGTATAAAATATCCTAACCCCATTGTAACCCGCATTTTGCTTTTCAGCATAAGCAATCAATTCATCAAATATCTTTTTGGTTTCTCCAACTTCATTTGATTTGGCTACCACACGAGATTGAAAAAGAAATGAACTATCGGTTACAGTGGTAGTCAAAATTTTATGTCCATAAACATAGGTGGTAGTATTGAGCATATCACCCAACTGAGCTATTGAAGCTGCTGCTGATGCTGCAAGATCATCTCCGGGTATAGGTAAACGAGATTGTTCGTAATGATAAACAATTTTAGTAAGCTTGGAGTCGGTTGTATCTGGACTCACCACAAAATGGAGTGGAGTTGTTTTACCATCCTTTGTGTTCACAAAAATAAATTCAAATGGATTGGCCTTCTCAACACTTAAAGTGTATCCTTCTTTATTTTTAGGAGTATACCATTGATCAATTTTCTCCATCTGCTCAAATTCCATCATCACCCTTTCAATTGGCAAAGACACTTTAACAACCAACTCTTTTCTTGCAGGCACTACAGCAAAGATTAAGGCCAATAAAAATACTATTCCAATAACCAGCCATTTCATTTTACTCTTCATGTCATTATCTTTTATTGTATTGTGGGATAACTGTAGTTGAGATCCCGTTGTTTTTAATTACCCAAATCTTACCCTTATCATCATACAATTTTCTGACTTGACCATTGATGTTTAGCCCAGGTAACATTTGATAAACAAAATTTGTACCGCCTTTGTTGATGAGCATTGAACCAAAATCTGCATCGCTTCTGCCCAACTGCACATTGTTTTCATAAAAATTTCCAGCCAATAACAAATCAGTTAATCCATCCTGGTTAAAGTCCCTTGCAATTGCAGCTTTGAGCGTGGACAATTGTGATTGCCAGGGCAGTGGTATAGATTTGAATTGTTGCTTTCCATCATTGACCAGCAACATACTTCTCATCTCAGTAGCAGTCCATTTTTTAGCATCTGCCAATTTTTCTTTTGTAAATATGTCTTCCAATGAAGCTTTTGCAAAATCTTCAGCATACAAAAACTTTTTCTTCAACTGTGGTATTTGTCGTTCTAAATCCGACTTCACCGCAAAACAAATTTCTTTGTCCCTGAGATAATAAGTAATCACCTGTTCTTGTATACCATTATTGTCAAAATCATTAAAGTATAAACTTACAGGCTGCAATTGACTGGCCTTCAACCTGCTGTTCTCACCAAGATTACCTGCAACCAAATCCATATCACCATCATTGTCGACATCTAAAGGCAATACAAAATTCCACCAGCCATTGTCGGAGATATCAACCGCTTTGAATTTTTTGCCATCAGCATATAAAATGGATACTGCTCCCCACTCTTTTGATAAGACCAAATCATTTTTCTTATCTCCATTCATATCTGCCCATGATGCATCAGTTACCATCCCTGCTTCAATCAACTCTGGTGCATATTGTTCAGTAACATCTTTAAACCTACCGGCTCCATCATTCATTAACAACATGGATGATACTGATTTACCATATGCAAAAGGCATTGCTCTTCCTCCAACAAATAAATCAATCTTACCATCCTGATTAAAATCGTTAGTCCTGATACAAGAAACTGTATAATCAAAAACCGGGAATGCATCCTTCAACTTAGTAAACCCTTTACCTTGGTTGTTGACATAAATACGTGGAGTCAAATAAGGTGTTTCGCCATAATATTCATTGCCTCCGGAAGCGACAATCAAATCTTTCCATCCATCGCTATTGACGTCTTCAATCAAAGCATCCACATCTTCAAATGTGCTGTCGTTTTCAAGATCTGGAATCAAAATTGACTTCCAATTATCTGACGAACGAATCAACAACTTACTTTTCTTGCCTTTTGAAGAACCAAAAAATATATCATTAATCCCATCGTTATTGATGTCGCCCATTGCAAATGCTGGTCCTTCAGTCGACAACATATGAGGCAACAAAGGCTCCCGATCAAATTCATTGAACCTGTTTTCTTCATGCAAGAGCATTTGCACTTCTTCTTGATGCCATTGTTGAGGACTAGACATCAAATATTTGCCAAATGAGGAATAGTCGTATTGGGTTAAACCAGTTTGAAAGGACAAATTAATTTTCGGAGCCAATAATGAAGATGCGATAGTCTGATAAGTACCATCAGGCCAAATAACATGTATCGAATCAACTAAACCATTGCCTATTCCAATGTGCAAAGGAATCTCCATACTTGATTGAAAACCTCTGACTGCATACTTTTCATATACCGCCTTCCCTTGTTTCGTATATACAATAGCCTTGGCACCTATTGCATTGATATTTCCTTCACTTCCTTTAAGATTCAATTGTATGGATTGATGCAAACTGTCAACACTGTTGTTTTTATAAAGCAAAGGCGCATCATCAATATTGTTTACAAGGATATCAAGATCACCATCGTTATCAAAATCAGCATATGCGGCACCATTTGAAAAAGTCTCTTTGTCATTTTGAATTGCCTGCGCTATATCCTGAAACTTTAAATTATCCTGATTCAAAAAGAATTTATTTCGAAGTTTAATCTGAGGAAACTTATCAATGATTTGCATTTCCTTTTCAGTCATTTCTCCAGAACGGATCTTGGATTGGATATCATCATTGGAAATAAAATTCACATAATCAATATCATTTAGTCGCCTAGGGATACCGTTAGAGACAAAAAGATCTTTTCTTCCATCATTATCAAAATCAATCCACAGCGGAGCCCAGGACCAATCAGTTGCATGAATACCAGCATATACACCTACCTCACTGAATTTCCCATTGCCACGGTTGTATTGTAAATTGTTTCTGGCATACTGATGGTTGTAGCCATACCGCAATTTCATGTTGAACAAATTGTATTCATCTTCGCCCAAAGAACGCTTTAGTATGTAAGGGTCTTCAGGAAGCATATCCATAGAAACAATTTCTGGCAATCCGTCATTGTTCACATCAGCAGCATCTACACCCATTGAGAATTGAGAGGTGTGCAACATCGAAGAATCGAGTGTTTCAACAAATCCGCCTTTTTTATTATTGATGTAGAGATAATCATTCTCATGAAAATCATTACCTATATAGAGATCCGGAAAGCCATCCATGTTGATATCAGATACTACTATTCCTAAGCCATATCCTATGACTGAAGAATTGATACCAACTTCTTTGGTTTCGTTGATAAATTTTCCATTTAGATTACGATAAAACCTGTCACCAGATAAGCTATCAAATGTGTTGAAATAAGATGGTCTTGCATTGAATGTACTGTTGTATCGCAATGAGTGGTTCAACAAATACATATCTAAATCACCATCTAAGTCCTGATCAAAAAATGCAGCTTGTGTACTGAATCCGTTGAAAGAGAGTCCGTATGCATTTGACTCTTCAGCATAAACAGGAATACCGTCTTTACCAATTCCTTTGCAAACAAGAAGTTGGTTACCTTGTTGAAGGTTTTCATAGTTACCAACGCGACAAACATAGAGATCCAATAAACCATCCTGATTGATATCTACAACAGACACACCAGTGGACCATCCACCATCTTGAGGAATTTTTGTTGAAGCTGTAACATCTTTAAAATGAAGTTCTCCCTCATTTAAATAAAGTTTATTCTCGCCTTGATTCGAACAAAAGAACACATCTATCTTCCCATCATTGTTAAAATCAGCCGTTGCAAGTCCCGCTCCATTATAGAAATACATATAAGTAAGCATGTTCACTTTTGCATTAGGCTTGAGTTGATTGACAAAAGTGAGTCCCGTTTCTTCTTTCCCCAGCACCTCAAACAACGGCTTTGTCTTTTGCTTACATCCAAAAGCAATTAGCGTCACAAATACAAAAAGCCTGGAAAAGGTGCTCATTTCTTGTTGTATTGAAAAATGACAGGGATACTGTTGTTTTGAACATATAAATAAGACTGCTTGCCCATGATTTGTATAGGCTTGATATCCCTTGTCTCTCCGTTGATTTGAATACCCGACTTATCTGCATGAAGGAAAGTAAAATTCCGATTTCCATTATTCAATAAAACGCCACCATAACCAGCATCCATTCTTGAAAACTGTGGCAGCCAGTCGTATTGATTAAAGCCAACCAAGATGTCTTGTTTACCATCACTGTTTACATCTGTAATTTGTAAAGCAGTGATTGATGAAACCTGTGCATCAAATGGTAAAACCTGAACTGTAAATTTCCCTCCCCCTGCGTTCCATGCAATAGCAGAAGACGAAAAATTATAAACAGAAACCTGACTTGATTTGATCAATTCCTCACTAAATAATTCCTGAATCGATTTGTTCGCATAGGCATCATGTCTCAAGTTTTGTTTCTTAAGTGATGGTATTTGATCTGTCAGTTCTTTCTTGAGAAAAACAGGCACATCTTTCCCATTAACTGTTCTTGTAAAGATGACTTGTCGGTTTGCCGACTGATCATATTGATTCACCCACATTTTTACTGGATGTTGTTCGTCGGGTTTCAAATAATGATTGCCCCCATTGTTGCCCAATACCAAATCAAGATCTCCATCACCATCAAGGTCAGCCGAAGCAATTGACCTCCACCATCCTAAGTGAGTTGACAATGCAGTGTTCATTGGAACAAACACTCCTTTTTTGTGCTCATAGATTTCAATGCCTGTCCATTCCCCTGCCAATACCAATTCATCTTGCTGATCTCCATTCAGATCGGCATACACGGCACTGGTGTACATACCAGGCTTTATTTGTGTCACAACCTTTTTGTCTTCTTTGAAATTGCCAGCACCATCATTTAAATAAAAAGCAACTTCTGGTAAAAGACCATATTGTACAGGCACAGAGCAACTGGCAGTAAAAACATCTTGATCTCCATCACCATCTACATCTTTTACAAGTACAATACTTGTATTACCAATGGCTGCAGGAAAAGCATTTTCTTTCTTTGAAAAATTGCCTTTGCCATCATTAAGATAGAGTCGGTGCATCATGGGTTTGGAAAGTGTTGGACGATTGTTTCCGCCTGATCCGACAAACAAATCCATATCACCATCCTGATCAGCATCAAAAAATTGAGCAGCGACGTCTTCTGGTTCTCGCTCTAGTTGAAACAATTCTTCATTTGATTTTTTGAAACCATTTGCTGTTTGTATATAAAGCGAAGCAGCGTGTGAAGTCGCGCCACCAATAAACAGATCATCACGACCATCACCGTTAACATCTGCAACAGCTGCACGTGGACCTTCCCTTGAAATGAGGCGAGGAATATTTCTTTCCTGATATATATCAACATAATTGTCCTCTACAGGTACTTCCAAAACTCCCGCAGGCACAGTTGTAAATATAGTTGTAGCTTTTTCTGGTTGAACAAAAACAGGGTCTTCTTTTGAATATGTAAAACGATACAGTGAATCAGCTTTTATATTGGTGATGGTTCTGTAAGTTGAATTAGGCCAATAGATTTTCAAAGAATCTATTTTAGGATTATTACCCAATCCGAATATAATTTTCAAATCTACAGACGATTGAAAACCCCTATTGGGGATGAGTTCACGAGTCTGTTTTGTTCCATTTTGATAGAGCTCCACTTTTGAGCCAATTGCAAATCGATTGGGAGCA
>JBKCGF010000298.1:0-7959 GCA_046303455.1 Chitinophagaceae bacterium | reverse complement strand
AACCACTGATTCTTGGTGGATCCAAAGAAAGAGGGGTGGTAAGTACATGCAGTTATGAAACCCGAAAATATGGAGTGCATTCTGCAATGCCGATGGCAAGAGCAGTTGCGCTTTGTCCGCATGCAATAGTCATGAAAGGCTCAAAGGGACAGTACAGTAAATTTTCACAATGGGTAACAGATATCATTGCTGCAAAAGCTCCTGTATATGAGAAAGCTTCAATAGATGAATTTTATATCGACCTCACAGGTATGGATAAATTTTTTGATCCGTTGCAATGGACTGTTGACTTGAGAAATGAGATCATTGAAACAACTAAACTGCCTATTTCATTCGGACTCGCTTCGAATAAGATGGTTGCAAAAATGGCTACCAATGCTGCAAAGCCCAATGGGTATTTGCAGGTACTGCCGGGTAAAGAAAAAGAATTTCTTGGTCCACTTTCAGTTGGTGAAATTCCTGGTGTAGGTGAGCAGGGACTCAAAACTTTAAAT
The DNA here is from genome assembly GCA_046303455.1 of Chitinophagaceae bacterium. GTDB lineage: Bacteria > Bacteroidota > Bacteroidia > Chitinophagales > Chitinophagaceae > Pollutibacter. The sequence continues at coordinate 7,465 of JBKCGF010000298.1, read as the reverse complement.
AGCCTTGGTATACTCTACATTCATCAACTGGCTGAGTATCCTGTACAACTCCTTGAACAATACTTTGGGAAATATGGGGCAGTGCTATCTCAAAAAGCTAATGGTATTTATCAAGGAACTGTAGACAATTACCATGAAGCAAAATCAATTTCTACAGAACATACTTTCTTTGAGAATATCAATGATGAGCAAGCCTTATTGGGGGAATTGTTGCGGATGACTGAAAAACTGGCACACGAACTTCGAGAAGATGATAAGATGACTAAATGTGTTGCTGTAAAAATCAGGTACCCCGACTTTCAGACACACACTAAGCAAATAGCTATCAATCCTAGCTCTTATGATGATGAACTCTATCAGATAGTTAAAGATTTATTCAAACAGTTGTACGACACAAAACAATCAATAAGACTCATTGGGGTGAGGTTTACTGATCTTACTCCAGCATCCGTCCAAACCAATTTGTTCGACAATAAAATCAAGAAAGCCAATCTCTATGATGCTATCGATCAAGTAAAAAACCGGTTTGGCAAAAAATCACTGGGCAGGGGTAAATAACATCTTTAACAGCTTAACCTGCTGAAACCCTCAAGGATTCGTTATCTTTGTATGATGTTGCCGACAACAAAACCAAATATCAGAACATTCAGTAAGGAAGAAATTGGAGAGTATCTCGAATCCATAGGGGAAAAAAAATTCCGTTTGCAACAAATATGGGAATGGTTATGGGAGAAACATGCCTTCGATTTTCAATCGATGTCTAATCTTTCTAAGGATTTACGTACGAAACTGGAAGAAAAATTCTCTTTTCCATCTCTTTCCATTGATACAACTCAATACAGTGAAGATGGAACAGTGAAGTCGCGTTTTAAAACGTATGATGGGCATAAAGTTGAGGGGGTGTTGATTCCGACTGAAGAGCGTCTCACTGCATGTGTATCTTCTCAGATTGGATGCAGCTTATCGTGTAAGTTTTGCGCTACGGGTTATCTTGATCGAAAAAGGAACCTCAATTTTGATGAAATATACGATGAGGTTGTATTGATCAATCAACAGGCCATGGAAATGAGGGACAAAAAACTCACCAATATCGTTTTCATGGGAATGGGTGAACCGTTGTTGAATTATAAACATGTATTAAAAGCAATCGAAAGAATCACCGCTCCTGATGGAATGGCGATGAGTCCACGAAGAATAACGGTTTCCACTGCAGGTGTTGCCAAAATGATCAAGCAGTTGGGTGATGATCAAGTTAAATTCAAGCTTGCACTTTCATTGCATGCTGCAAATGATAGAAAAAGAAATGAAATCATGCCTATCAACGAGACGAATGATTTGAGCTCTCTGGTTGATGCGCTGAACTATTTTCACAAGAAAACAAAAAACGAAATCACACTGGAGTATATTTTATTTGATGGATTTAACGATTCACCAGAAGATGCGGCTGAGTTGATCAAAGTCTACCGACAGGTTCCTGCTGATTTGGTGAATATCATTGAATACAACCCAATCGACTTTGCAAGATTTAAAAAGCCAACTGAAGAGAAAACAATGGCTTTTATGCAAATTCTAGAAAAGAACAGAGTAAATGCAAGACTGAGAAGGAGTCGCGGTAAAGATATAGATGCAGCATGCGGACAATTAGCCAATAAATAATTTTTTAATACTACTGTTGAAAAACAGCAAATCAACAATCATGAAAAGAACAGACAATTTTTCGAAATTTGCAACAAAGAAAAAGAACAGTGCAATAAAAGAAGAGTTCAGACAGGAAAAGAAAAAATTTAAAAAGGAAAGGTCTGAAGCAATTGAGAAAAAAAAGATTGAAAAACGGGCGCTTTCAATAGATAAGAAAGCTAAACCAGATAACCGTTCAGAATCCAGTGATCACCAGCCTGTGCTCACCATCCGAAAAGTTGATAAATCAATGCCGCTGAATAAATATGTGGCACACTGTGGCATCTGCTCACGCAGAGATGCTGTTCCAATGATCAAAGAAGGAAAAATCAAAGTCAATGCAACAGTCATTACTGAACCAGGTTACAAAGTAACCCCAGAAGACGAAATCTTTTTTGCTGGTAAAAAAATCATACCGGAAAAAAACCTGGTTTATATCTTGCTCAATAAGCCCAAAGATTACATCACTACACTCGAAGATCCAGAAGGAAGAAAAACTGTGTTAGACTTGTTGAGAGGCGCAACCAATGAGAGAATTTTTCCAGTAGGTAGATTGGATAGAAATACAACTGGTGTTTTGCTGCTGACCAATGATGGTGATCTTACTCAAAAATTATCTCACCCTTCACATGAAGTAAAGAAGATCTATGAAGTGAAACTGGATAAGCCATTGGGTAAGGTGGATTTTGAAAAGATATTGAATGGTCTGCAATTGGATGATGGTTTTGTGAGAGCTGATTCATTGGCTTATACTGATCCTAAAGACAAGGCTACAATCGGAATCGAATTGCACAGTGGTAGAAACAGGGTTGTTAGAAGAATGTTTGAGTTTTTAGGTTATGATGTTAGAAACCTTGATCGTGTTATGTTTGGAAACCTCACGAAAAAGAATGTTGAACGTGGAAAATGGAGATACCTGAATGAAAAGGAAATCAGGTTGTTGAAATTCATGAACAGCTCATTCATCAAAAAACAGAAAGTGTGAGCCACGGTTTTCCTGAAATAGTATTTGCTAATGACGATTTGATAGCAGTGAATAAACCTTCAGGATGGCTTTCTATTCCTGATAGGCATGATCATGAATTGATCTCGGTCAAAACATGGCTAGAAGCCAAAGGGGATAAAGTCTTCATCATTCACCGTATTGATAAGGATACAAGTGGTCTGATTGTGTTTGCAAAGCATGCTGAAGCGCACAAGTATTACAATACTCTTTTTCAAAACAGAAATTTAGAGAAGACATATTATGGTCTTACTTCAGGCATCTTCAACCATGAGCAAGGTGTTTGTGATCAGCCTATTGAAGAACATCCTGTGGTTGCAGGTAAAATGCGTGTAGGTAGAAAAGGGAAGTCTGCATTAACGCATTATTTTGTGGAGGAGCAATTCAAAGGTTATAGCTTAATGCGTTTTGTGATTGAAACCGGAAGAACACATCAGATTCGAGTGCACATGCAAAATATTGGTCACCCTCTTGCATGCGATCCTTTGTATGGATCAGGTGACTTTATTAAACTTTCATCATTTAAGAAAAAGTTCAATCTCTCTAAAAAAGATGAAGAGGAAAGACCTTTGCTGGCCAGACTTGCATTGCATGCATACAGCTTATCTTTTGTGGACAGACAAGGTGCAGAAATTACATTGACTGCTCCTCTTTCCAAAGACATGGAAGCATGCCTAAAACAAATGAGAAAGTGGGCTAAGCTTTAAGCAATTGGATCAACTGCTTGAGGTTGAGTTCATCTTGTTTTCCAGATTCAAGATGCTTTACAATGATTGTTCCTTTTAACATTTCATCACTTCCTAAGATAACTATATAAGGAATTGATTTTTTTTCAGCGTATTTGAATTGCTTATCAAACTTCACTTGCTCATGATAGAGTTCACAGGCAATTCCTTCACTTCTCAATTCTTCAGCCAAAGAAAGCAAGGCTTGTTGTTGTGCATCTCCTGTATTAAACAGAAGTGCAGTTGTTCCCCTTTGGATATTTTCTGGAAACACTTTGAGCTCTTCCATTACATCATAAATGCGATCAACGCCAAATGAAATGCCAACGCCTGCAATTCCTTTCACGCCAAATAATCCGGTAAGATCATCGTACCTGCCACCGCCACCAATGCTTCCCATTTGAACGTCATTCGCTTTTACTTCAAAAATGGTTCCGGTATAATAATTCAATCCCCTGGCCAATGAAGGGTCAATCACCAAGTTGGGTTTTTGTTTGCTGTTGTTGCAGATGGACAGTAAACTTTTAAGTTCAGATATACCTTCTACGCCAATAGGAATCGTATTGAAAAGATTCTCCAGCTGTTGAATTTTATCATCATTATTTCCTGAAATTGATATGTAAGATTCAACTGAAGCAATTTGTTCCATTGAAAGACCTTTTCCCGTCAGTTCATCTTTCACTTTTTCAATCCCAATTTTATCCAGTTTATCGATGGCAATGGTAATATCCATCATCAACTCTTCTCCACCACATAAGGCAGATAGGGCAGTTAATATTTTACGGTTGTTCAGGTGTATGCTGACAGGTACCTTGAGTTTTGAAAAAACGTGACTGTAGATCAATGCTAATTCGGATTCGTGCAGTAATGAACTGCTACCAGCAATATCAGCATCACATTGCCAGAACTCACGGTATCTGCCCCTTTGAGGCCTATCGGCTCGCCATACCGGTTGCATCTGGTATCTTTTAAAGGGGAGAACAAGCTGGCCATGGTTCATGGCTACATAGCGAGCAAAGGGAATGGTAAGGTCGTATCGCAATGCTCTTTCCGTAATTCCCTTATTGGTCTTGCCGTCTAAAACGCTTTGAAAATCTTTAGTTGCTGCCTCTCTTTTTTCAGGATTGTTCAATCCATTATTCAAGACTTTAAATATCAATTTGTCGCCTTCTTCACCATACTTCCCAAGTAAAGTCTCCGTATTTTCCATTGCCGGTGTTTCCAAAGGCTCAAAGCCATACAATTCAAAGGTTGATTTGATGGTTTGTAAAATATAATTCCGCTTACGCAGCGTTGCCGCAGAAAAATCTCTGGTGCCCTGTGGAATAGATGGCTTCATGGCTGCAAAGTTAATGTTGTTTTGTTGATGTGTGGAATTGAATGAGTTTATTGCAAGCATCTTCTATTAAACCATAAACCTCATGGTAGGCGCCTATAGATTTGGACCAGGGATCTGGGACGTCCATATTTGATGAAGGAAATGAATAATTAAGCAAGAGTTGAACCTTTTCAGGTTGGTATTTTCCCCCCGAAATATATTGCATGTCTCTCATAACGTCTGTAGCCATGGGGATGATTAAATCAAACTCATCCATGTCCTCTGCTTTAAAAACCCTTGATCTTTGTTTTGAGATATCAATCCCATTGAGTTGAGCAACAGATTGAGACATCGGATGCGGTCTTTCGCCATTGTGGTAACCATTTGTGCCTGCACTGTCCACCACCCAATTCAATCCCATTTCTTTGCATTTAGATGCTAAAACACCTTCAGCAATGGGGCTTCTGCAAATATTTCCCAGACAAACCATCAAAACTTTCATGACAATTTTTTTACAAATTTAAGTTATGGATTATCATGTTTTGAGCATCCAATCAAACAGATACTTCATTGATTTGATTAAATTGCATGGATATGGATACAAATTCATTCAGACAAAAAGAAGAAAATAGGCAAGGTCAACTCAGGAAAATTTATGATTTTGTAATGGGAATACTTTGGACTGTGGCTGGTATTTTCTTTATCACAGCAAAATATTTAGGAGATGGTTTGGGATTGGATTCTCTTACCACAACACTATTTGGAATAGCAGCTCTGATTTATGGCGTATTTAGATTGTATCGTGGATTTACATCAAATAAAAGGTCATGAAAAACAGAGTTAAACAGTTCCGTTTTTTTACAAGTTTGGTGATCATTTCTATCAGTTTGTTTGCCTGTGAGGCAAACAAAAAAAAAGCAAAAGTTATTCCTGGGGATGATACCGTAAACAGTGGGGTGATCCACATTAGTGTGGATGAGTCTTTTGCGCCAATCATTGATGAACAGATTAAAGTGTTCATGTCTCAAAATCCAAAAACAAAGATTATTCCGCATTATAAGCCAGAAGCAGAATGCCTCAAAGATCTGCTTAGCGATTGCACAAGGATGGTTATTGTAACAAGGGGCCTCACCGCTACAGAAGAGCTTTTTTATAAAGACACCCTTTCTTTTGTGCCCATGTGGGGAAAGCTGGCCAATGATGCAATAACGGTCTTGGTGCACAACAAATCAAAGGATAGTCTTTTTTCTGTAGCAGAGATCAAATCCATGCTGAATGGCACAACCAGCTATCCATATGATTTAGTAATGGATGGATTAAAAGCTACAAGTACGGTCAGGTTTTTGATTGATTCTGTCTTGCGCGGACAACCTTTGGCAGGAAAAGTGATGGCTGCTCAAAATTCTGAGGGGGTTATTGAATACGTTTCCACCCATCCCAATGCCTTGGGCTTTATTGGCGTCAGCTGGATTGGGAACAAGGATGATACCAATCAGCTCAGCTTTCAAAAGAAAGTCAATATTGCTGCTTTACAATGTGCCAATTGTTCTGAAGAGGTCTATGTCAGGCCTTATCAGGCCAATATCGCCATGAAGAGATACCCGCTCAACAGGGGTGTTTACTATATCCTGAAAGAGAATTATTCAGGTTTGGGGAAAGGATTTGTCAATTTCTTAACGCATGAGAAGGGACAATTGATCTTTAGAAGGGGTTATCTTGTACCGGATCGAATGGGTTTTCAAATTAGAAAAGCCAATGTTTCAGAATAAAAAATGATTTCTTACATTTACAACCCTATAAATTGAGAAAAGATGTATAAAATGAAGTTGGGTTTTACGGCTCTGTTGGTAGTAGCAAGTCTGAATCTTTTTGCACAAGGCGTGCATGAAGCTAAAAAGCATATTCATGCTAAAAAGCACAATACCGCCAAACACACATTAAGAAAAGCATTGGAGGCTGATCCCAACAACCCTGAGTTGGTGTATTGGTTGGCACAAGCTTATTTTGACCATAAAGATCCAAAAGGTGCTAAGGATGTTTTATTGAAACACATGGGTGGAGCATTGGGTAACAATCCGCTTTTGCTTGTCGCAATGGGACAGGTGGAGTTGACTGAAAACAAACCCAATGATGCAAGGCAAAAATTTGAGACTGCAATTTCATTGACCAAGGGAAAAGATATTGCAATTTTCACTGCCATTGGTAAAGCCAATCTTGAACAAGGTGGTGATCCTGCGTATGGTATTGAAAAATTAAAGTTGGCAACTGCTATCAAAGGGTTTAAAGATCCTATGACCTATATATACATGGGTGATTTGTACCGTGCTATTCAAAACGGTGGTGGAGCAGTTTCTTCTTATGAAAATGCGCTTGTCATCGATCCAAAAATGGCATTGGCAAAACATAAAATTGGTAAAGTCTATTTGACGCAGGGAAGTGAATCCAGAGATATCTTTCTTCAAAAATTTAGTGATGCTATTTTAGATGACCCAACCTTTACACCAGCACTATACGACATGTACGTCTTCTATTTTTCAAGAGACGTAAACAAGGCGATACAATACTTTAATGACTATAAGAAGCACGCTGAACCTGGTCCAGCTTTGGATTACGAAGAAGCCAGCTTGCAATTCGCTTCTGCAAACTTCCAGAATGCGATTGCAAAATCTGACGATCTTCTGAAGAGTCAGGGTGATTCAGCTGATCCACGTCTTTATCGTTTGAAAGCATACAGTTATGACA
>JBKCGF010000297.1:0-1051 GCA_046303455.1 Chitinophagaceae bacterium | reverse complement strand
TTCGTTTTTATAAACACCTATTCTTCTTTTCTGAATTTCTGGATCAGCATCATCTGTTCTTCCTGAAGTCTTGGCCCTGTTGATCATCCTAGCAACCAATTCTTCTTCTGGTACATCTAAAGCCAGCATCATATTGATGTTCTCTTCATGTTGTCTTAATAATGCATCCAATGCCTCAGCCTGTGCCTTTGTTCTAGGAAAACCATCAAACAAGAAACCATATACACCAGGATTGTTGCCAATTACGTTGTCCACCATACCAATTACAACTTCATCCGGCACAAGTTTTCCCTCATCCATAAAGCCTTTTGCTTTTAAGCCCAGCTCAGTTTTACCTGCAATCTCCGATCGCAAAAGATCACCCGTTGAAATATGCTTAAAGCCATATTTCTGGATGAGTTTTTCCGATTGAGTACCTTTTCCACTACCAGGAGGGCCAAAAAGAATGAGGTTGAACATCTTGTTCTGTTTAAGCGTTTAGAAGTTAGTTCGATCTGGAAAATCAAGGATTTCCTTAACAGTTACGAACGGCAAATATAATTAGATTTATGATGTATTGGAAATTGCTAAATCGAATGAATATTATCCAATAAAATTCGGTTTAAGTGAATAAAACACAAGCAAATACCCAGTGATTACCTGATCTATTAAATTATGTTTTATGACATTAAAATTGCTCTTTTTCACAGCAGCAGCGTTGTTCAACTTCAGTTGCAGCAACGCCCAAGACAAAATCAAAAAAACTGAAAAAACCATGTCAGAGACAAAAAACAACCCTGCATTTTCAAGAAACAATCAAGAAAAAGTAGAATTGAAAGAAGAAGATTGGAAAAAAGTATTAACGCCAGAGCAGTACTATATTGCCCGTCAGAAAGGGACGGAAAGGCCCTGGACAAGCAAATTTGAGAAGTTTGATGAAAAAGGAACTTATTACTGCGCAGCTTGCGGAAATACACTCTTCCAAAGCAACACCAAGTTCGATAGTGGTTGTGGTTGGCCAAGCTTCTTTGAGCCTGTCAACAAAAAGAGTCTGATATACACGCCAGACAAT
>JBKCGF010000296.1:0-14781 GCA_046303455.1 Chitinophagaceae bacterium | reverse complement strand
GGTGCATGTCGAAAAAAGTTTGTGTAATCGGTGCTGGTCCCTCTGGAATTACTGCTGCAAAAAATCTGAAAGATGAGGGCATGGATGTTGTGGTCTATGATCTTGGAACTGAAGTAGGAGGAAACTGGGTCTTTACAGAAGAAGTAGGGCACAGTTCAGTATTTGAAACTACACATATCATTTCTTCAAAGACGTTGAGTGAGTATGAGGATTTTCCTATGCCTGCAGATTATCCTGATTATCCCTCTCATAAACACTTGGCTAACTATTTTCAGAACTATGCTCGTGAGTTTGAATTGTATCCCTTGATTCAATTCAGGACTTTAGTAAAGCATTGTGAGCGCCTGCAAGATGGTAAATGGAAAGTGACTATTGAGCAAAACAATTCAGAAACCAGTTCTGTTTTTGATACATTAGTTGTGTGCAATGGTCACCACTGGTTGCCTAGAATGCCTCAATATTCAGGTCGGTTCGATGGTGAATTTATCCACTCCCATGAGGTAAAGAAATTTTCGAGATTTGCTGACAAAAGAGTTCTTGTTATTGGTGGAGGCAATTCTGCTTGTGATGTAGCAGTAGAAAGCAGTCGCGTTGCTGCTTCTGTAGACATGAGTTGGCGCAGAGGCTATTGGATAGCCCCCAAATTCATGATGGGCAAGCCTGCTGATGTATTCAGTACCAAAATTCACTGGTTGCCTAGAAAGTTATGGCAGAAGCTCTCTGCATTAAGTTTGTTTGTAAGAAATGGTAAGAATACTGATTATGGGTTGCCCAATCCTGATGGTCCATTGGGTTCTCATCATCCTACCATCAATGAAGATTTATTTTTCACCATAAGACATGGAAAAATAAAGCCTCGAACAGATATTGAATCTTTAAATGGCAAGGAGGTTGTATTCAAAGATGGTTCGAAGGGCGAGTATGATATTATTGTAGCATGTACGGGATACATCATCTCACATCCGTTTTTCGATAAACAGTTTATTGATTATTCTGAAGGAGATGTTCCACTGTGGTTGCGTATGATGCATCCAGAAATCGAAAATTTATATTTCATAGGATTGTTTCAGCCTTTGGGTTGTATTTGGCCGGGTTCAGAATTGCAAAGTAAAATCATGGCAAGAGAATTGGCTGGGAAATGGAAGCGACCAGCAAGTATAAAGAAATTGATTGCTGATGAGATAAAGCATCCCGATTTTCACCAAATCAATACACCAAGGCATACGATTACAGTGGATTACCATCGTTTCAGAAAGCGTTTGCTTAAGCAATTACCGTAAAATATACCACCAATGTCGTTGGAAGTCGTCAGCAAAATCCAGGAAACACCTACTCAACAACCAAGTATAGTACTGATTCATGGTGCGTGCATGGGTGCTTGGGTCTGGGAGGGAAACTTCATGGATTTTTTCTATGAGAGAGGATTTTCTGTTTATGCTTTAAGTCTTTCACATCATGGAAATAGCAAGGGAAGTGGTCGATTAAGATGGAACAGTATACGCAGGTACGTGGATGATCTTGATAAGGTTGTACAAACAATACCAGGTCCTGTATTTTTAATTGGACATTCTATGGGGGGCTTCACTATTCAACACTATTTGCAATCACCTGCAAAAAATGTTGTTGGAGCAGCATTATTGTGTTCAGCGCCGTCACATGGCTTGTGGCATTTAATGGGTAAATTAGTTTTGCATTATCCATTTCACTTTGTTCAATCAGTTTTGCAAATGAGTTGGTTGCCTGTGATGAAGAATAAAAAAAGATTGCAGCGTGTGATGTTCCGTAAGGACTTTCCTTCACAAAAAATGAGTGAAGTGTTGTCGTCTTTGCAGGATGAATCATTTCTTGCCTTTTTGGAAATGGTCTTTTTGCGATTGCCTAAAATAAGACAGTTGCCAGTCCCGGTACTCATTATAGGTGCTGAAAAAGATTATCTCATTTCTGTTGCTGATACAAAACGCATGGCCAGTCGTTATGGATTGTCACCACATATTGTTGAGGGTGCTTCTCATTGTTTAATGCTGGAAACCGGATGGGAAGAAGTTGCAGAGGATATCAGGAAATTTGCTGACCCTCATTGAATTGTGCTTTGAAATGTTTTGATTCTATGGTGAAGATGGGGTGTTTGTCGGTTATGCCCAACTCTATAATATCTTTACCAATTGGATCAGCTGAATCAATAACTTGTATATTTAATTTTGAACCTAGTTTCCATTTCATTCCAGAAAAAATATTGACAGTCGTTTTGATTAATTGTTCTTTCATAAACGAGTAAGTCATCAATTGCATCGTGGGAATAGGTATACCAGCACCAAGGCTTCCACTTATTTGTAACAAAGGTTGGTTTGAGACATTATACAATTGAGTTTCAACTTTATTGTTGATAAAGTTGTGTTGGATAGGTTGTAAAGTTTTAGGGTATCCCCAAAGATTTCTTCCGGCGTCTACAGATTGTTGTGTGGTTACTGGAATATGGATGATGTATTGTCCGCCTTTTCGTTTGTTGAAACCAGCATAAAGATCAAGCCAGTTTTTCCATCCTGTTTTTTCATGCGCTTTTATTACCGGAATAGCCAGTATGATTTCATTGTAGGATCCAAGGTCAGATACTTTGTATTGGATCAAGCCAAGTGCAACAATGGGTTTCCCAAAAAAATGAAGACCAGCTTTTAAGCCAGTCCCATTTAATAGTTCATTTACCTTATTTGTATTTGCTGTGTAAAGAGAGGCAATATAATGTACGTCCTCAAACTTTACAGGGAATTTATATGCTTGTTGATCATTCATGGTTATCGCATGCGATCAGCACTGCTGATTAGTTTTTCATCAGCTGCAATTCCTCTGTAGGCAAAAACATGAAATACCAGAATAAACAAAGGGAGTATGGCAATCATTTGCCAGTCGCCTTGAATGATACCTGATTCTTTTTTAAAAATTTCAATCAAGTAATACTGCGATATGAACAATCCAACAGTTAACAGTATGTTCAATATGATCAGCCTTTTTTGTAGTTTTCTATTCTTAAAGAAAAAGATAGTAAAGAAGCTGATTGCCGTTACTGCAGTTGATCCTGCCAGTAAAAAAAGATTTTCTCTAATGCTGATTGCTTGCCAGGTGTTGTTTAGATAAACGCCTTTGTATACAGGCATAAAAATAAATAATGCAGCACAAGCGGTGCTGAAAAACAGCCATAAAGTTTGAATCCTTTGAATCATAGTTCTAATTTAACCTAATTCTGGGTAAAGTGGAAACTGTTGCATGAATGATTTCACCTCTTCTTTAACACCTGCAACAATTTGTTCATCATCTGCATTCATCAAAACTTTATCAATCATATCAACTACCGTTTGCATGTGGTTGGAGTTGAGTCCACGTGTAGTAATTGCAGGAACGCCAATACGAATACCTGAAGTTACAAATGGACTCTTGTCGTCGTAGGGAACAGAATTTTTATTTAATGTGATATGCGCTCTGTCTAAAGTTTCTTGAGCTTTTTTACCTGTGATGTTTTTATTTCTGAGGTCAATCAGCATCAGGTGGTTTTCTGTTCCTCCACTGATCAAGTGATAACCTTTGGCAACGAATGCTGCCGCCATGGTTTGTGCATTTTTTTGAACATCTTGTTGATACACTTTGAAAGAGGGGTCCAGTATTTCACCAAACGCAACTGCTTTGGCAGCAATTACATGTTCCAATGGACCGCCCTGCATACCTGGGAAAACAGCTAAATCAAGCAATGCGCTCATTGATCTGATGTTTCCTTTTGGATCTTTTAATCCGAATGGATTATCGAAATCGTTGCGCATCATGATTACACCACCTCTTGGTCCGCGTAGCGTTTTATGTGTTGTAGAAGTAACAATGTGACAATGATCGAAAGGATCATTGAGTACACCTGCAGCAATCAATCCTGCTGGATGTGCAATATCTGCCAGTACCAATGCGCCTATTTCATCTGCAACTGCACGGATACGGGCGTAGTCCCAATCGCGACTATAAGCAGATGCCCCACAAATAATCATTTTTGGTTTTTCAGCTCTTGCTGTTGCTTCCAATTGTTCATAATTGACCAATCCGGTTTCTTTATCTACTCCATAGAAAAAAGCCTGATAGGTTTTTCCACTGAAGTTAGCTGGACTACCATGTGTGAGGTGTCCGCCCATGCTTAAATCTAAGCCAAGAATTTTATCACCCGGTTTTAAACAGGCCAGAAAAACTGCTGTATTGGCCTGAGCACCACTGTGTGGTTGTACGTTTGTCCAGCTAGCGTTGAATACTTTCTTCAAACGGTCGATGGCCAATGATTCAATTTCATCGACTACCTCACATCCGCCATAGTATCTTTTGCCAGGATAGCCTTCTGCATATTTATTGGTTGCAACAGATCCCATGGCTTGCATTACCTGTAGGGAAGTAAAATTTTCTGAAGCGATGAGCTCGATTCCTTCTCTTTGTCTTTTGAGTTCTTTATTCAATAAATCGAAAACCAGTTGATCTTGTGGCATGGAGTAAGATTTCTGCAAAATTAACCCTGTGGAGATGAATGAAAAAATCTTGTAGAACACCAGTTTTACACACTCATGCTCACAATGGCTGAACAACTTTCGTATTCAATGGCATCATTGCTGCAAATGAGGACCAGTCTGTTGTTGCAAAGTGTTTTGATGAGGTGATGGTAAAGGGCTATCCCTTGTTTGTCGAGGTTAGTTGTAGGTTCATCCAGTAAAATTACAGGGGTATCTGAAAAAAAGGCCTGAGCCATTTTAACCCGCTGTTTCATGCCACTGCTGTAGTTGCGAATTCTTTTGTTTGCAGCCTTTGTGAGTCCAATTTCTTCAATGATATTTTCTGTGTTCCATCCTGCTTGAAAGGGTTTAAAAGAAGCATGGTAATTGAGGAATTCCACTACGGTCATGTCTTCTATCACTTCAAGATAAGGTGCACAAATAGAAATATATTTGAAGACATTCTCTGGAGCAATTTTTTTTTGTTCATCCTCAAATTCAATGCTTCCTTCACTTAAGTGCAAGGCACCGGCAATACACTGGACCAAGGTAGATTTACCTGAGCCATTGTGTCCAGTTATGGCATAATGATTGGGGGAAGTAAACTCAAGATCACGGTTCCTGAAGATCCATTCTCTGTTGAATCTCTTTCCGGCTTTATTCACCAAGATCTTCATCCGTGGTATTTTTATTGAAACGCTTGATGATGCCTCTACTGCTCTCACGAATGAATGTAACGATTTCATCTCTTTCATCAGTTACAGGAAACTCCTCTTCAATAAAGTCAATTGCCTGTGTGGTGTTCATGCCTTTATTGTAGATGTGTCTGTAGATGTCTAAGATTTCGTTGATTTTTTCTACGGTAAATCCTTTTCTTTTTAAGCCGACAGAATTTACACCAGCATAACTCAATGGAGTTCTTCCTGCTTTGATGTAAGGGGGGATATCTTTTCTAACAAGTGAACCACCTGCTACAAAAACATGCTGACCAATTTTCACAAACTGGTGAACGGCAGTCATACCAGCCAGGATTGAATAATCGCCTAGAATAACATGTCCCGCTAACTGTGTATTGTTGCTCATGATGCAGTTGTCTCCAATCACACAATCATGTGCTATATGGCTGTACGCCATCACCAAGCAATTATTGCCAACTATTGTTTTCCATCTGTCTTTTGTGCCTCTGTGGATGGTTACAAATTCACGAATGGTAGTGTTGTCGCCAATTTCAACCGTAGTGAGTTCACCCTCAAATTTTAGATCCTGGGGTACAGCAGAGATAACTGCTCCTGGAAAAATTCTACAATTTTTACCAATCCTTGCACCATCCATAATGGTAACATTGCTACCAATCCAGGTGCCCTCTCCAATTTCCACATTTTGATGTATAACAGAAAAAGGGTCGATCTTCACATTTGTTGCAATCTTAGCATTGTGATGGATATAAGTATGTGGATGAATCATTTCAAATATTTTGGTTAGGCGCCTTCTCTTTTTACCAATTGTGCCATTAGCATGGTTTCGGTAGTAATTTTATTTCCAACATAAACGGTTCCAATCATTTCACAAAGACCTCTTCTGATCGGTCCTGTAAGTTCTAGCTTCATTATCAAGGTGTCACCTGGAACAACTTTATGTTTGAATTTGCAATTATCGATTTTTACAAAATAAGTATCGTATTCTCCCGGAGGTAATGAATTAATAGCAAGTATTCCACCTGTTTGCGCAAGTGCTTCCACCTGCAGAACACCTGGCATTACTGGATTTCCAGGGAAATGTCCAGCGAAAAATGGTTCATTGAAAGTGACATTTTTGATACCAACAATATGAGTATCTGAAAGCTCAATGATCTTGTCTATCAGCAAGAAAGGATACCTGTGTGGTAATTTTTTTTCAATTTGAGTTGTGTTGTATACCGGAGCCTGATTAGGATCGTATACAGGCACATTCTTCACGTGCTTGTTTTTCTTGATGTATTGTTTGACAAGTTTTGCGAACTCAACATTTGAATGGTGACCTGGTCTGTTTGCGATGATATGCGCTTTGATGGGATAACCTATCAAGGCTAAATCCCCTACAACATCCAGTAATTTATGCCTAGCTGGTTCATTAGGGAAGCGCAGTTCAAGATTATTGAGATAACCCTCGCTCTTGACCTCTATTTTTTCCTTTTTGAAGATATTGGACAATCTTCCCATTTCTTCTTCCGTCACTGGCCTGTCCACCACCACAATAGCATTGTTGATGTCTCCTCCTTTAATAAGGTTATGGGCAAGAAGCGTTTCCAGTTCATGAAGGAAGCAGAATGTTCTGCATGGTGCAATCTCGGCCTTGAAATCAGCAATGCTTTTAAGGCCTGCATGTTGTGTACCTAAAACTGGACTATTAAAATCTATAAGCGTAGTTACTTTGTAGTCAACTGAAGGCATGGCTACGATTTCTACTCTTTTCTCTTCGTTGGAAAAAGAAATATTTGTGTCGATCGTATACCAATGTTTTGCAGCCTCTTGCTCATCAACTCCTGCATCTTCAATGATTTCAACAAATGGTTGGGAGCTTCCATCCATGATAGGGATTTCAGGACCATTGATGTCAATTAAACAGTTGTCAATTCCCATTCCCACAAGTGCAGCCAAGATATGTTCAACAGTACTCACTTTCGCACCCTTATCTTCTAATGTTGTACCTCTTGAAGTGTCGGTAACTAAATCGCAGTCGGCCTTTATGATGGGCTGCCCTGGAAGATCGATTCTTTTAAACTGAATTCCAAAGCCTGGATTGGCAGGATGCAAGATCATGTCAACCAAAATACCCGTATGTAAACCTGTACCTGAAATACTGATCGATTGTTTGATCGTATGTTGTTTATCAGGATTGAATTTTTTAAGACTCATAGAACAAATTGAATGCAAAGATAAACCATTTTTTAAAGGTGAAAAATGGTTATAAATAATTGATTATCAAGTATTAAGAAGAAATTGCGTCTCTTTCCTTAATCAATTGTGCTACCAAAGTCTCCAATTCTTTGATTTTTTTATCCAATTGAGGTAGCCTTTTATAAACGGCCATGGCCCGCATAGATTCGCCAAATTCCATGGCTGGTCTTCCGCTTAAAGAGGTATTTGGCTCAGTGACTGATTTAGAGATACCAGTCATTCCATTGATTTTGGTTCCGTCGGCGATATTGATATGTCCCGCTAATCCTGCTTGTCCTCCAATCATGACATTCTTTCCGATTTTGGTGCTGCCACTGATACCGGTTTGTGCTGCAATGACTCCGTGTTCGCCTACTTCTACGTTATGGGCTATTTGCAATAAATTATCAAGTTTGGTTCCCTTTCTGATGATGGTGGAACCCATTGTAGCTCTATCGATGCAAGTATTGGCTCCGATTTCAACATAATCTTCAATCACAACATTTCCAAGTTGTGGTACTTTGTTGTAAGTGCCGTTTTGTTGGGGTGCGAAACCAAAACCATCACTACCCAAAACCGTTCCTGCATGGATGGTCACATCATTTCCTACGAGGCAGTCGTGGTACACCTTTACTCCAGGATGCAAAACAGTCCTGTTGCCAATTTTTGTATTGGCTCCAACATACGACTGAGCATAGATTTTAGCTTCGTTACCAATAATCGCATTTTCCCCTATGTAAGAGAATGCCCCTATGTAAACCTGGTCTCCAATTTTTGCTGTGGGATGAATATATACAGGTTCCTCAATGCCTACCATTTGCTTTGCTTTCATTTGCTGATAGTATTGCATGAGTGCGGCAAATGAAGAGTATGCATCCTTTACCCTGATTAAGGTGCTTTTTACAGGTTGTTTAAGCTCCAGTTGTTCACCAACAATTACTACACCAGCTTGGGTTGTGTAAAGAAATTCTTCGTATTTAGGGTTGGCTAAAAAAGCAAGATCGTGTGGACCCGCTTCTTCAATTTTTCCAAATCCTTCTACTGATGCTTTAGAATCACCTTCTATTTTTCCCTGGATCAGTGTAGCTATTTGTTCGGCTGAAAATTGCATATGTTTCGATTGGGTCTGCAGGTAACAATCAAGTCGACTGCCGGTTCGGTTTTAGTTCTTTTTTATTTAGACTGCGCCAAGGGATGTTGGTAAAAACAAATGTAAAATTTTTTTACAGGATGTGACAGGTTTTGATGGATGAGCGGTGAATCTACCTGTGAAATATCTCGTACATCCCCATCCTTAAACAGGATGTTGATTCTTTCATTGTTGGGATTGTAGAGGCTGTTTTCAGCTTCTCCAGTAAAAACAAGAAAGTTGGCGTCTTCTTGACTAACCGACAATTCATTTGCGATTTCCTCTCTTTTTTCTAAAACCTCTTCCATTGTAATGGGGTCGTTCTGGAGACGGAGTTTTAATAGTTTTCTATTGAGCAGTGCATTGCATAAAATAGAAAGTACCGGATCGGAATGGTTCCTCCATTTTTTAATGCTGTTGATTACATCACTATCATCCAGCAAACAAAATTTCTCCAGCTCATTTCGGTTGATTTGGGTGAGGCTTCCAAAAAGTAAATGACTGAGTTCGTCTTTTTGATCGATGTCATGATGTCCTTTCTGATAAAGCCAGTTGGCGCGTTCCAGAATTTTGACCAAGGTCATTTCTGCGCTCAAGACAGTCTTGTGCTGATAAACCTGCCAGTACATCAGTCTTCTGGAAACAAGGAATTCCTCAATAGTATAGATTCCTTTTTCTTCTACCATGAGTTCACCATTGTGAACGGTGAGCATCTTCAGGATTCTGTCGCATCCAATCATCCCTTCAATTACGCCAGAAAAAAAGCTATCTCTTGTGAGGTAATCCATTCTGTCTACATCCAGCTGACCACTGATGAGCTGGTGTAAAAATTTTTTTGGATAGATATCTTTGAAAATCGCAATTGCTGTATTGAGTTTACCCTTCATTTCTTTGTTCAACTCTTCCATGATCATTATGGATAAAGTTTCATGTCCTAAGTTTTTTACAAGCAATGATTCCAAAGCATGTGAAAAAGGACCATGGCCAACATCATGCAGCAGAATAGCAATTTTTGCACCTTGCTCTTCTTCCTCAGTAATTTCAACACCTTTTTGTTTCAATTCTGAGATGGCATTTTGCATGAGGTGGTAGGCGCCCAATGCATGATGCAGACGGGAATGAACTGCTCCAGGATATACCAGATAAGACATGGCCATTTGGTTGATCCTGCGCAAGCGCTGAAACCACGGATGAGAAATGATCTCATAAATCAGCGGGTCGCTGATGGTAACAAATCCATGTACTGGATCATTGATGATCTTCCTGAATGGCATATTTTATTTTGTTAAAAATGAAGCGAAATGATTACAAAGGTATGAACCCGTTGAGGTATTCGCTAACTTTATTCTAAATCAAACCGAGGTTTCACAAATTTTTTTGAATGGCACTTGCAAAGATTATGTGGGTAGATGATGAAATTGAAATTCTGGAAGCGCACAAGCGCTTTCTGGAAATGAAGGGCTATTCACTGATTACTTTTACCAATGGATTTGATGCAGTGGAATTTCTTCAACAATCTCAAATTGATTTATTGTTGATTGATGAGTCAATGCCGGGAATGAGTGGATTGGAAACAGTGGCTCGTGTAAAGAAAATACATCCTCATCTTCCGATTGTACTTGTCACAAAAAATGAAACAGAAAGCCTCATGGATGAGGCCATTGGCTCGCAGATTTCAGATTATTTAATCAAACCAGTTAACCCCAATCAGGTACTGCTTGCATTGAAAAAATTACTGGATAACAAACGATTGGTTGCAGAAAAAACAACTTCATCCTATCAAATGCAGTTTAGAACCATGTTGAATGGACTAGAAGGGGAGCCTGATTTTACCGAATGGATTGAGTTGTACAAACAGCTTACTTTCTGGGAGCTGGAAATGGAAAAAAGTGAGAGCCCAGAAATGATGGAAATCCATTTGGCCCAAAAAAAAGAAGCCAATCTTGCTTTTTTTAAATTCATCTCCAGGAATTACAGTTCCTGGATACAACTCAACGATACAGCTGCTCCGCTCATGAGCAACGGAATTTTTAAACAGAAGGTTCTACCTCTGCTTAATAATGGAAAGCCTGTTGTTTGGGTGGTTGTTGATAACCTTCGATTTGATCAGTGGAAAGTAATCGAGCCACTCTTAAATGAAAGTTTTAAGCTTGTTGAAGAGGATTGCTATTACTCTATTTTGCCTACAGCTACACATTATTGCCGCAATGCACTTTTTGCAGGGGAGATGCCTTTGCAACTCGAAAAAAAATATCCTGAGAAATGGATCCGTGATGAAGGTGAGGAGGGAAAAAACAATCATGAAGAGTTTTTTTTTGGTGAGCAACTCAAGAAAATAAAAAAAGAGGGACTTGATTTTACTTATCGGAAAGTAGTTTCACATGCTGAAGCAGTTGACCTTGCTGAACATGCCTTTGATTTACTGGATCACAGCCTCTCTATTGTGGTATATAATTTTGTAGACATGATGAGTCATGCCCGTACTGAACTGGACGTGCTCAAAGAGTTGGCTTCAGATGAAACAGCTTATCGAAGTCTTACAAAAAGCTGGTTTTCGCATTCTCCCTTATTGACCACTTTGAAAAAAATTGCTGAGAGAAAGTGTACAGTAGTCTTGTGTACAGACCATGGAAGTATTCTTGTAAAGAACCCAGTAAAAATTGTTGGCGATAAACAGACTACCAATAATCTACGTTACAAAACTGGGCGAAATCTTGATTTTGATGCAAGAGAAGTTCATGCCTACCGTGATCCTCAAACAGCAGGATTACCTAAATATGCCGTAAACAGTTCTTTTGTTTTTGTAGGGGGACCAGATTATTTGTGTTATCCTAATAATTTCAATCATTTCGCGAATCTGTATAAAAATACTTTTCAGCATGGTGGAATTTCTATGGAAGAAATGATTGTGCCTGTCGTGCAATTGGAAAGCCGCGTTGAATAAGATTATTCACAGCAAAAAGTAAAAATGTTCACAACTAATCTGATTGCTCATGGGTAAGCAAACCCTCATTCAGTAAATTTGTAAAAAATGATCCATGAAGCTGAAATTCACACCTGCCTTTCTTGAGAAGTTGGAAAAGATCATTTCAGAGGCGGGATATATTCTTAGATATGAACGCGGTACATTTCAAAGTGGTTTTTGCATTTTGGAATCAAAGAAGGTTGTTGTTCTAAATAAGTTTTTACAAACAGAAGGAAGGATCAATACACTTATTGATTTGTTGTCTGTTCTGAATATCGAGCCCGATCATATTAGCATTGAAAGTCGCAAACTATATGAAGAGGTGGTGGTGAAGCCTGAGCATGTTGTTCAAGCGGAGGAAACCGTTTAACTCATTATTTAATTTTAATTTTTGGCGCTTACCATTGAATTTTTAGGGACAGGAACCAGCGGTGGTGTTCCAATGGTAGCATGCAAATGTGCTGTTTGTAAGTCGACCGATAAACGTGACAACAGATTACGCAGCAGTATTCATCTACAGTCGCCCAGCACAAGTGTAGTAATTGATACAACACCAGATTTCAGGTATCAAATGCTGAGGTCCAACATAGACAAGCTGGATGGCGTAGTATTTACCCATTCTCACAAAGATCATATTGCCGGTTTAGATGATGTAAAGGCATTTAATTTTATTCATCAAAGTATAATGCCTCTTTTTGCAAACAAAGAGACTGCTTATGCTATACAGCGTGATTTTTATTACGCTTTTGCTGAAAAAAAATATCCAGGTGTACCTGCATTGGAATTGCATGTTAAGGAACAGGAATCTTTTACTGTAGGTGATCTTGATTTTTTGCCCGTGCAGGTAAAGCACCTGAACATGGATGTTACTGGTTATCGGATAGGTGATTTTACCTACATCACTGATGCCAATTTTATCAGTGAAGAAGAGAAGCAAAAAATTCGTGGTTCAAAAGTATTGGTCCTTAATGCCCTCAGAAAAGAAAAGCACCTTTCTCATTTTACTTTGCAGGAAGCAATAGATCTTGCTGTAGATTTACAAATTCCAGTCACTTATTTTACACACATCAGCCATCAGCTGGGTTTACATGAAGAGGTTTCAAAAGAGTTACCTAGTGGTATGCATTTGGCGTATGATGGACTTGTGATTACAGTAGAATAATCTCTCTTTTGGTTGTTGTTTTTCACTTGCTTTCACAATAGACCTCCGCTATGTTTGTTTGGTGAAAATAAAAGAGTTCGTTTCATCGTATTTGGTGTTTTCAAAAAAAGAAAGATTGGGAATCTATGTTTTATCTGTGCTTACAATCATGGTCTGGGCAATTCCTTATTTTTTTTCTCAGGATGAATCCATTGAAGATGTGTTGAAGGTGACTTATTTGGAAATAGATAGTGCTAAAAAAATATTGGTTGCTCAACAATCACAATTCAATAAAAATGTAACTAGATATAGTCGATACCCAAATGAGTCGGTCAATGGAAAAGCATCATACAGGAAGTACAACTATGAGAACAATACAGTTTCAGGTGCTTTGAAATTCAACAAGCGGGCTCCTTTGGATATCAATGCGGCAGATAGCATTGCCTTTGAAAAGCTGCCCGCAATTGGAGAGAAACTGTCTTCCAGAATTGTAAGGTACCGGGAAAGACTGGGAGGGTTTATCAGCATTTCCCAAGTAAAAGAAGTGTATGGGATTTCAGATTCTGCTTTCAATTTGATTTCCTCCTTGCTAATGATAGATAAAGATTTTAAGCCAAGACATATTGAAATCAACAAGGTGGATTATGCTGCTTTAAGAAAGCATCCTTATGCTACACATGATTTTACCAAATTGGTGATTGCTTACAGAAAAGTAAATGGCGCATATAAGGGAAAGCTCGATTTAGAAAAAGTGGAAGAACTGGACAAATCAATTATCCAAAAGCTTTTACCCTATCTGGTGTTCAATGATTAGTCAAGAAAATCATCTTCTTGCTTGGGAGCGTACTTATCAAAAAGCTTATCAATTGCACCTCCAAAAACCGGAAATTTTCTTTTTGCAAACTCTTTGATAATGCGAATGGATTCAAGCGCCTGCTTTTCATTGAGGCCAGCTTCTTTCATCAGTTGATCAATCAATTCTTTCATGTTTAGGCAACCTTGAGCATATTCATTTTCGACTGATCAAATTTTTGCTTTGCGTATTCTGCGGTCAATTTGAATTCTTTTTTATTGCTTGAAGGAAGTTCAAACATCGCATCTGTAAGCATACTCTCACAAATTGAACGGAGTCCCCTTGCACCTAACTTAAATTCCATTGCTTTCTTTACCATGAAGTCGATTACCTCATCTTCTACTGATAGTGTAATGCCCTCAAGTTCAAATAATTTTTTGTACTGTTTCATCAATGCGTTTTTAGGTTTGACTAAAATTGAACGCAGTGTTTCGGCATCTAATGGGTCGAGGTAGGTGACAACTGGTAATCTGCCCAGCAGTTCTGGAATTAAACCAAATGATTTAAGGTCTTGTGCATTTACATATTTCAGCAGGTTGCTTTTCATTTCATCTTGTAAACTTTTGTTTACATTGAATCCAATCGAGTTGGTATTTACCCTGCGTGCAATCAGTTTATCTACACCATCAAATGCACCTCCGCAAATGAAGAGTATGTTTTGCGTATTTACCTTTGTCAGTTTTTGGTCAGGGTGTTTTCTACCTCCCTGAGGCGGAACAAGTACATCGGTACCTTCCAATAATTTTAATAACCCCTGTTGTACACCCTCTCCACTCACATCCCTTGTAATTGAGGGGTTATCACTTTTCCTTGCTATTTTATCAATTTCATCAATGTAAACAATGCCTGTTTCAGCTGCATTTACATCATAGTTGCACACCTGAAGTAAACGGGTGAGAATGCTTTCCACATCTTCACCTACGTATCCTGCTTCTGTGAATACAGTTGCATCTACTATGGCAAAAGGAACGTTAAGTAGTTTCGCAATGGTTTTTGCGAGTAAGGTTTTTCCTGTACCGGTTTCACCTACCATGATTACATTGCTTTTTTCAATTTCTACTTC
This sequence comes from Chitinophagaceae bacterium, assembly GCA_046303455.1. Classification (GTDB taxonomy): domain Bacteria; phylum Bacteroidota; class Bacteroidia; order Chitinophagales; family Chitinophagaceae; genus Pollutibacter. Next base: position 210 of record JBKCGF010000296.1, on the reverse strand, counting down.
ATCTTCTTCACCTTCTTTTTTTGAACGCTTTGTTTTATCTATGCTTTGGTTAAGGCGTTTGTAGTGATTGTATACAGCAACAGAAAGGATTTTTTTTGCTTCATCCTGACCAATAACGTATTCATCAAGACTTTTCTTGAGTTCTACAGGTTTTTTGATTTTTAGTTTGTAGCCTGAACCAGCAGATTGTTTGTTATCAACTTCCTGTAA
>JBKCGF010000295.1:0-1480 GCA_046303455.1 Chitinophagaceae bacterium | reverse complement strand
CGAATCCAATCGGGATCACATATAAGTTAACTAAAATGAATGGCCTGTTTACAGGCCATTTTTGTTTTCCACAAATCACCCACGGCTTATCAGTTAAATTTTTTTATTTGATTCATTAACATTAATTTAACTTATACAAACGCAAGTTTTTTTAATTTCTAATTCTAAACAAAAACATTGTTTATGACCCAACGATTGCATTTGCCTTGGTTAGCACGAATGTCTTTTATGGCGTTCTTGCTGACTTTTCTAGCAGGGTCCGCTGTTGCACAACGGACTGTAAGCGGTAAGGTGACAGACGCAGAGACGAGGGCTCCACTGGGTGGGGTATCCGTTATTGCGAAAGGTTCCACGAATGGAACCGCAACCGACGCCGAAGGAAATTTTAAACTCGATCTTTCCAGTAACCAGAACATTTTGGTCATTTCCTACAACGGCTATCTTAGTCGTGAACTAGCCGCAGGAAACGGACCATTGAATGTTTCTTTGGAAGTGGACGTACAAGCGCTACAATCAGTAGTTGTTACCGGTTACACTTCTCAACGTAAAAAGGACATCACCGGTGCAGTTGCAGTTGTATCTGCAAAAGAGCTTACCGCTACACCAGCAGCCAGTGTTACCCAGATGCTTCAAGGTAAGGCAGCGGGTGTGATGGTAGGTAACGATAACTCACCCGGTGGAGGTACCATGGTGCGTATTCGTGGATTTGGTACCATTAATAATAATAGTCCCCTTTATGTAATCGACGGTGTCCCTACACAGGGAACACTCAACAACATCAATCCGTACGATATTGAGTCAATGCAGGTATTGAAAGATGCATCTGCAGCTTCTATCTATGGTGCACGTGCCGCAAACGGTGTAGTGATTATCACCACCAAGCGAGGCAAGGCTGGTGATCCGAAGATCACTTTCGATTACTACACTGGTCGTCAAGTTCCTGGTAAATTCCTTGATTTGATGAATGCTGAGGAATTGGGTTCTTATCTATATAAAGCGGACGTAGGTGCTGGAAAAAGCCCATGGGTTGCATCTCCATCCGTTCAATACAGATTTACACAAGGTGGAAATTGGAAGAATGGTTGGCAAATGGCTGATTACATTTATCCCAATATATTTGGATCATTGCCTTCCAATTTCTCTTACACCAATGATATCACTGATCCTCAGTTGGGTGTAACCAAATACAACATCAATCAAGCCAACAAGGCTGGTACCAACTGGCAGGACGTAATTTTTGATCCTGCTCCCATTTCCAATTATCAGTTGGGCGCATCAGGTGGAACCAGCAAAGCAAAGTATGCGTTCTCTGGTAACTACTTCAAGCAGGATGGAATTTTGAGGTTCACCGATTATGAGCGTTTCTCTATTCGTGCGAACACTGAATTTACACAGGGTAAGTTTACCATCGGTCAAAACTTGACTGTTTCATATGATGAGCGCGTGGGTATTTCAAATAACAACGAAAGCAACCCTATTC
>JBKCGF010000294.1:0-3891 GCA_046303455.1 Chitinophagaceae bacterium | reverse complement strand
CAAGGGGCTTGGCTCCACAGGGTTGGCATATCCCCAGCGATGAAGAGTGGACCACACTGACAACTACTTTGGGTGGTACATCAGTAGCTGGCGGGAAAATGAAGGAGGCCGGCATTGTCAATTGGACAAGCCCCAATACCGCAGCTGATAATAGCAGCGGCTGGGCAGGCATGCCGGGCGGCTACCGTAACTACGATGGTACGTTCAGCGGCATTGGTAGCGGCGGTAATTGGTGGAGTTCTTCGGAGTACTATACGGCTGCTTGGTTCCGCTACCTGAGTTACGGCAGTGGCGATGTCTACAGGAACCCCGACCCTAAGAAGACCGGTTTTTCTGTTCGTTGCCTCAGGGATTAATTTATTTGATTGATTTGACAATTTGATAATTTGATTATTTACCCCGCGAAGCGGGGTTTAAAATAAAAACACCATCCAAAACAAACACAAATAATCATTGTATATGAACAGCTCAAGAAAATCAATTTTAATCGGTTTATTACTCTTAGTTGCAACAACCTTTACACAAGCACAAGTGGGAGTTGGAACGAGTTCACCGCATGCATCAGCTAAACTAGAAGTATCCTCTACAAACCAAGGCTTTTTACCGCCGAGGATGACTGCTGCACAAAGAACTGCAATTACTACTGCAGCTGTCGGTCTATTGGTTTTCCAAACTGATGCATCTTCGGGATATTATTATTACACCGGATCAGAATGGTTCCAGATAAATGCAGGTAAAGTAGTTTTAAAAACATTGACAGTTTCTGGATCTTCAGCAGATAATGTTGATGTATCAGGTATTGGAATTTTATTTATTGTGCCAAATTGGAGTGAAATCAATGGACTTTCAGGAGGTGTGGTTGGGCAAGTGCTTCACTTGGTTGTTAGTAATTCACCTGAATTTTGTTGCGAAGGCGTTATTTTAAAACACAATAATATTTTAGGAAATCAAAAATTTTACTGTGCTTCTGATAGAGTGATTGATAATAACCAAGGTGTCACTTTGGTTTTCGATGGTGAATATTGGAGATTACTTCGAACCGGTGGTAGTGGTATGTAGTTAATAATTTTAAGTATACTTAAAATTGAAATGTATCGGGATGAACATCATGAGAAAATTATTTTTAATACATCAAGCAATGCACTGAATGTATATTTTCTAGATATTCTCTGAAAAAACCCTCATTTAGGTAGTCGACCAATTAATGAATGATATCAGTATAGGTATATCTTTTCACTCCCTTATGGTCTTGAATCGCCTCACGTATCATAGCCTTTGCTATGCTCTTTGCGGCTACTGGTTTATACTTTGATGGCAACATAAATGAAAAAATTGGCATAATAAGTTGACTGATTTTTTCTCCAAGTCTAAATTCATTTCTATTGCCTAGTAGTAAGGAGGGCTGGAATATACCAATGTATTGAATAGGTAAGTTTTCTAAGGCCTGTTCTACTTCGCCTTTAAGTCGTAAATAGAAGTTCTTACTTGAACTATTGGCGCCAACTGATGAAACCAACAGCAGTTTAGGAATTTGATTTACAAGACATGCTTGAGCGACAGCCACCGGAATATCGTAATCTATTTTACCATACGCTACAAGATCACCTTTCATCTTTTTTTGTGTAGTTCCAATTGCTATAAATACTGCATCTATTCCTTTTAAAGCATCATTCAAAGCTGATTGGTTTGAAAAATCAACAATGATCTCTGTTATCCGAGAATTACTCAACTTTAAGGGCCGTCTGGTGATTAAGGTAATGCGGTCGTTAGTATGTTGTATAATCTCATTGATAAGACATCCTCCGATTAAACCGCTGGCTCCAATGATAGCATAATTACGCATATTCAAATTTTATCTTTATTACACCACCAACAGTCCAGCCTTACGCATGGTGTTCATGGGCTTATTGTCCCAGAACAATTCAAAATCTTCCAAGCCTGCTGCTTCATAATCTGCTTTGATGGCTTGCAATGATAGATGTGGTTGTTGGTGTATGGAAATCTTGGATAAAATGCCCAAGAACCATTCGCCTTTAGCAGGTTCAACGTTGATGGAAAAGGGGCCTTGTAAAGTTTGGAAATTGAGATTCATTACTTCCCACTTGCTTCCTTTCTTTGATTTTTGTACTATTTCAGTTTGGGGTGTTTTACCCAACCAAATGACTTTACTGTGGGGCTGATGTTGTAATGAAGTTTCATTAATGGCATTGAGAATTACATTGTTGGCAACAGATGGCTTGGGGACTTTAAACTCAAACCATTTTTGTAATGGGTGATCCAAGCAGATACTATGCATGTAATTGAACAAAGCTTTCTTCAATCCCTCACCAAACTTTTCATGGTCGGCTCCTGTTGGATCAATGTGATCTATATCATTGTTGGCAAAACTGCCAATGGTTTCGGATTGCTTTTTTACTTTGTATTTTTCTGGGTTGAGTCCAACCGGACTGTGCGCAGTCATGGTAAACAAATGCCAGAACGCTGATTGCAGCACACCTGTTTCAAACAACTGCCTTACCATCTCCAATGAATCTATCGTTTCTTGCTCTGTCTGTGTTGGAAATCCATACATCAAATAAGCATGTACCATTACACCTGATGCGGTAAAATTTCTACAGACCTGTGCTACTTGGTTTACCGTAATGCCTTTGTCAATCAACTCCAATAGCCGATCTGAAGCCACTTCTAGTCCGCCACTCACTGCAATACATCCAGCTGCTTTCAGTAAAATACATAGATCTGGCGTAAAGCTTTTTTCAAATCGCACGTTCGTCCACCAACTCACCACCAATTTTCTTTTGATGATTTCAATGGCCAATGATTTCATCAAAGAGGGAGGAGCAGCTTCATCCACAAAATGAAAACCGTTTTGTCCGGTTTGTGCAATCATCTCTTCCATTCGATCCACCAAAACAGATGCTGCAATGGGCTCGTAGTTTTTGATATAGTCTAAGGTGATGTCGCAAAAAGTACACTTGCCCCAATAACAACCATGTGCCATTGTGAGCTTGTTCCAGCGGCCATCACTCCAGAGGCTGTGCATTGGGTTGGCGACTTCTATAACAGAAATATATTGATCGAGTAGGAGATCAGAATAATCGGGTGTGCCGACTTGTCCTTGTTTATAGTCTTTGCAATTGGCGTTGTTGATGTAAACAACTGTATTGTTTTCTAAAGTAAATGTTCTTTTGAGTTCATGCTTTTCTTTTCTGCCATGGATATGTTCCCATAACATTTCCAATGGAGCTTCGCCATCATCTAGTGTGATGAAGTCGTAATATTCAAAAACCCTTGCATCAGAAAGTGAACGGAGTTCAGTGTTGGGGAAACCTCCGCCCATGGCTACTTTCACCGATGGATAATTTTGTTTTAACCACTGTGCACATCTGAATGAGGTGTAAAGATTTCCTGGAAAGGGTACGGAGATGGCGACTAATGCAGGTTGAATAGTTGCAATTTTTTTCTCAAAAATTTGCAACAGTATATTATCTAAATAGGTGCAGGGTTGTTGCAACGCTTCATAGAGTTCATCAAAACTGTTGGCAGATCTACCGAGTTTTTCAGCATAACGACTAAATCCAAAATGTTCGTCGATTGTCTCTTTGATCAAGTCACTCAAATCCTCTAGATACATCGTGGCCAGGTACTTTGCTTTGTCCTGCAGCCCCATGTTACCAAAGGCCCATTTTAAATCATCTACTTGAGAAAATCGACTCCCTTCGGGAAGAAAATTTCTGCTGCTGATGGCACGCGCTAATGTATCACGTTTTCCTTGTAAAAATAAAATCACATCATCAATGGTGCGGATATAATCGTCTTGCAGTGCTACAATCCTTGCAGTGTTTTCCGATAACGTTGCGTTTCTTTTTTTTACTTCTTGAAATAGTGTTG
>JBKCGF010000293.1:0-3322 GCA_046303455.1 Chitinophagaceae bacterium | reverse complement strand
GGCTGCATCGTAGGTTGCATCGTTGGCTGCATGTTAGGTTGCATATTCATGATTTTAAATTGAGTTGCTTAATGTGTTGTAAAAGTAGTTGGGGTTGGAAAGTGAAACACTGACTAAATTGACTATTATTTGTACAATATTGATATATTTTATAATTTAAAGTATGTCATCAGTCAATAAAGGACATTATGTTCAGGCATTGGAGAAAATCACTCCAGATGAAAACAGTTCATTTCATCTGATGGTGAATCCCAGGCTGCATGATTTCTTCTTCTGGCATTTTCATCCTGAGATTGAGTTGGTTTTTCTGGATGGCGCAGATGGAACAAGGCACGTGGGAGACCATTTATCAGCTTTTTATAAAAGCGATCTTGTGATGATTGGTCCCTATATCCCTCATTTGAATTTTGATTATGGTATCCAAACCGATTATGAAAAAACTGTTTTGCATCTTCAAGAGGATTTTTTGAAGGATTTGCTGGAGCGTACACCGGAATTGCAAGAGATAGGCAAACTATTTCAGGATGTTGCGCACGGCATTGTATTTGGAGAGGTGGTGAAAGAAGAGGTTGGGCCTCGTTTAAAAAAACTGAATCAGTTGTCGGGCTTCGCTCAATTTTTAGAAGTATTGCACATTTTACATTTGCTTGCTACAACAACTGATAAACAATTGTTGCACGAGATACCTTATCAGAACAGGGTGCATAAGAAGGAGCAGGAACGGTTGAGAAAAATTTATGATTTGATTGATGCACGATACAGAGAAAGAATAACTATTGATGAGGCAGCTTCTTCTGCTAATCTTGGCAAAGAAGCTTTTTGCAGGTACTTCAGGAAAATGACGCGACTAAGCTTCATTGAGTTTCTCAATTTGTATAGAGTGAATCAATCCAAAAGAATGCTTCGTTTGGGTAAATCAATTACAGAAGCCTGTTATAGCAGTGGCTTTGAAAGCCTATCCTATTTTAATCGTGTGTTTAAAAAACAGTCGGGTGAAACTCCCTCTGCATTTAGGCGTCGCTTTGTTAGTAATTGACTTTATGTATTATTCTAATTATCTTCGCGCCACACAAAACCAAACTATATGTCACTGCTCGTTGTTGGAACCATGGCCTTTGATGCCATTGAAACGCCTTTCGGAAAAAGCGATCGCATCATTGGAGGTGCAGCAACCTATATTGCTTATAGTGCTTCCAACTTTGTAACACCTATCAAGCAGGTTTCAGTAGTAGGGGGTGATTTCCCTCAAGAAGAGTTGGATGATTTGGCTGCAAGAGGAGTTGTTTTGGAAGGTGTGCAAATCAAAAAAGATCAGAAGTCGTTTTTTTGGTCGGGTCGCTATCACATGGATATGAATGAGCGTGATACACTAGACACTCAGCTCAATGTATTGGCAGATTTTAATCCAATAGTACCAGATAGTTATCAGGATTGTGAATTTGTAATGCTGGGCAATGGAGTACCTGCAATACAGCACAGTGTACTCAAGCAAATGAAAAATCGTCCCAAGCTTGTGGTCATGGATACCATGAATTTCTGGATGGAGACTGCTATGGAGGATCTAGAAAATTTGCTGAAAGACGTAGATGTTTTGATGGTGAATGATAGTGAAGCACGTCAGTTGAGTGCACAGTATTCTTTGGTTAAAGCTGCGAAGACGATTTTAGCAATGGGTCCTAAATACTTGGTGGTAAAGAAGGGAGAACATGGAGCTTTGTTGTTCCACGGAGATAAAGTTTTTGTAGCACCTGCACTACCACTTGAAGAGGTTTTTGATCCAACCGGAGCTGGCGATACTTTTGCTGGAGGATTTATGGGGCATCTTGCGAGCACAAAAGATATTTCTTTTGAGAACATGAAGACTGCAATTATTGTTGGTTCAGCAATGGCATCTTTCTGTGTAGAAAAATTTGGAACTACACGTATGAAGGAAATTACCAAAGAGGATATTAATGCAAGAATTGGACAGTTTGTTGATTTGGTCAACTTCGACATCAAGCTCGTTTGACAGCAATAACTTTTTTGTAGCGTTTCCTAAGGCCATTTAAATGAAAGGCTTCTGCTACCAGTATGTATATGCCTGATGATACATAGTTGTTTTGATTGTCAGTTCCCTTCCAATTGAATGCGCCAGTTCTTCCACACAGTAAATTGTTGACAATCTTACAAACCATTAAGCCCTGCTGATTGAACAGATGAATGGATAGCAGTGTTCCGGGTTCATCAAATTGATAATTGATATGCAGAAAATCATCTACTCCATTGTTGTCTGCATTCACGATAGCTTGATCAATTTGAATCCAGCTCTTGTTATCTTCCTGATTGATAAATTGAGAATTTACTCTGGTTGGGGTGGCATAGTTTTCAGAAGCTGATGCAGAGTGCCAGTTGTCAGGCTGTTGCGATGCAATTTTATAATTGATTTTTTCAAGTGACACACCTTCTTTGTTGCGCAGCAAGGGATAATGCATGTATTTATCGTATTGGAATTCGTCGATGATTTCTCCCGAATTATTGAGTATTAAAAGTTTCCCATCGTCATCGGGCATAGATGGTAATGATTTCATCTGGAGCAAGCGTTCTTTATTTATGCTCTGCCATCTGTTCATCACATCTGCAGTATCTGTTGTCAATACAACCGGTTCAAATGGAAACAGGTTGTAGTTTGTTGAATATTCATGTGTAGCAGGGTTAATTGAACCATCTGTATTTCGATTGCTCAATAAAATGTTTTTAATGTTGATAATAGTGTTGGAGGTATTGATTACTTCTATAAAATCTGAACCACCAGGAAGAGGATCAAATAAGAGCTCATTGAAAAGCAGATCACCTTTTTTAGGGTATTTTGATAGTCCCGTTTTTATTGAAAAGCTTTTTGCAACTTCAAGATTACACAACTGTAAATTTTTAATTTCTAAATTATAAATGTTGTTGCTATCCAGTTTTGGATTGGTTTTGAGTTCAACTTCATTGAATAAAGGAGCAATGGGTTTAGCGGAAATTATTTTTAATTGATCTTCATTTTTAAATTGGTAGAGTGTATTGTTAGAAAGTGACAGACTGTCAAGAGGCGCATCAAATCTCAGTTGTAAGGTGTTTTCATTTAGAGCTGAGCATTGTAACACTGATGGGCTAAATCTGGTTTCTAATTTTCTGCTGACACTATTTACAAAACCAGGAGTACCACCGCTGATGTTTGTCGATCCACTCCAATTGAACATTGCACATGGTTGAGTAGGGTCAATCATTTCCAGGCTCCATCCACCATTGGCTTTAACAGAAGAATTATACCAAGATGTTTCAAATGCTACAGCATGAATTG
>JBKCGF010000292.1:0-5969 GCA_046303455.1 Chitinophagaceae bacterium | reverse complement strand
AAAATCTTCATTTTTATTCTCCTTTGTATCAAGTACTCCAACAAAAATTTGTAAAAAAAGTGGTAGCGGAAAGAGAAATAAAATCCAGTTGGTGAAATAATTCGCAAGAGGAATAAACAAAACATAAAATACTGCAGGAATAGTGTTGCGAATCAGTACATTTCTACAATGTTCTTTTGAAATACCTGGTTTCAAATAATTTTTTCTCCAGGTATAATATACAAGTATAATATTGATGACTTTTGCAATCAATAAATTAAATAAATAAAAAAGTACACTTAGTTTTTGATTGGGATAGTGCAATACAAAATGTGATGAAAATGGGATGATACATATAATCATCAGAAACAAAATGTACAACCAACTGCTTAATACGTCCGATTTAAAGACCAGGTGATTGTGCGAATGAGATTCATTCCAGAAAGATCCAAGAATTATAAAACCCAATCCATAAATCAACAAAGAAGGTAGTACATGCTCTTTAAACATGATCAGCATGTTTTCAGTAGTTAAATCCTCTGGCATTTCCACACTCAAGATCAAAATCGTCATAGCAACACCAAAAGTGGCATCGGTTAACGCATTTATTCTCCTGATATCTAGTAATGTTGGCTTCATGATTAATTTACTCTAAAATATGGATTATGAAATTCCACCAATAACCTTTTAAATTATATGAGATTAATCATTTAGAATAATTGACGTGGTCAATTAAATTCTTTAATATATAACTTGATTCCCCTACATCTCCTATATCATATTTAGAATAAAGAAATTTTTGAATAATTGAGGATTTAAAAAGAACAAGCTGTAATGATAATTAATCATCTAATGTAGAGTTGATTCAATACGAATCTTTACTTTTGCGGAAATCTTAAAAGCCCCTAAACTGGGGCTTTTTAAATCAATTCAATTATGAATCGCATTGTTTTTTTATTGGCATTTATACTGGTTTGTGCAACAAGTCAGTCACAAGAATCATTTTCCATCACTGGCAAAATCATCAATTCATCCAACAAGGAACCTCTGGGTGGTGCGAGTGTTCGTATCAAAGGAAAAACAGCTGGTGAAATATCAAGCGCGACTGGAAACTTTATTTTAAAGCATAATTATAATACAGATTCAATTATACTTTTCTTAACCTGCATTGGTTTTGATGATCGTGAACTAAGAATATCAAAAAATGCAAGTGATATAACTATTTATCTGGAACCACATTACTCAGAACTTAAACCCTTGGTTTTTACTGCATCAAGAACCAAAGAATCTATCTTGAGGTCCCCCGTTAGTATAGAGCATTATAACAATAGAAATGTTTTAGAAACTCCCTCGATTGATGCCTATGAGGGATTGAGGATGCTCAAAGGAATGGATCTGATCACCAATGGGTTAAACTATAAACAAGTCAATACCCGTGGATTTGGAGGAAGCCAAAATACAAGATTTCTCCAATTGGTGGATGGTGTTGACCAACAATCACCTGGATTGGGCTGGGTATTTGGAAATGAGTTTTCAATTACTGATCTAGATCTTGAAAGTGCAGAACTTATACCTGGTGCCTCTTCAGCGCTATACGGACCAGTCGCGTTTAACGGCATTTTATACATGCACTCCAAAAATCCATTTAAACATGAGGGACTAACCATACAGCTTAAAAATGGTATCAACCATGTCAACGAAACCGAAACTGGCATAAGAGGATATACAGATTACTCGTTACGATATGCAAAAAAATTGACTGAAAAAATTGCCTTCAAACTCAATGCCGGTTATTTAAAAGGATTTGACTGGTATGCCAACGACAGAACAGATGTAAGCGCATTAACCCCACCTGATTTTCGCGGACCAAACAATCCTGGAAAAGATGAACTCAACACGTATGGCGATGAAGTTGCTCGTACCATTCCTGGCATAGGACTCGTTTCGAGAACTGGCTACGAGGAAAAATATTTATCAGACATGAATGTGTACAGCTTAAAATTAAATGCTGCTATGCATTTTAAACTTGCTCCTCGTACTGAACTGATAGTGCAACAAAATGTTGGTAGAGGAAACTCCAACTACAGTGGAAGTAGCCGTTACTCTACACGAAACTTTACCATGAACACCAGTAAGGTTGAATTACAAGGACATGATTTCTTTGTCCGCAACTATTTTGTCTGGGAAAATTTCAATGGATATTACAATACCAGAACACTGGGACAAATCATCAATCGCCAATGGGTGCGGAACCTGAACGGCGATATAGTTGGTTCAGATATTGCAGATGCAACCTGGTTCAACAGATACGAACAGGCCTATAAAGGAAACATTGGGAATATCTCTGCAAATAACCATGGCTCTGCCCGTGCCTTTGCAGATGAAGGAAGATTTTTACCAGGATCTGATGTATTCGAAAACTTAAAAGATACTTATAGCAGAATCAATGGTCCAGTTGGCGCTCGTACCAATTCACGCAGTAATTTCTTTCATACTGAAGGTCAATACCACTTTACCAATTTGAAACAATGGGTTGATCTAACCATTGGAGGTAACTACAGAACCTATAAGTTGTCATCGCAAGGGTCTCTTTTCAATGATAAGGGGCAAAGTCTTTACTACAACGAATATGGAATGTTCTTACAAGCCAACAGAGATTTGCTAAACGATAAATTGAGGATAAGCAGTTCCATCCGATTTGATAAAAACAAAAATTTCAAAGGAAACTTTACGCCAAAATTATCTGCAACCTACCGGGTTCAAAAAGAAGGTTTTATTCGTGCTTCGTTCCAAACCGGTTTCAGAAATCCAACACCTGTCGATCAATATGTATTGATACTATCCGGTCCAGTCACCTTACTTGGTGGAGCACCGGAAAACACAAAAGGATTTAACGCCTACGAAAACTCATATACCAATTCATCAGTACTTGCTTTCAACAATGCATTTACTGCTGCAACAAATAGTGGAGCGACTTATCAAGAAGCACTCACAAGTAGCATAAATAATTTACAAGTTTCAAATGTGAGCTTCATCGCCCCAGAAAAACAAACTGCATTTGAATTGGGCTACAAAACAGAAATCGCGACAAGATTAGTGATCGATGTCAATGCCTATTATAGCAATTACAAGAACTTTATCGTCAATACCAATGTGGTGAGACCCACCATGCCTGTAACCGATGGCAACGGAAATATAAACCCTGTAGCTGCGGAAGAAATACTTCAAGGTAAAGCAAGGACTTTTCAATTGTATACCAACTCATCGACAAAAGTATCTGCACAAGGCCTATCCATGGGAGTACAATATTTCAGCAGAAGCAAATATGCTATCGGTGGAAATCTTACCTATGCTAAACTGAATTCAGATAACATAAATCCCAATCAAATAGCGCCTTTCAATACCCCTCGCTTCTCTTCTAATGTGAGCTTGGGCAATAGCTCGGTTTATAAAAGCTTTGGCTTTAATGTTCTCTGGCATTGGCAAGAGGCATTTGACTGGTACAGCACTTTCCTGGGTAACCGAAGTGGAAGAATTCGCACCTACTCTTTAGTCGATCTTCAAATCAACAAGAAATTACCGAAACAAAATCTGATGGTAAAAATTGGTGGAAGCAATATCCTTAACACCAAGATTGTACAATCTTACGGCTCTCCAGCAATAGGTGCAGTTTATTATGTTTCATTGCTGTGGGGAAAATAGTATATTGGATAAAATTTATTTCAATGCTACAACCTGAAAATAAATTCAGAAACTGGAAAGAATACGGCATGGAATTTCTCATGCTATTTGCTGCAGTAACACTTGGTTTTTTTGCTGAAAACCAAAGAGAGTCGTTGGGAGAAAAAGAAAGAGGTGTTGAATATGCACAAAGATTAATTGAAGACTTGAACTTGGATAGCACACGGATGGAGGAAGTAATGGTTAACTATCAATTGAAAATTGAACAGATCAATACACTCATTCCACTTATGCAAGGCTCATTTCCGCAAAGGGCTTTCTTTGATTCATTGTATAAATTTCATACCACCTCCGGTTCAAATTCTATCACAGTAGGTTTAAGCTTTGTAGAAAATCTGGCAACACGTGATGAGCTCAAGGCGGGTAATATGAGACTAATCAGATCTGACAGTATCATCAGGCATCTTTCTGTATATAACAGAAAAGAAGAAATTTTCATGGGAAATCAAACCACCTACAGACAAAAAAGAATTCAAATTGTTGATCTAATTGAAGATATATATGACATGCCCTTGTTAGCAAAAGAAAGAATGGAAGGAAAACAAGAACATGTAGCTGTAGTCATCAGTCAGGATCCTAAAACAGTAAGAACGTTAGTCAATTATGTAGTTCACTTGCAAAGTATGGTTGGTAACCTAAGCGTAAATGCAAATGGTTTGGCGGATGAAAGAAAGATATTAAAGGATCTTTTGGTGGAATATATTGCCAATAACCAATAGGCTCTAGTCGATCTTGCTCATGTACTTATTGACTATCTCTTTATCGAGCTTGTTCATTTGACCAATCAAAGAATCTAAATGAACGTTGATATATCTGGTGGTATTAATTGAATTAATTGCAAGGTTAACCACTTCATTGATGTCTTTGTAACTATCTATCAATAGCGGTCTTGGTTTCTCTGGTCTGGGAAATCTACTCAAACTCTTTTGGTGATCCGCTGTGATTGCAAGAATTTGGTTCTTGTTCATAAAATGAACAGTCTGTGCATCCGTTATTCTAGACAGTTTCTGTCGGTAATCAAAATTATTCTCATCCATACTGAGTTGTAACCTTGACACTACTGCAATCCGGTTTTCAATCAACAGTATTTGCTGAATAATCGATTTGTCTTCGATAAGACGCAGTCCCCCTGCATTCTTCAACTGCTCAAACCCACTGGAAGAATGCTCAAACATTTTACGCAGTTGCAGTCCCTTTAAATAGAAATACATATTGGAGGGATTACTGATATAGTCACCAGAAGCCAGTTCCGCTACAACACTATCTCCAACTTTTTGCTTTTGAATATTGAAATCGATAGCTGTTCGCGCCTCTTTTAAATCGCGCAGCAAATCAAAATGAATGTTTTGTAGAAACTGGATTTCCCTGTTCTTCTCTTCCTGGTATTCTCGCAGATTCTCTGCGAAGAAACCCAAAGTGACTGCTGCAAACAACATGAAAAATTCCGCAAAATATTGCTTCCAGTTTTTACTGCTGACGAGGGACTGTTTATCCATTTCTGAAAATTAAAAACACAAAAATGAAAACTGTAATTAAACCCTGTAGAAGTCTGCTCTCCAATTCTGAACTGCTTGCTTGATTTGTTTCCCAGATAAATTTTCCTCTGCAGCCTTAGTAGCTAAAGCAGGAAATTCTGCATCAGACGCAAATCTCAATGCAACGATTTGTCCTGTTCGTAATCTTGAATCCAATGGCTTACCAGTAAGCATAAAATGACGCAAACCCTCTTCAGCCCTGATGGCTCTGTCTTGGGCTTTCAAAGCATAAGTCCTTACCATTGCGCCAATAAACAACAATATTAGAAAAACAATAACCAACAACGCAGCACTGTAATGACTGCTCGCATCACTCTTTGCGAGATTAACTAAACTTCCAATCAAGCCCAAAAAGACCAAAGGCGCTGTGATGTAATGAAACAAGGGATGCATTCTGGCGTGGTTGCTGAAATTTTGCTCTGACATAAGAATTGATTTTTGAACTACAATTTACAATTATCTATTTGATTTTGATTGTTTAGATTGCAAGACAATGGAATAGTTTATTTATGGATAACCGAATTAAAGATATCATTGATCATTTCAAATTTGAAATACTTCCAGTAGAAGGCACCTTCTTTAAACAGACCTATCGCTCTTCTATCTTGAATGAAGAAGGTGCGCCACTTGGTACGGCAATGATTGGGATGTACTGTAATTCACCTTTGAGTTTTTCCAGCTTTCATAAATTAACCCAGGACGAAACCTGGCATT
>JBKCGF010000291.1:0-2635 GCA_046303455.1 Chitinophagaceae bacterium | reverse complement strand
AAAGGGGCATGTTGCGCCTAGTGATAAACTCCGTATTGCCGGTATTGGTGGTGGAGGAAAGGGTGAAAGTGATATTGCGGAATTTGCAAAAAGCAAGAATGTTGAAATTGTTGCAGTAGCAGATGTTGATGATCGTGCATCAGCAAAAACCAGAAAGAATTTCCCTAAGGCGAAATACTATAAAGATTTCAGGGAGATGCTGGACAAAGAAAAAGATGTGATTGATGCATGTTCTATTTCAACACCAGATCATACACATGCTGTAGCAACTATTGCTGCAATGCAATTGGGTAAACACGTTTATACACAGAAGCCCTTGACGCATGATATTTATGAGGCGCGTGTACTTACTGAAGCTGCTAAGAAATACAAGGTAGTTACACAAATGGGCAACCAGGGTGGTTCTGGTGATGGCGTGAGAAAAACACAAGAGATTATTGCTGCGGGTATGATTGGAGAAGTAACCAAGGTAGATTGCTGGACCAACAGACCAGTATGGCCTCAAGGTATTCCAACTCCTACGGGTAATTTTGAGGTGCCTAAAGAATTGAACTGGGATTTGTGGATAGGCCCTGCTAAAATGATTGATTATAATCCGGCATATCTTCCATTCAACTGGAGAGGATGGTGGGCATTTGGTACAGGTTCATTGGGTGATATGGCTTGTCACATCATGGATCCTGTGTTCAGATCACTTCCAATTTTATATCCTTCAGATGTAGAGTGTTCAGTTGCATCTATTTGGAGAGGTATGTGGGATGATTCAGTGAATACCGATGCTTGTCCCCCTTCAACCATTATTCACCTTACTTACCCAAGAACAGATGGTAAGCCCGGCGACATCAAAGTATCTTGGTACGATGGTGGATTATTGCCACAGCGTCCGGATGAATTAGGTCCAGAAGAAGAGTTTGGTAACTGGGATGGTGGCGTTTTGTTCTATGGAACAAAGGGTAAGTTGCTGACTGATTGTTATGGAGCGAATCCTAGGTTGTTGCCTACCAAGTTGATGAAAGAAGTCACAATGCCTGCTGAGACCATCCAGCGTGTTCCAGAAGGCCATTATTTGCAGTGGGTGAATGCTTGTATTGCTGGATATGGTAATGGAAAGACAAGTTCACCATTTGAATTTGCAGGTCCATTTACTGAAAGTATTTTGATTGGAAACCTTGCCATTAGAAGCTGGATGATGAAGAATCCAAACCTGAAAGGATGGAATGATAAATACCTGGGCAGAAAGAAATTGCTGTGGGATGCAAAGAACTTGCGCATCACCAATTTCGAGCCAGCGAATCAGTATGTGAAGAGCGAGTACAGGGCAGGATGGAAACTAGAATTGTAATTGTTGGTAATACAATAAAAGAAAAAGAGTCGATGAAAATCGACTCTTTTTTTATACGTTGAATTAAGGAAAAATTAATCATTTCTTTTTAGTAGCCAGAGAGAGAAGAACATCAGGAATATCAAGATGCCAGTCGCACCAAACAAGAAGCCTGTCAAGAATTTTTGCATGGGTACAAAAAGGGTCATGTTGACAGCAATCAAGAAGTAAATGACATACAAGAAGATGAGCGTGTGGATTCTTTTGTCCATTTTGATTTGATTTTGCTGTTGCAAATATCGGAAAAATTTTGATTTTTCCTTTTTTATTGTCGTACTCTGAAACTAAAAATGATGGTGCCCATTTGTTCGATGGCGCCATCTTCATCTGCAGTAAATTTCAGCTGACGAGCTTTTCTCACTGCAATATTTTTCATACTGGCATTGCCTGTAGTGGTGCCACGAGGTTGTATCGTTGCGGTGGTTACATTACCATTGTTATCAACTTTTATATCCACAGCAACTTTTGCGTTTTCGCTAAAATCATCTTCAAAAGAGGGAAATCTGTTGATCTTTCTGCCTTGGAGTCCCCTTGAAATAAAAACTCCATTTCCGGAGCCGGTCCCGCCATTACCTGTATAGCTATCGGAATTCGGGTTGCCATTTAATTTACCCTGATCGCCAGCGCCACCTGCAATTCCCTGTCCTTTTGAAGGCTGATAGGTGTCTGCATTATTTCCGCCAGTCCCGTTTGCATTTGCACCTTGTGCTTTATAAATCGCTTTAGGTTTTGGAGCAGGAGGGGTTTCGACAGGCTTAGCTTCTTCTTTGGGTTTTACGGTTGGTTTTGGTGTTTCAGGAACTGGTTTGAATTCAGCTTTTGGTGTTGGCTTTGTAATCTCTTTTGGTTTAGTTACTACAGCAGGAGGAGCCTCTTTATCATCATCGTTCGTTTCAATTTCTTTTTCAGCTGGCGCGTTTTGCACAGGTTGAGGTGGAGGAGTTGTAATGGCCGTCGTCTCCAATGCAGGATCTCCTGGCAGAAGAGGTTGAACATCGCCAAACCCAGTTTCACTATCGCCTAAATTGACTTCCATGCCTTCTTCTTCCTGAACAGGAGGTGCTACAGGAGGCGCCCATGAAATGATGAAGCAAAGAGCCAACAAACTGCCTAGTAATAGCACAGTGTAAGTGCCAGCTTTGAGGTTTTTTTGTTGGTTGAAGGTGGACATGGTCGTGGTTGTCGTTGTTGTCGGTGTTGTCGTTTTTGTGCTTGGTTTGGTTTTTTTGGGTTGTTTGGTTTTTTTGGTTTTTT
>JBKCGF010000290.1:0-1239 GCA_046303455.1 Chitinophagaceae bacterium | reverse complement strand
GTTATGAAGATCATTCCAAAGTGCCCTTTCTTTCCTATGTTTTGTCTGCCAAAACTGAGCAACTCTATTTTGATACTTTGCAGTCGGAAGAGGGTGGCAGGTTTTACAGGGAACAAAACCGAAACATGATTGTGGTTGCTGGTGATGATTTTCCAGAACAAGTGCCTGACAATTATTGCTGGTTGACCCAACAACAAATGATCACGTTTATCAAGTTCAATAATTTTTTAAATATTCAAGCGAGAAGTCTCCTTGCTGCCCTACGTTTATATAATTTTGCAGGATGAAAATACCCTTTAACAAGGTTTACATAACCCCTAACGAAGAACGCTATCTGCTGGATGCTTTTCACTCTGGTAAGCATTGTGGTAACCATGAATACAATACCAAGGTAATTGAGTTGATGAAAGCCAAATATGGTTTTGGTGAGGTATTTCTTACACCTTCATGTACTGCTGCTCTTGAAATGGGCGCTGTATTGGCTAATTTGGTACCAGGTGATGAAGTGATTGTTCCTTCTTATACATTTAGCTCTACAGTAAATGCTATAGTACTTTTTGGGGCTAAACCTGTTTTTTGTGAAGTAGATCCAATGACCATGAATATGGATGTGAGCAAAATAGAGGGACTGATTACACCTAAAACAAAAATGCTTCTACCGATTGATTATGCGGGGGTGTCTTGTGATATGGATGCGGTAATGGCATTAGCAGAAAAATACAAGCTGGTGGTGATGCAGGACTGTGCGCAGTCTTATGGAAGTATGTATAAAGGAAAGGCGTGTGGAACCCAGGCCCATTTGGCTGCGTTTAGTTTTCATGAGACTAAAAACTACAATGCCGGCGAAGGTGGGGCTTTGGTAGTCAATGTGCCTGAATGGGAAGAACGTGCCCATTTCTTGCAAGAAAAAGGTACTGATCGTCGTTTGGTATTGAATGGCGTCAAAAATAAATACAGCTGGGTAGACAAGGGATCAAGTTATTTGTTGAGTAATATTCTTGCTGCAGTACTGTACGGACAACTGGAGGAAGAAGAAAATATCAAAGCTAAAAGGGCGTTGATTACAAAGGCCTACAAGGAATTGTTTACACCATTTCATGAAAAGGGCTTGTTGCAAATGATGAGTTTCCCAACTACCTCCGAGGTCAATCACCATGCATTTTGGGTAATATTCAATCATAAAGAGCAGGCGGTTGACTTCATGACAATGTTGCGTGAACACCATGTAGCCGCTTATAT
>JBKCGF010000289.1:0-7477 GCA_046303455.1 Chitinophagaceae bacterium | reverse complement strand
CAAAAATCGAAAATTTGGAGGTAGTGAAAAAATTAAAAATATTGAAATCCCTACCTTGATTATTTGGGGCGAAGACGACCAACTGATTGATGTAAGCAATGCTTATTTATTTCAGAAAGACATTCGAAAGAGTCAGTTGGT
Organism: Chitinophagaceae bacterium; assembly: GCA_046303455.1. GTDB lineage: Bacteria > Bacteroidota > Bacteroidia > Chitinophagales > Chitinophagaceae > Pollutibacter. Next base: position 7,336 of record JBKCGF010000289.1, on the reverse strand, counting down.
AATAATTCCAAAAACGGGACATGTACCAATGGAAGAAAATTCATCAGCATTTCTTACAGCAATCAATCAGTTTATTTTTTAAACCGATAGACTTCCCCTTCAGAGAACATCATGAAAGGACGATAAACCTTTCCCCATTCTTTTTTCTGATTGTTCCAATCATGCTGATCATAAATCATCATGTATGATCTGCCAATCACTTGAATACTATCACGATTGACATAAGCTGCTGTTGCTTCGTCTAGCGCCATGCCGAGTATACTCGTATTTGCTTCCATCATAGGAACCAGATCAAATTGTCGGTTTCTCACCAAGACATGTTGATCAATTGATGTGTTCTTCATAAAGGCGAGTCCAGGTGGATAGGTATGCAAAACATTAGGTGCCTTTCGTTGCTCCCAACCTGTAATCATCAAATCACCCATAATAGTAGCACCAGCTGAAGTTCCCATGATTATTCCCCCACGATTTAACAAGGAAAATAATTCTTGATGCACAGCCGTGCCTAAAAATGCATTAGCAATATTAGCCTGATCACCACCGCCGATAAAAACTCCTTTGGCTTTGCGAATACGATCAATAAAAACAGGATCATTGGCCTTTTGTTTGTCGCGCGTATGCACAGTGGTGAGATTGGTGAAACCGCGACTCGTAAATTTTACTAAATGTTCTCCCGCTTGAATCCATGGTTCATCATCTGTGGCAGTCGGAATGTAAACAATAGGCTGATCCTTACCACCAATCTCTTTTGCAAAAAGATTGTACATGGTATCTAAAATATCTCCACCACCAATAATGATAAGCTTCCCTTTAAACGGAAAAACTTCTTGCTGGGCTATTGAAGGTTGTGTAATCAACAACGCCAGCAAGAAGCAGATAAGTCGACTTGATTTAAACATACAGCAAATATTATTTCCTGATTAGTATTTTGCTGACTGACCAGGCTTTGGAGTAGTTTTTTTGATGAAGTCCCTCAAGCTTTGATTGCTTGTTTCCAGATCAGGTCTACGCAAATACATCATGTGTCCGCTTCTGTATCCTTCCCAACTCATTCTGTCTTTTAACTTACCGCTTGGATCCATCTGCCACAAATTGTATTGTGCGTTGAAATAATCGCATGCACCATCGTAGTAACCCGACTGCACCAATACATTCAAGTATGGGTTTTCAGCCATTGCTAATCTCAGGTTTTCACCAGTTTTATCACCAGATCTGTCCCAAGGTTGAACGGGACCAAATACGTAATATTTCAAATCGGTTTTGTACTTCAATTCTTCTCTGATATACATATTGATAGCAGGTGTAAATGAATGTTCCCATGAAATCAATTCTGCATTAAAGTCTGGTTGTTCACCTGCGTCTCTTTTATCGATCCCTTTATATCTGGAATCCAAGCGACCAACAGTATAGCCTTCATCCCGCAACAACTCTTTCCAAAACAAGCCCATTGCTACATCCAAATTGTTTTGCAAAATCACTTGCTCAGAAATACCAGAATACCTAGCCATTTTTCTTGCAATCTCTTTTTTCTTACTGTCTTCTAAAAAACCGCCTCGGGTCATAGCAGGCACCAATTCATCAATGGTAAACTTCTCCACCTCAGGCAACATGTCTGTAAGATCTTTCGCTTGCAAATCAGCAGGTAATTGCTTGTGGTACCAGGCAGTCGCGGCATAATAAGGCAAACGCAATGCTGCATTCATTACTGTACCTCTTTCAATACCCAAAGTGGTTGGTGAAACCAAAATCACACCATTGACAAACATCCAATGTGTATTTTGCAATTCAAGTGCTAAACCAGAAACTCTACCCGTACCATAGCTTTCACCAATTAAATATTTTGGCGAAGCCCAACGGTTCATTCTTGAAACAAATGTATTGATCCATTCTGCGAGGTATTTGATATCAGCTGTCACACCAAAAAATCTACTTGTAGGAATATCCTTACTAACAGCTCTTGAAAAACCAGTATTGACAGGATCAACATAAACTACATCAGCTACATCCAATACAGAATGCGGGTTATCTTTTAGTCCGTATGGTTGTAATGGATATCCTTCATCATCTATGTTCACTATACGAGGACCAGTGTATCCCAACTCCATCCAAAGGGAAGAAGTACCTGGACCACCATTAAATGAAATCAACAAAGGACGAACTGCACGGTCTTTTACATCATTACGCTCGTAATAGGTAAAGAATACTCCTGCCTGCACTTTGCCTTCTGTATCCCAAACAGGCATCATCCCAGTTACTGTCTTATAAGGAACTTTCGTGCCTTTGATCGTTATCTCGTGATCCGCACTTACGTAATGATCTGGGTTAAATGGAATGTTGTTGTTTGTTACTTTTTGTTCAACTGCTGCTTGGCTTGGCGCTGATGCAGGAGCAGCAGATGGTGCAGACTGACGTTGTTGTGCAAAGAGTCCCGCACTAAAGAACATGGCAATTGCAAGGAAATTTTTTTTCATTTGATCTTTTTATGACTTCTAAAATAAATAAAGTTTTCTAAACGGTATATCTCACCATTTAGCAGAATAGGATATTAAAATTTCATCTTCTTGAAATAGTCAAGACCAAGCGACTTTGCCTTTGCAATATTCTGGTTAGGAATATCATCCACATTGTTGTGCTTGTCAATTGCAATTTCAAGTAGATCTTCTCTAAGCAGGTGCAGCATGGGGTAAGGTGAACGATTGGTATAATTGGCCGGATCATTTTCATCTGATCCTGCGAAAATATAGTTGGGATGGAAGCTTGCCACTTGATAGACGCCTTCAAAACCTTGTGCTTTCAATAATTTTTCTGCCAAATCAGTCAGATCTAAATAGTCGTCAAAGTCAGAAAACCCTTTCGAAAAAATCAACACCGCAGTTTCCATTGCAGGATTGTCTTCCAAAAAACGACAGGTAATCATAAATGACTCTAATGCAGTAGCTGAATCTGTACTACCCTCCACTTTGTAAACAATTAATTCATCCTTAAAAGGCTTAGGGGCAAAGGGACAAAAATTAAGCCCAATAACAATATCCCTTATCCAGTTTTTCGTTCTTTCAATGACAATAGCGTCTATGGATTCCATTTATAAAATAATGGATTTAAGGTAGCCAAAAAAAGTCGAACTTTAATTTCATGAAAAAGATTTTACTTGTCCTTGCATTCATAAATCTTGGCATTGCCTTTGCACAGAAAAAAATAGCTGTTACCAAACCATATTTTCCAAGCGCATTGCAATGGGAAAAAAAGACAGCAAATGAAATGGGAATGGACAGCGCATTGCTGCAAGATGCCATCCAATATGCTATTCAAAATGAAACCAAAGTGCCCAAAGACCAGGAGATGGCACAGATTGTCAATTTTTACAAAGAACCTTTCAGCGATGCAGTTGGACCATTTGCAACAAGGAAATCCAGTTCCGGTTTAGTCATCCACAAAGGCTATATCATTGGAAGTTGGGGAGATGTAGATTTTTCAGAGCAAACGAATAGTGTAACTAAAAGTTTTTTATCGGTTGTAGTCGGCTTGGCCGTCGACCAAAAACTCATTCGCTCAATAGACGACAAAGTTGGAGATTATGTCCAGTTGATTGAACCTTACGATCCTGAAACTTACCGCAAACCAGAGGACCTTGGCAAAGCACATTTTCTTACACCCTTTGCAGGTGAACACAATAAAAAAATTAGTTGGAACCACATGCTCAGACAGACAAGTGATTGGGAAGGAACATTATGGGGAAAACCGGACTGGGCTGATCGCCCATCAGACAAACCTCAGGAATGGTTGAACAGAAAAAGAAATGAACCAGGTGCTGTTTATAAATACAATGATACACGAGTAAACGCATTGGCACTCGCCACAACAGCAATCTGGCACAAACCTCTACCAGAAATTTTGAGAACCAAAATCATGGATCCGATTGGCGCATCCAACAGCTGGCATTGGACAGGCTACCGCAATTCCTGGATTGTAATGGATGGACAACTCATTCAATCAGTGAGTGGTGGGGGACATTTTGGAGGCGGTTTATTTATCAATGCAATGGACATGGCACGTTTTGGCTTACTGACATTGAGAAATGGCAATTGGGATGGGAAACAATTAATCGATAGCAACTGGATTAAATTATCCAGAACACCAACCACTGCGAATACAGGTTATGGCTTCATGAATTTCTTCCTTAACACAGATAAAAAATTTCTTCCCTCAGCACCAGAGTCGGCCTATGCTCATATTGGTAATGGGACCAACATGATTTACGTGGATGAAGTCAACGATTTAGTAATTGTTGCTCGATGGATTGAGAATAGTAAATTAGATGAATTGGTAAAACGTTTTTTAGCTGCTCAAAAAAAGTAAAATATGAAAAAACAATTGCTGTTGTTTTTATGTCTTGGCCCATTGTTGTGCATAGCACAAACCTATGCAGAGAAACTAGGCTATCCGAAAGATGCTAGAGTGATTATCCTGCATGTAGATGATGCAGGTATGTCATTCGACTCCAATGAAGGCGTAGTAAAAGCCATGAATGAAGGAGTTGCCAATTCTACAAGTATCATGATGCCATGTAGTTGGGTGCCTGGAATACTAGCTTATTTAAAAACAAACCCTAATACAGATGCAGGCCTACACCTCACCTTAACCTCAGAGTGGAAAAGCTACAGATGGGGGCCTTTAGCAGGTAAAACTGCAGTACCGGGGTTGGTCGACAAAGAAGGATCCTTATGGAAAAGCGTACCAGAAGTAGTAATGCATGCCAGTCCAGACGAAGTTTACAAAGAAATTAAAAGTCAGCTCGATCGCTCCAGAACTGCCGGATGGGAACCCACCCATTTTGATTCTCATATGGGAACATTATTTGCATCAGAAGGATTCTTGCGTAAATATTTACAATTGGGCATTGAAGAAAAAATTCCTGTCATGTTTCCAGGCGGACACAACACCATGATTATGCAAACAGAAAGTGCTTCCTTGTTGAAAAAAGAACAAACTGATGCCATTGGCCAAATGCTTTGGAACGCAGGCTTACCAGTATTGGACGATTTACACAATGTGAGCTATGGCTTTTCCTATCCAAAACAAAAGTTAGATGATAAAAAGTTACAAGAAATAGCTACCGACTATTATTTGAAATCATTTAAGCAACTGCAACCTGGCGTAACCATGGTAATCATGCATTGTACTGCTCCTACAGAAGTGTTTTCGAAAATTTCAGATTCTGGTATCACCAGAAAAGCAGATCTTCTGGCGATGCAATCACCTGCTTTAAAAAAATACCTGAAAGACAATAATATTATATTGACAACCTGGAGAGAACTTATGCAAAGAAGAAAAGCAGTAAAACAATAATCTACTTTTTCTTTTTATAGATACAATCTTCTGGTTTCGATTTGATGTAATAAGATTTATAGTTGCTTGCCTTCGGATCCATACATCCCTCAAGGTTGAGTATTTCTATATTTTTAAACTCAACAGGATGGCTTTCGCTTTGTAGAGAAATGGTTCCTCCCTTCAACAACTGGCCATCTACTCCCCACTTGACTTCCTGCGCATCTACGTTTCCGCCACCAATCTGAGGCTTCTGGTAAGACAACACTTCCATGCCATTGGCAAAATGTTTGATAACAGAATCACTTAATACCAAAACCTCAGCTTTCACCCATTGGTCTCCGTGATAAGTTTCAGATTTAGAATTGATACAATGCGGGGTGAACAACTTACCATTCATTTCTACATTGGTACCTGGTGTACAGAGGTTACAGGTAGTTCTTTTGTTTTTACCATCACCCCCAAGTAATTGTACTTCAATGCTGACAGGAAAATCCTGGTCTTTACCCATGGACTCTGGTGTTTGACCGTGTACCATGATACCGCTGTTTCTGGTCGCCCAACCCGGACCACCATTTGCTTGATCACCAACAAAACGGTATTCCAAACGAATGCGGTAATAATTAAACTGCTTGTAATAAAAAAGATGTCCGAATCTTTCATTGAATTTATCATAGCCATCGTAGCGCACAACTATCTTACCATCTTCCACGCGAAATGTATTACCAAAATTATCACCAGCAGCATGGTTCCTGATTTTGGGCTTCCATTTGCTGAGGTCTTTGCCATTGAACATGGACTCCCATGCTTCTTCGTTTGCATTTTGTCCAAATCCCGAAACAGAAAAACAAGCAAGCATTATAAAAAGTAAAGTAAAACGCATAACAGAGGTTTTATTTAGAAACTAAGGACTATTGAATTTATCAAGAAATTTTAAAATAACTTTATTTAATATTTACGAAATAGGAATAATGGCTGAAATGAAAAAATTGATCTCTGTACTCGTTTTGCTGGTTGTGGGACTATTTACTTTTGGACAAGTACCTATTTTTAAAGACACAACACTGAAGAACACGATACGGTTAAACGTTTCCAACCCCTTTATTTTCGGAAAAAAAGCGTTGATAGTTGGTTACGAAAGACAGCTTTCAGGCAATAAGAGCTTCAGCTTTAATATTGGCTCGATGTCTTTCCCTAAACTCAAAGCAATTGAAGCAAATTCTGCCGATAGTGTCATCCTATTGCAAAACAAATTTGACAGAGGTTTTCATGTTTCAGGCGATTTTAGGTTTTACCTTTTGAAAGAAAATAAATTCAGCAAACCACATGGATTATACATTGGTCCCTATGTGTCGTTTAACCACATGAACAAACAGAATACCTGGAGCTATAGGACAACTGCATTTACAGGTGATATTTCGACAAACCTTGATTTGAATTTATTAACCCTTGGAGGTCAGATGGGATATCAGTTTCTATTCGGAAAACATTGGGCAGTCGATATGGTGATGTTCGGACCCGGATTAGGATTCTATAATTTCAATGCGAGAATTAACACAACTCTTGCGAAAGAACAACAATCTTTTTTATTCAGAACACTAAGTGATTTTGTGGGACAATATATACCTGCATATGCCAAATTAAATAACGAAGGAGAAATTGAAACAAGTGGCAACTCTAGAAGTGTTGGATGGGGTTACCGTTATGTCATTCACCTTGGATATAGGTTTTGACAATAAAGAATGAAACAATTATTAGTTTGTTTATTATTCGTTCAGGCTTTTCAGCAATTTTGCTTTGGACAAACAACACGTTTTGATTCTATTGCAAAAAGACAATCTTCTACCAAAGAGGAATTGCTTATTATTAAGCCGAATCATTTTCTAATTCAACCAAATAGTGATGCCGGAAATATTGGCGTATTCAATGGTAAGCAAAGGTTGATCTTGATCGACAACCAATGGAGTGTACTTGCGCCAAAAATAAAACAACAATTAAAAAAAATAACGCC
>JBKCGF010000288.1:0-1907 GCA_046303455.1 Chitinophagaceae bacterium | reverse complement strand
CAATGCCGTACGAAATGGTGTAGACATTTTGGTGGCAACACCTGGAAGGTTGTTGGATTTAATGCAGCAAGGGCATATTACATTATCCAACATTAAATTTTTTGTTTTGGATGAAGCAGATCGCATGTTGGATATGGGCTTCATTCATGATGTAAAGAAAGTCATTGCAAAACTTCCTACTAAACGACAATCTCTTTTCTTTTCTGCTACCATGCCTCCTGAGATCAGTCAGCTTGCTGATATGCTGTTGAAGAATCCTATCAAGGTAGAAGTAACTCCAGTTTCTTCAACTGCAGAGATGATTCAGCAAGCGATTTATCATGTAGATAAAAACGACAAACAAGAGTTGTTGATTGATATTCTTAGAGATAAATCTATAGAAACACTTTTGGTGTTTACACAGATGAAACATGCGGCGGACAAACTTTCCAAGCGATTGATTGCTTCAGGAATTTCAGCTGCAGCTATTCATGGTAACAAATCGCAGAACGCACGTCAAACAGCGTTGGAAAATTTTAAGAACAAGAAGGTGAGGGTGTTGGTTGCGACTGACATCGCTGCAAGAGGAATTGACATTGATCAATTGTCTCATGTACTTAATTATGAATTACCCAATGTTCCTGAAACTTATGTGCATCGAATTGGTCGTACTGGAAGAGCAGGTGCTTCAGGTATCGCTTTATCATTTTGCAGCAGAGAGGAGAAGGCTTATTTGAGAGATATTGAAAAACTGATTAAGAAGTCGATTCCAGTTAAAAGCTGGGAAGGAAACTCTTCAGTTGAGAGAACAGAAAAAAAGTACAGCTCACCAAAAACTGTCGAAGTTCATCCATCCATAAAAAAATTAGTAGTCAAAAAAAGAGATATGGTAATGCAATAGCAATTATCAATATCAGCTAATTTAGATGCATGAAAGAATTAGTCATAACAAAATTGCAATCGCTTACCGATGCAGAAATATGTGATAGATTGTTTCGTGATTACATGAGCTGGTTAATTGAGGAATTGTATGCAACACATCAAATCAAGATTACACCTGAGCAGGAGGAAAGTCTCCACAGAGATTTTCGTGATGAGTGGGCCAGTATGATTGGTGATAGAGGAGGCATATATTTAGCAACGCTTGATGGGATTCCATCAGGCGTTTGTACTTTAAAGCCCATAAATGATAGAGAGGTAGAACTCAAGCGATTTTATGTTTCACCTGATTGCAGGGGAAATGGTGTGGGGAAGCAATTGATAGAACTAGCCTTGCGGGAATCGGCTCAGATGGGCTATCAAACAACCCGATTGGAAACGTTTGCATTCATGAAAAGTGCCGTAAAAATGTATAAATCCTACGGATTTAAGGAGGTTGAAGCATTTGAAGGATTTGAAGGCGCAACCCATAATACAGGTGCAGTTGAAATATTCATGATTAAGCAGAACTATTGAATAATTTGATGTGTAATATCAATTAACATTAGTGCATATTTGTTTAGCTTTGCATCTCGTAAATTTAATCTATTCATTATGGAAAACTATACACATCCGCATGCTGCTTCAGGAAGCGAAAGCAAATGTCCTTTTAGTGGTGCTGTGAAGCAGGTAGCTGGAAGAGGAACTCAGAATGTTGACTGGTGGCCAAATCAATTGAAGCTGAATATTCTTCGTCAGCATTCTTCGTTGTCTAACCCAATGGGCGAACAGTTTGATTATGCAACTGCTTTTCAGTCGCTCGACTTAGCAGTAGTTAAAAAAGATATTATTGATGCACTTACCACTTCGCAAGATTGGTGGCCTGCTGATTACGGACATTATGGTCCCTTTATTATTCGCATGGCATGGCACAGTGCAGGTACTTACAGAACTACAGATGGTCGCGGTGGTGGTGGAAGAGGCATGCAGCGTTTTGCGCCTTTGAACAG
>JBKCGF010000287.1:0-12409 GCA_046303455.1 Chitinophagaceae bacterium | reverse complement strand
TTGGGCCAATGCCTCCACTTAAAAAAAAGGGCTTTGATATATTTGCTGCAGCAATAATATCCCAATTAAATTGATTTCCTGTACCACCATATTGTTCACCCATTGCATCAAACAAAAAGTAATCAACAGCATTTTGATAAGGTGCTATCTTATACGATATCAACTCCTGTTCATTTACCCGAAATGCTTTGACTGTCTTAACATGGTTTGAAATATTTTCACAAAAAACTGGAGATTCCTCCCCATGCAACTGTACCATATCCAATCCCCATTCATCAACCATTTTTAGAATTTGTTCAATATCCGCATTAACAAATACACCTATTTTTTGGATAGACAACCCTGCTTTCTTTACCTGGTCACCTGTCATTAAATGAGTCCCAACATACCTTGGAGATTTCTCATAAAAAATGAAGCCTGCATAATCAACTCCAATTTCTTGAAGATCATATAATTGTTCAATACTTGTTATTCCACAAACTTTAACTTTCATAAATTTAAATTTGTTGAATAAACTTTTCTAAAGCAACACCGGGTTGATGGGTTTTCATAAAGTACTCTCCTATCAAAAAGGCTTCAAATCCATTAGATTTAAACAACCTAATTTGTTCAGGATCGTTGATACCACTTTCAGCAACTTTACAGAATGAATCTGGGATTGCGGCAGCCATTGCTAAGCTTCTTTGTATATCAACATCAAAAGTTTTGAGACTACGGTTGTTGATACCAACAAAGTCTACTGTGCTACACACATGTCCTAGCTCCTCTACATCATGCAATTCAAGCAAAACCTCCAAGCCAATAGACTTTGCCAACTCAGAAAACAGTTTTACTTCATCTGTTGAAAGACAAGCAGCAATAAGCAAAATGATATCTGCACCCAAGGCTTTTGATTCATGAATTTGATATTCATCAATAATAAAATCCTTTCTTAAAATAGGAACTGATAAATGTGTTCTTGCATCAATTAAATCCTGATCAGCACCTCCAAAAAATTCATGATCTGTGAGAATAGAAATTGCAGATGCCCCAGCTTTTTGATATGCTGTAGTAACCTGAACAACATCTGCCTGTTCAAAAATATTTCCTTTTGAAGGCGACTTCCTTTTGAATTCTGATATGATAGCAATATCATTTGAAAACCTAATTTTCTCTAACAAAGAAAATATGGTTCTGCGATAATCAGATCCCTGCATTATTATTTCTAATGGAATCTTTGCTTTTTGCTCAGCAACCCACTCTCGCTTTTTTAGCACTATTTTTTCAAGGATATTCATCACTTTACTTGTAGAGAGATTAATTTATTTAATACATTAAGCGCTTTTCCACTTTTCAAACTTTCTTTTGCAGCGTCAAAAGCAGAAGAATAATCGCTATAGCTATCGGTTAACAACAAAGCTAATGCTGAATTAGCAAGAACAACATTTTGTTGAGCGGATGTACCTTCCCCCTTTAAAATGCGCATAAAAAGCTCTGCCGAAGCATGAACTGAATCCCCTCCATATATTTCAGCTTGAGTAATATAATTCCCACACAACTGAACGGGAGAAAGCATTGATTCGCCTTCAGCTGTAATCAGTTTAACATCCGAAGTAAGGGATACTTCATCATAACCATCCATAGAATGCACGATGGCATATTTCCTGTTTTCTAGCTGAAGCAGATAATTATAAAATCTGGAAACCTCAAGATTATAAACACCAACCAGCTGAAAAGAAGGATTAGATGGATTAACCATAGGCCCAAGCAAATTAAAGAATGTGCGGACACCTAAATTCCTACGAATAGGTGCAACGGTTTTCAATGCTGGATGAAAAACCGGTGCATGAAGAAAACACATATTGGTTTCATCCAATTCCCGTTTTAATTGATCTGCATCTGACTTAAATTTATACCCAAGTGTTTCCATGAGATTAGAAGCTCCACTTACAGAACTTGCTCCATAACTTCCATGCTTGGCAACAGGCTGACCCGCACCTGCAACAATAAAACAGGATAAGGTAGAAATATTAAAAGTGTTTTTGCCGTCACCCCCAGTACCTACAATATCCATCACTTTACGCTCTTCAAAATCAATCTTAACGCACATTTCAAGTAGTGCCTCACGAAATCCGATCAACTCTTCCAGTGTGATTGTTCTCATCAAGTAAACTGTGATGAAAGCACTTAATTCATGATCATTGTATACACCTTTTCCAATATCTAATAATATCTGCTTTGCTACAGATCTAGATAAGGACTGATGCTGAAATAAGAAGTTCAAAATCTCTTTCATTCTTTCAATATTTTATGATTCAGTTTCCCAACCAATTCTCCATCATTTTTCTTCCGAGTGGTGTCAATACACTTTCAGGATGAAATTGAACGCCTTGTACATCATATGCACGGTGTCTTAATGCCATTATCATGCCTGATTCATCTTCGGCCGTCACTTCGACATCAGCAGGGATAGACTTTTCATTCAGCACCCAGCTGTGGTATCTTCCAACCTCTATTTCATCATTTAAGTTTTTGAACCAATCGTTTCGAAAGCTAGAGGAGGCAACTGATTCAACCAGTTTTATTTTGTTGCTTACCCCATGGTAAACACGACTGAGATTAATAAGTTCAGCACCAAAAGCTTCACCTATAGCCTGGTGCCCTAAACAGACCCCAAAAATTGACTTTGTTGCAGCATATCTTTTAATTAGCGGTAATAAAATTCCCGCTTCACTTGGTATGCCTGGCCCTGGCGACAAGATGATTTTGTCATATTGTGCAACTTGCTCAAGATTGATTTCATCATTTCTGTGCACATCCACATTTCTGTTACTAATTTCTTCGACCATTTGAACAAGGTTATAGGTAAAAGAATCATAGTTATCGAGTATCAATATGTTATTCACGCAATTCAATTTATTTTCTATTCAATTCTGTAGCATAAGCCACAGCTTTTTTCAATGCCCCAAGCTTATTGTTAACTTCTTGCAACTCAAGTGCTGGAACACTTGAAGAAACTATACCGGCACCTGCCTGATAAAACAATGTGTTTCCTTTGCTTAAAAAACTTCTGATCATAATTGCCTGGTTGGAGGTTCCATCAAAACCTATATATCCTATCGCTCCTCCATAAAAAGATCTAGGAGTTTTTTCATATGCCTCAATCAGTTGCATTGCCTTGTATTTAGGTGCACCGCTCAATGTGCCAGCAGGAAATGTTTTCGCCATCAATAAAAAGGGATTTGCATTTTCTTCTACATCACCTGTAACTTCACTTACAAGATGAATGACATGAGAATAGTATTTCACTTTTCTATATTGTGTTACTCCAACATTTTTACAAACCCTGCTCAGATCGTTTCTGGCTAAATCAACTAGCATAACGTGTTCAGCATTTTCCTTTGGATCAAGCAATAAACGTTCAGCTTCTAGAGCATCTGTGACATCATCTCCAGTCCGCTTAAAAGTACCTGCAATAGGATGCACGATAGCCTTACCATTGGAAACAATCAACTGGCTTTCAGGAGAAGAACCCATTAGTTTATACTCCCCGTAATCAAAATAAAACAAATAGGGTGAAGGGTTAACCATACGCAATGCCCTATAAACATTGAATTCATCTCCTTTGAATTTTTGTTCGAATCTCCTGCTCAATACAATTTGAAAAACATCTCCTCTATAACAATGTGAAATTCCTTTTTCAACCAAAGCCAAGTATTCCTCATCAATTAAATTCGATTGTTCTCCTCCATCTAATTCAAATGGGAACTGAGGCAGATCTCTACTACATATGATATTTTCAACAATTTGTTTACCCCCTTCTATTCCATCAATATGATTTTCAATTAAGAATAATTCATCTCTAAAATGATCAATTGCAATCACATATTGATATAACCGATACCTCATCAATGGAATTGCCTGAGAGGTGGTCTCGAAATATTCTTTTTTATTTGACTCCTTGCCATAAGGCTTCAGAGAAAAGGGGATTGTTTCAAAGAAAGGAATTGCATCATAAGCAGTATAACCAAAAAGTCTTTGTGCAAACTTCATCTGCTTATCTGCCTCTCCAACTTCAAACGACTGCATATACTCCCATAACAAAGATGACACTACCTTTTCTGATAGAGATTGTAGAACAGGCAATTGGCCTGGCAGCTTAAATTCCATATGATGCTGATCAAGAATTTCAATACCGCCGATTGCATTGATGGCAATAAATGAAAAACTGTTTTCAGCAGTATGGTGATCTGTACTTTCCAGCAAGATGGTATCCCGGAATTTATCTCTCAACCTCAAATAGATACCTACCGGGGTATACAAATCTGAAGACATTTTCTTAACTGTTGTACTAAGCTTTATTTTCTCCATTTTCTCGATCAGTTTAATAAAAAAGCCCCGAAAATCGGGGCTTTAACTATGTCGACAAACAACAAGGTAGCTACCCCAGCAAAGGGATAATATGCCAACCGTTATTTGTATAATTTCTTGTCATTTGGTCAAAATTCAAATATTCTTTCAACAATACCAAAAATAATTTTAAATCTATTTAAGATAACGCTTTATCTCTCGATCAGACTCTCTTTGCTTGATTGTTTCACGTTTATCATGTATTTTTTTACCCCTGCCCAGGCCAATTTGAATTTTTGCATACCCTCGCTCATTAAAATAAATTTTTAATGGAATAATTGTAAATCCCTTATCCTTTAACTTTTGAATAAGTCGGTTCAATTCCTTCTTTTTCAACAAAAGTTTTCTATCGCGTGTAGGTACATGATTGGCGTAGCTGCCAAAAGAATAATGTGAGATATGCAACCCTTTGATATAAAGCTCGCCATGATCCAATAAACAATAACTATCATTGAAGCTCGCACTTCCTGAGCGCAATGCTTTTACCTCTGTACCAGTCAATACCATACCTGCATCGAACTTTTCTTCGATAAAATACTCGAACGTAGCAGATTTGTTTCTAATCTCCATGATACAAAAATGAAAACAATTGAATTTGTCTGCAAACTAGCTTGCAAACAAGCTCAATAATACAGATAGTCTTTCTTTGAGCATTTTCCTGTTTACAATCATATCTAAAAACCCATGTTCCATTACAAACTCAGAAGTTTGAAATCCTTCTGGAAGGTCTTTTTTGATTGTTTCTTTGATTACACGCGGACCTGCAAACCCAATCATAGCTCCAGGCTCACCGATATTGATGTCCCCTACCATAGCAAATGAAGCGGTAGTACCACCGTAAGTAGGATCTGTACAAAGAGAAATATAAGGTATACCTGCAACAGACAATCTACTGATCTTACCCAATGTTTTAGGCAATTGCATTAATGAAAATGCGCTTTCCATCATCCTTGCACCACCACTTTTACTGATAATCATCAAAGGAATCTTATGCTCTAGACAATAGTCGGCCGATCTTGCAATTTTCTCACCCATCACACTTCCCAAGGATCCTCCAATAAAATTAAAATCCATACACGAAACCAGAAGAGGCTGCCCTCCTACTTTACCCACCGCCGATGAGATTGAATCATTTAGTCCTGTTTTGGCGTATGCTTCATCTAGTCGTTTCTTGTATGGTTTTAAGTCGTTGAATCCCAGAAAATCTATTGATTTAACTTCTGTAAACAACTCAGTGTATTCTTGTCCGTCGAAAAGTATCTCAAAATATTCAGCACTTCCAATTCGATGATGATGATCACATTTAGGACAAACAGAAAGATTTTCTTTTAACTCTAGAGTAGTGCAGGTGTACTTACAAGAAGGACACATGGTCCATAAGCCATCTGGCACTTCTTTCTTTTCAGCTGTAGAAGTATTAATGCCCTTTTTTCTCCTTTTAAACCAACTGTTTGAAGTAGACTCTTGCTCTGGAAAGGAGCCGGACAACTGATTATTAAAATCTTCTTCTCTTTTTAAAGGCATTTTGATGAATTGATGTTACAGATGCAAATATAACTCTTCTTAAATTATCATTTTTTAGGGGTTGGAATTACCTATCCTCCCTACATTTAAAACAGTTTTGCTTGTTTTTTATCCCCTTCTTGTTCCTGCCAGGCTATCTCAGTGCTTTTTGTGTAATCAGTCAGCTTGTTACCAATGGCCTTCCATCCCATAATCTCTACAAAATCAGCCACTTTCACCTTAGATGTTCTGCTCTGTGCTCCTCTGCCTGATGTAATAACAGCTATAGGCTTCTCATCAGTACTAACAGCCTCCAAATAATTTCCCTCACCCTCTTTGATAAAACTGAATTTAGTATTGAGGGTGGTGGTCTCAATTTTAAATCGTTTTACATTGAATTGCAGTTTTTCGTTATCCAAATAAATAGCTGTTACAATTCTTTTAGGATCGAATTTTTCAATTTTTATCAAAGATTCACTATCAAAACGCTGTGTCAATTCCGTCGTTGTAATTTGATAACTACCATCCTGATACACAACAAAAATCAAATCCTCCGGTTGAAAGCTTCCAAGATAAGTACCTTTTTCCTCTGTGTTTAACCTGCCAAAAACATCATCAAACCAAAGTGTTCTGCCACCTAAGGTCGACTTTCCTGCTTCTTTGAGTTTTACATTTTTAATGGGATACTTGGTTACCTGATTACCAATTGAGTTTCTTCCCTTTATATCTAATTCAGCAAAATCAAAATCAAACTGCTTAATCCTAGCACTGCAATTTGGGCTCAATACAACAACTACAGACTCAGCTTCACCGTTCGCATTTGCAGTAAAATAATTCACTTTTGATTTATCAGAGCCCTTGGTTAAGTCGTATTCCTTATCTCGTGTAATACCTGTAACATTAAAACGCTTAGAATAAGAAACACCAGTTTCACCATCGGTATATATCATGTTATAGGTAAGCCGTTCTTCAGATTTCTGGAAGATGGCTGCATGAATAATGTCTTTACCGATATAAACTTTATCATCAACCTTAACCACCTTCATGATTCCTCTTCTGGTAAATACAATGATATCGTCCAGATCAGAACATTCCGTAATAAATTCATCCTTCTTCAAACTGGTTCCAATAAATCCTTCAGAACGATTCATATACAACCTTACATTGGCAATCGCTACTTGTCTTGCCTGAATTACATCAAAAGGCTTGATCTCTGTCTTCCTTTCTCTATCCTTTCCGTATTTATCTTTCAATCCCTCAAAATAGGCTATAGCATAATCATTGAGATTGGCCAAATTGTGATTAACCTGCTTCATTTCAGATTCAATATTCTTGATCTGAATATTGAGTTCATCAATATCAAGCTTGTAAATTCTTCGAACTGGCTTTTCCGTCAGTTTGATGATATCTTCTCTCGTTACTTCCCTTTTGAATAATTTTTTGAATGGATCAAATCCCTTTTGAATAGCGACCAATACTTTTTCCCAATCTTCATGTTTCTTCTCTAACTCTTTGTAAATTTTTTCTTCAAAGAAGATTCTTTCTAATGATGTAAAATGCCATTTTTCCTGCAGCTCACTTAACCTTATCTCCAGCTCTTGTTTTAGCAAATCTTTTGTATTGTCCGCTGATAATTTCAAAAGATCAGATACAGCAATAAACTGAGGCTTATGATCTACAATTACACAAGCATTTGGCGCAATACTTACTTCACAATCTGTAAAGGCATATAGGGCATCAATGGTGAGGTCTGCTGAAATACCAGCAGCCAATTCTACCAGAATTTCTACATCTGCAGCAGTATTATCAGTTACTTTTTTTATTTTGATTTTACCCTGGTCATTTGCCTTAACAATCGATTCCATCAATTGGGTAGTGGTTACACCATAAGGAACATCTTTAATGGAAATACATTTTTTATCGACTTCCTGTATATGTGCTCTGCACCTGATTCTTCCACCTCTCTTCCCATCATTATAATTGGAGACATCAATCATTCCCCCAGTTTGAAAATCGGGGAACAATTCAAATTTTTTACCTTTCAAATATTTTACAGAAGCCTCAATCAGTTCAATAAAATTGTGCGGTAAAATTTTTGTAGATAAACCAACAGCAATACCTTCTGCACCTTGAGCCAGCAACAAAGGAAACTTAACGGGCAAGTGAACAGGTTCTTTTTTTCTACCGTCATAACTCAATTGCCATTGTGTAGTCTTGCCGTTAAATGCTACTTCAAGACCAAACTTACTCAGCCTTGCCTCAATATACCTGGCAGCAGCAGCATCATCGCCAGTCCTGATATCACCCCAGTTACCCTGGGTATCAATCATGACGTCTTTTTGTCCCAAGTTCACCATAGCATCCTGAATACTAGCATCGCCATGCGGATGATACTGCATCGTTTGTCCGATGATATTAGCCGCTTTGTTCAAACGACCATCATCCATTTCTTTCATCGCATGTAGTATTCGCCTTTGTACTGGCTTTAACCCATCTGCTACATCCGGTACGGCTCTTTCAAGAATAACATATGATGCATAGTCGAGAAACCAGTTTTTATACTGCCCCGAAACGCCAGCATCACTTTCTGTTTCTATATTGAATTTTGATTTTGCCATGGTTCACTATTTATTCTCCCGCTGCAGATGACTTTCTTTTAATTTCAAAATCTTTCATACCCTTCAATTCACCTTGAAACTCAAATTGCTCATATTGTGCAATCAATTTCAATCTCCAGAAAACAAAACTATCACCTGTAGTCTCCTTACTTTTTGTTAAAAATGAATTGACAATTTTATTGGCTTTTTGAAAATCATTTGTGATGTATTTTGAAATCTCATTGTCATAAAATACAACATCTTTTTGCACAATCTTTTTTCCTCCTTCAAGCAATCTCACCAATCTTTCATCTTGTGTGATTTTATTCCACTCATCACTATCCACTTCAAATTCACTAACCGTTACAGGTCTGGCAAGCTTCTTAGCCTTTAAAAATTCTTTGGGTTGAATCTGGCTTAACCAATCCGGATAGAAAATATTTCCTTTTTCATTGATAAATGGAAGATTATTCAGGTAAAGAATATGAACCCTACCTTGAAATTCTACTAGCTGACTAATCAGCCAATAATAACCACAAACATCATGTTTATTTTGCGCAGCCCAGATCCATAATACTTCAGTTTCATCATTGGTAAGTGCTTCTTTAATCTTTATAACAACAGCTGGGTCATTCACCTTCCCTTCATCTACAACACTTTCTTGATCTCCACCTTGAAAAACCATTCTCCACCAGTCTCTCCTTTGCTCTTGACCCTCTGGCGTGTAGATATTTGATAATGGCCCTACTGCATAATCATCTCTCACCAATACAACTTCGCCTGCCATAGATTCATCCATTTCAATGGCCTGCTTCAAAATCTCAACATCGGGTTCATTAAAAACTACATGTATCATATTCATCAAATTGAATCATCTACCGTGTCCAATTCAACACGAAGATTTGAAACGATAAAATCTTGTCTCTCCTGGGTATTCTTTCCCATATAATACTCCAGCAATTGCTGGATATGAATTTGACTTTCCAAAATAACTGGAGTTTTTTTCATATCCGGACCAATAAACCGTTTAAACTCATCAGGTGAAATTTCACCCAAACCTTTAAAACGTGTGATCTCTGCTTTAGCTCCAATTTTCTTTATTGCATCTAAACGCTCAACATCTGAATAGCAATAAATTGTCTCTTGTTTATTTCTTACCCTGAACAATGGAGTTTCTAGAATATACACATGACCATCTCTAACCAGGTCGGGGAAAAATTGCAAAAAGAAAGTCATTAATAACAATCGAATGTGCATACCATCCACATCTGCATCTGTTGCAATTATGATGTTATTATAACGCAAATCATCCATCCCCTCCTCAATATTTAGCGCATGCTGAAGAAGATTGAATTCTTCGTTTTCATAAACCACTTTTTTTGTCAGTCCAAAACTATTTAATGGTTTACCACGCAAACTAAATACAGCCTGGGTTTCGACATCTCTTGATTTGGTTATTGAACCACTTGCAGAATCTCCCTCAGTAATAAAGATTGTGCTTTGCAACTGCTTGGCTATGTACTCTTCTTTACCTTTTGCCGGAGGTTCAGCATTCAGATGAATTCTGCAATCTCTCAATTTCCTGTTGTGCAGATTAGCCTTCTTAGCGCGTTCATTTGCCAGCTTTTTTATACCAGCAAGTTCTTTTCTTTCACGTTCACTTTGCTCAATCCTTTTTTTCATAGCTTCAGCCACTGCTGAATTCTTATGTAAAAAGTTATCCAGCTCCTTCGAAAAGAAATCAATCATGAAATTCTTCATTGAGGGACCACCCTCAAACAAATACTGTGAGCCTAATTTAGTTTTGGTTTGCGATTCAAATACAGGCTCCTGAACACGAACAGCTACAGCTGCAACAATACTTTGTCTGATATCAGAGGTGTCATAATCCTTCTTAAAGAAATCACGTATGGTCTTTACAAAAGCCTCTCTGAATGCCACTACATGTGTACCACCTTGTGTAGTATACTGTCCATTTACGAAACTATAAATGTCTTCACCATATTCATTGTTGTGGGATATGGCTACCTCAATGTCTTCCCCTTTCAAATGAATCACAGGATACCTCAATTCGTCTTCATTGGCGTTCCTGTGCAGCAGGTCTAATAAACCATTTTTACTAACAAATTTTCTTCCATTGTAATTGATGATCAAACCTGCATTGAGATAACAATAATTCCAAAGCTGCTTGTCGATATAATCAGAAATAAAATAATAATTCCTGAAGATTGAATCATCCGGAACAAATATTACCTGAGTTCCGTTTTGCTCTGTTGAACCTACCTCTTTGTGCTCCTTGATCAGCTCACCCCTTTTGAATTCAGCAGTTTTTTCCTTTCCCTCACGAAAAGCCGTCACCTTAAAATACTCACTCAACGCATTAACTGCCTTTGTACCTACACCATTCAAACCCACACTTTTCTGAAAAACTTTACTGTCATATTTTGCACCTGTGTTGATCTTACTTACCACATCCACCAGCTTTCCCAATGGAATACCACGCCCATAATCCCTAATCATCACCTCCTTATTGTTCAATACCAAATCAATCTGCTTGCCATAACCCATCATGTGCTCATCAATACAGTTGTCCATCACCTCTTTCAAGAGAACATAAATACCATCATCCTGACTACTTCCATCTCCCAACTTACCAATATACATTCCCGGTCTTAGCCGGATATGTTCTTTCCAATCCAAACTCTTAATCGAGTCCTCATTGTATTCAAAAACCTTATTTTCCTGCTGTTTTGCCATACTATCTCACTGATTTAGATGTAAATAACCCTAATTTTCACAACCCCCGATGGGCGCCAAAGATAAATGAATGAAACCTCCCTTAAAAAGGGAGGTTATCAACGTCATGTGTATAAATCACTCAAAACCCAATAAAATTATGATACGCCTAGTTCATTCTTTTCTTCAAAGAACTGACCTGCTCTTGCAAGTTACTGACCAGATTGGCAAGCTGACCAACATCCCATCTTTGTTGCTGAGCAACTTTTGTAATAACAATCTGAGCCTGCCATATTTCCAGTACATCATCAGCATTGATATTATAAGGCTGAAAAGAGGGATTATCACTGGTCAATGTCAATTTGTTTTTGGTCTTCGGGTTGCGTGAAACACGCTTGTAAACGATCCCCTCATTTCTACTCAGGACTATATATGCTGCATTTTGTTTTACATCATCCAAATCATCAATTTTTTGTCCCACTATAATCGATCCACTCGGCGTTGGCAACATACTGTCCCCTATAATTTCAAAAGCCCGGAAGTGACCATTTCCAAGCATAGGCAAGGTAAATGTATTCAACTCATCAATGAACTCCTCGTCCGCATAACCAGCTAAATAGCCCGCCGCTGCCTTCATTGGGACAAAATGAATAACGCTATGTGATTCAGCTCCAAGCTTTTGCTGACGACGTTTTGCCAGGTATCCTCCTTTCTCATCACTTAAATCCCTTCTTAATAAATCATCCAGGCTGATGTTGAAATGATCACTGATCATCTCCAGGACATCGATACGCGGTTCGGCCCTTTCTTCTTCATAAGCTCCCAATAACGACCTTTTTATTTGTAATTTCTGTGCAAATTCTTCTTGCGTCATCCCTTTCAATTTGCGCAAGTGTTTCAGGTTTTTACCGGCATAGGACTGTGACATACTAATGATTTTGGGGCAATATACTAAATAATTTAGTTTTCAAACTATTTTTTGCTAAATTTTTTTCTATAATGTTGTTTTGAAGGAAGTCAAACTGAAATAAATGGTACTTTTAGGGCATTCATTCCAGAACAAACAGCATGACCAGAAAGAAAAAAGAAGAGCCTATTATTTTGATTACCAATGACGACAGCATTTCAGCTCCCGGTATTCGTCATCTTGCAGAGGCAGTAAAAGATTTAGGGAGGGTTATTGT
>JBKCGF010000286.1:0-3996 GCA_046303455.1 Chitinophagaceae bacterium | reverse complement strand
ATAGGGAACAGGGTATAGGGAACAGGGTATAGGGAACAGGGTGGGTGTTAGTTTTCTTGAATTTTTTTCTTTCCAATTTTCTCAAGAATTTGATGTGCTACTTCCATCGCCATCAATCCATCATGTTCTGAAACAACAGTCGGTTTATTCAACACAATAGCATCTCTAAAAGCAGTTAGTTCTGCCTTTATTGCATTTTGCTCAAGAATTTCGGGGTTTTCAACGGCAATGGTTTTAGTCCCTCCGGGTGTTTCAATATCAAAGCAAAAAAGGTCTTCATCTCCTTCTGATTTGAGTTTGATGATTTCAGTCTTTTTTTCAAGGAAATCAATTCCGATATAAGCGTCTTTCTGAAAGAGTCTAATCTTTCTCATTTTCTTCATAGAAATCCTTGAAGAAGTGAGGTTGGCTACACATCCATTGTGGAATTCAATTCTCACGTTGGCAATATCAGGTGTATCTGTCATCACGGCTACACCGCTGGCAGATATATTTTTTATTTCGCTTTTTACGAGATGTAAAATAATGTCAATGTCGTGAATCATGAGGTCTAGGATTACGCTGACTTCTGTGCCCCGGGGATTGAATTGTGCAAGTCTGTGCACTTCTATAAACATAGGGTTGATAGATTTCCCTTTCAAAGCCTGGAAGGCTGGATTGAAACGTTCAACATGTCCTACCTGAAACTTGACTTTAGCTTCACCTGCAAGTTTCACCAATTGCTTTGCTTCATCCATGTTATTGGCAAGTGGTTTTTCAACAAAAACATGCTTGCTCATTCTTAATGCTGCTTCACATACTGGGAAATGAAATTGTGTAGGGGTAATTACATCTATTGCATCAACATCATTGATGAGGCTATCCATGTCATCATACCTCTTTAAGCCAAATTTTTCAATGGCCTCTTTGGCATGCTCATCATTTGGGTCATAGAATCCAACTATGCTTATTCCTTCAATGTTTTGCCAATTGCTTACATGAAATTTTCCGAGATGGCCAACGCCAAAGATGCCTATTTTTAACATATGACTGTAAAGGTAGATATTTTGTCATTCAGACAATATGCGTCATTTTTGTATTTCTAGTTCAAATTATGAAAAAAATAGTGATTGCCATCGATGGATGGTCCTCTTGTGGCAAAAGTACAATGGCAAGACAGCTTGCCAGAAAGCTCAATTATATATTTATTGATTCAGGGGCAATGTATCGTGCCATCACACTCTATTTTTTGCGCAATGAAGTTGATACAGACGATGAAGCTCAAATTGAAAATGCTCTTTTGAATATAAACCTTTCTTTTCAACTCAATCCTGTAAATGGAAACAATGAAATATGGTTAAATGGGGAGAATGTTGATGCACTGATCAGAGAAATTAAAGTTGCTGAAAAAGTGAGTGAGGTTGCAGCGCTCAGACAAGTGCGGGAATTTGCTGTTGCACAACAAAGGTCAATTGGACAAGCTAAGGGAATTGTAATGGATGGTCGTGATATTGGATCTGTAGTATTTCCAGATGCGGAATTAAAAATATTTATGACTGCCGACCCGGAAATAAGGGTTCAAAGAAGATTGAAGGAACTGCAAGTCAAAAATCCGGATATTACAATTGATGAGGTAAGAGCTAATCTTGCTTCAAGAGATCATATAGATTCAACCAGGGCAATTTCTCCTTTGAGAAAACCTGAAGATGCTTTGGTGCTGGACAATAGTTTTCTCAGTCCAGAACAACAATTGGAACTGGCTTTACAATGGTCTAATGAGAAAATCATGAATTGATTATAGCCATTCTGCTCCTACGTCAGATAGCAGCTTCGCATCTTCAAAGAAACTACTGAGTTTCTCAATGGTAGATTCTACAATAGCATCTGGACAAGAAGCGCCGCTGGTGATCAGTATACGTACTGGCCTGTTTTTAGGCAAATAGCCTTCTTTTGTATATTCCTCGTGTGTTCTCCAATTAAATGCTTTTATCTCATTGCTTGATAATAGATCAGCCTCTGATTCAATGAAATAGGTGGGAAGCTTTTCTTCACACAATTCAACCAAATGTGAGCTATTGCTGCTTTTTCTTCCGCCAATCACTATTGCCAAATCAGCTTCAGTATCAAGTAAGTGTTTTACAGCAGTTTGGTTATCATTGGTGGCATAACATAGCGTGTCTCTTGTATCTGCAAAATGTTCTCCTGCATTTGATTCAACTAGTCCAAATTTTTGCATCACTATCTTCTTCAAATAATCAGCAATGGCCTGTGTATCTGATGCCAGCATGGTGGTTTGATTAACTACACCAAAGCGTACGAGGTCCTTTTCCAAGCTAAAACCATCGCTGTACCTGTTGGCAAATTGTATTGGAAAATCTTGTGAATTACGAATTCCCAAAATAAACTCGCCCAGTACAATAGCCTCCGCCATATCATAAATGACTAAAGTTGGGGCATGGGCATCGCTATGTGAAAACGTAGCCCTTGTTTCTTCATGGGTAGGTTTGCCATGTACAACAATGCTATATCCTTTTTGAGCAATTTGCTCTGCTCTGTTCCAAACCTTTTCAACAAAGGGACAAGTTGTATTGTATTTCTCTATTTGGATACCTATGGAACGCAATTTGTTTTCAATCTCTATAGTAGTTCCAAAGGCTGGGATAATAACTATGTCCTCAGCATTTAATTCTTCAAAAGGAATCAACATATTTCCTTTGGTGTCCATTAAAAATTGAAGTCCTCTATTAATGAGGTCTTCATTCACAAATGGATTGTGAATCATTTCACTCAAAAGATATATACGTTTGCCAGGATTATTCTCTACAGTTTCAAAGGCTATTTCTATAGCATTCTCAACACCATAACAAAAACCAAAATGTCTTGCTAAAAAAATGTTTAGACTTCCTAAATCCAATTGGGTAGGGGTGAAATCTTTTTTTAATTTATCAGCTGCTTTTCTCTTTTGCTTGATTGCTGAAATCAAGGGACTTCTGTATCTGACGGGTATTGTAAACTGCTTCATGTTATATCTACAAAGTTAAGCAAAGATTAAACAATCCTTTTAGAGTTTCGTTCGAATGGGTCGTGTCTATTTCTTAACTTTCCAGCATGAAAACTGAATTCGACCCTGTTGATTGGGCCTTGGACACAAATATTTACGAAGTCAATCTCAGACAATATACTAGTGAAGGGACCTTCAATGCTTTCAGGCAACATATTCCCAGGTTAAAAGATATGGGTGTGGAAGTTTTGTGGTTCATGCCCCTTACTCCAATAAGTCATAAAAATCGTAAGGGAAGGCTTGGTAGTTATTATGCCTGTTCAAGCTATACAAAGCTGAATCCAGAATATGGTACTGATGAAGATTTTTTAGAACTAGTTAAAGAATCACATGCGCTTGGCTTAAAAGTGATTATTGATTGGGTGGCTAATCATACAGGATGTGATCATGAATGGACAATACAAAATCCTGATTTTTATAAGAAAAATGCAGAGGGTAATTTTTATGATCAGCATGGTTGGGATGATGTGATTGATCTGGATTATACCAACCCCAAGCTTAGACATGAGATGATTGAATCCATGAGACATTGGATTGCAAAATTTAATATCGATGGATTTAGGTGTGATATGGCCATGCTTACTCCAGTCGATTTTTGGCTTGAGGCAAGAAAAGCTTTACAACAAACAAATAATTTATTTTGGTTAGCAGAGTTGGATCCTTTGGATAATCCAGATTATATGAACGTATTTGATTCAGCATATACGTGGCGTTGGATGAATGCTGCAAAGCAAACTAAAGATGAAGGTGCTCAACAAATTCATCACCTCAAATATGTTTTATCGCAATACCTTAATGAGTTGCCTCACACAGCTTGTCCAGCTTGGTTTACAAGTAATCACGATGAAAACAGTTGGAATGGAACAGAATTTGAGAAGTATGGTGAAATGGCTATTCCATTGGCAGTATTTTCAACTATGTGGAGAGGGGTGCCGCTGATTTACAGTGGACAAGAA
>JBKCGF010000285.1:0-2467 GCA_046303455.1 Chitinophagaceae bacterium | reverse complement strand
TCAGAAGCGAAAGATCTTGTACCCAGCGATTCGAATTTCCTGATATCCGTTCCATCGGGTTCATTGTTTGACAACAATGCCCACACATTTTTAATTTTTTCCTTTTTGATATACAACAACCCACTGCCAAATGGAGCACTTAACCATTTGTGCAATGAAGCCGCATAATAATCACAACATAAGTCGGGAATTTTAAAATCAAAATGTGCCAGTGTATGTGCTCCATCAGCAATTACTTCAATACCTCTTGCATGTGCAGCATCTGCAATTTTTTTAACCGGCATAATTTGTCCAGTCCAATTGATCAGATGCGTTACCATCACCACTTTTGTTCTGCTGGTAAATGCTTTGGTATATAAAGCAGCAATCTCTTCTTCATTTTCCATAGGCAATGGAAGATCCAACCACACGAGTTTGATACCATCTCTTTTTTCTCTTTGTTTCCATGCATTGATCATGTTGGGATAATCCTGCTTGGTAAGAACAACTTCATCTCCCGCTTTTAAATTCAAACCAAAGATTACCGTATTCAAACCTTCTGTAGAATTTCTGTTGATAGCAACCTCTTCTTTATCACACCCACATAGCAGTGCGAGTTTTTCACGCAGTGGTTCACGGCCCTGATCTAATATCTGCCACATGTAATAGGAAGGCGCTTCATTTGCATACTGATAATAACGAATGTGTGCATCTTGAACAACTTTGGGTTGGGGAGCAACACCGCCATTGTTGAGGTTGATGATATTGGGACTAACTGTATATGCTTCTCGTATCCAAGCCCAAAAATCTTCATCATTCAAACTGGATGGAGAAGCATCTATTGCTTTTTTTATTTTTTCAGCTGATTGACCAAAAGCGGGATCAGCTGCATATAAAAATGGTAAACTGGTTGCAGCACCTGAAAACAAACGAATGAAATTTCTACGGGTGTTGGTCGACATAAAACAAGCGTTGGTTGTACTTCTAAGTTATGGAATTCGCAACAATCCACCCACTGGTCCATGCATGCTGAAAATTATACCCACCTGTAATTCCATCCACATCCATCACCTCGCCTGCAAAGTATAAACCTTTCTGCTTTTTACTTTCCATGGTATTGGCGTCTATCTCTTGTAATGAAACACCTCCAGCAGTAACAAACTCTTCTTTAAATGTTGTCTTCCCCTCGGCATGATATACATCATTGCATAACGTTTTTGAAAGGGCAACCAATTGCACATTGGTCAATTCACCCCAATGTGTTTCTGCTGTAATGCCAGAACGCTGGAGCAAATACAACCATAACCTTGATACGATACCTGCAAGTGGTTTAGAACTTACAAGCCCTTTGGTATAATGTTTGGCAGATTTAAAATATTCCAATGCTGCGCTCTCGTGGTAATCTGGAAACCAGTTCACCACTACATCAAATTTATATTCGAGTTGGTACAATTCTCTTGCACAACGAGATGATAATTTCAAAACAGCTGGACCGCTTAACCCCCAATGAGTAATCAACAAGGGACCTTCCTCCGTAGTTTTTAAAACTGGAATTTTAACAACCGCCTGTTTTACAGCAATTCCCATCAGTGCATGCAAATTTTTGTCGGGAATATTAAACGTAAACAAAGAAGGTACTGGAGAAGCAATGGTATGGCCTAATGCAGCAAGCCAATCAAAGCCCGATAATTTAGGATACCCGCCAGTTGCTACGACTACCACATCTGAATACACCGATTGAATGTCTTCCTGCCCTTTTTTCAAATGCAATTCAAATTGATTTTCATGATAACCTATAGATAGAACCTCGGTACTGGTTTGAATCTTTACATTGTGTTTTTCAGCTTCTTGCAGCAAACAATCAATAATACTTTGTGAACTGTTGGTGACAGGAAACATTCTTCCATCATCTTCTACTTTAAGCAGCACACCTCGTTCCTGAAACCATTCTATCGTTTCTCTGGGAGAAAACTGATGCAATGTTTTTTTCAACAGTCGCATGCCCCTTGGATATGCATGCAACATATCTCCTACTTCTTCAGAATGATGGGTAACGTTGCACCTTCCGCCACCACTCACTTTCACTTTGGAAAGTAGCTTTGAAGTTTTTTCGAGAACAAGAACATCAAAATCTTGGTGCAATCGGGCAGCATTCACTGCACAAAAAAAACCTGATGCACCGCCACCAATGACAATCAATTTTCGCTTTGAACTCATTTTGATAAAAGCATGATGGATGCAAAAATCTCTAACCCATCCCAAAGATTTTGAATGCGGATGTTCTCATTTTCTGCATGCTGGTTGTTGTCGTAATTGGCAATTGGAATGGTAACTGGTTGCGCTTTTAGTTTTTGTTCAAATATGAACAAAGGCAGACTTCCTCCAAGCGTTGGCATTTGTATTGGAAATTCTGGGAGTGCGGCTGCAACAGCTTTTACAATTCTTTGTGCCATTACATTATCCATTGGTGTTTTCTGTGCATTGTAAC
>JBKCGF010000284.1:0-6259 GCA_046303455.1 Chitinophagaceae bacterium | reverse complement strand
ACCTTACTATCAGCAATTCCCTTTTTTCACACCGTTGGATATGAGCAAAGCTTATGAACAGCTAAGGAATTATTTGGGAATTGAAAAGATATACATGGGTATTGGAGGATCAATGGGTGGTCAACAATTGTTAGCCTGGGCATGTGAGCAACCAGCACTGTTCAAACACATTGTACCCATTGCGACAAATGCATTTCATTCACCATGGGGAAAGGCATTTAACGCTTCTCAACGCATGTGCATTGAGGCAGATCCAACATGGCAGGAAAAATCACCATCTGCAGGAATGGAGGGTATGAAGGTTGCTAGATCGATAGCATTGATCAGTTATAGATCATATGAGACCTATGATAAAACGCAACAAGACAATGACAAAGCGATTGAAAATACCAGAAGCGAGTCTTATCAAAAATACCAGGGAGAAAAACTAGCAAAAAGATTCAATGCTTTTAGTTATTATATGCTGGCCAAATCAATGGATAGTCACCACTTGGGAAGAGGGCCAATAGAAGCTGAAGAAAAATTAAGCAAAATCAAATCACAAACTTTAGTAATCGCCATTTCTTCCGATGTGCTTTATCCAGTACCTGAACAAGAACATATTGCAAAATGTATTCCGGGTGCAGTACTTGAGATAATTGACTCTTTTTATGGCCATGATGGCTTTTTACTCGAAGATGAAAAATTAACATATATATTATCACGACTAATTAATAACTCACAAATAAAGTAAAGATGGGATCAGAGAAAACACTTGTTATTGGCATGTTCGGATTTGGTGTTGTAGGAGAAGGCTTATATAAAATTCTGCAACAAACACCTTCGTTAAAGGCTTCTATAAAAAGAGTATGTATTAAAAATACAACCAAGAAGAGAAATGCACCTGCATCACTTTTTACTTCTGATAAAAATGACATTTTATTTGACCCTGAAATCAATGTAGTAGTAGAAGTGATCAATGATAGCGAAGCAGGATATGAAATTGTTACGACTGCTTTAAAGAATGGAAAAGATGTTGTTAGTGCAAGTAAAAAAATGCTTGCAGAGCATTTGCCAGAACTTATCCAACTACAGGAAACTACAGGAAAATCTCTTCTTTATGAGGCATCTGCTTGTGCATCGATTCCTGTAATCAGAAATCTGGAGGAATATTACGACAATGACCTTCTTCATGCTATAAAAGCGATTGTGAATGGATCTACAAATTTCATCCTAACCAAAATGTTTGAAGAAAAACTCAATTTCAAAGAAGCACTTTTGCTTGCTCAACAATTGGGTTTTGCAGAATCAGATCCCACGCTCGATATAGAAGGATTTGACGCAGCCAACAAATGGGTTTTACTGCTTGCGCACAGTTATGGTATTAATATTACCATCGACCAACTGCTTTTCAATGGCATCACTCAAATTGATGAAATGGATGCTAAAGTAGCTGCAGCAAAAAATCAATCGATTAAATTAGTTGCTCAAGCAAAAAAACTTCATAATGGTAAAGTCGCAGCCTTTTTATTACCACAATTCATTGAACAAAATGATCAGCTTTACTTCGTGAAAAATGAATACAATGGCGTTGTAATTGAAAGTGGTTTTGCAGATAAACAATTTTTTTATGGCAAAGGTGCGGGTAGTTTCCCTACAGCATCGGCTGTCTTAAGTGATATTGCTGCACTGCGCTATGGATACAAGTATGAGTATAAAAAACTAAATCAACATACACCCGGACAACTTGCTGATGATTTCCATTTAAGGGTATACATCAGTTTTACTGACCTCAAACACATCCCTAAAGAAGAATTCAATACAATTGAAGAATGGCATTCAGGAAATGAAAGAAGCTATTTAATAGGAACTATACCCTATACATCATTATTGCATAAAGATTGGTGGAAGACAAACAAGACTTCACTGATTCTCATGCCAAGCAATATCGTTGAGAATACCGAGCTAGTTGAATTAAAAAAAATGAGTTTGTCTCTTGCAGGCTTGGAAATTTAAGTGACTAGTTTTTAAGTCCCTCAAAACTATACTTGCCCGAACCTGCCCTGAAAACGGTATATCCCTTTTCAGTCGATACATACTTGAGCTCTGTAGCTTCCTCAACTGCTTTTCCATTCACCCTAATTTTTTGGGTAGAAGGGAAATAAACCAATGCAGTTGTATTTACAGGAATCTCAGTTTGCATACTCACCTGATCTCCTGTTATTTTCCATCCATTGGAAATTTTACCATAGTAGGTCATCAGCTCAGCCTTTGCATCCGTAAACCCATCTCCGAGGTATGGCTTGATAGTTGTATGCTTATAACCAATATGTCCATCGCTGTTGTCAATTCCAGCCATGCGTCTGTACATCCAATCTCCAATTGCACCATAAGCATAGTGATTAAAAGAATTCATGCTTGCTGGTTCAAATGTGCTATCAGGTCGAATACCACCCCAACGCTCCCAAATGGTGGTAGCCCCCATTTTCACAGGATACAACCAAGATGGAAAACTTTCTTGCAACAACAATTGGTACGCAACATCCGTTTTCCCAAAACGAGTCAATACATCAGTTAAATATGGAGTTCCCAAAAATCCAGTCGACAAATGATTTCCGTATGACTTGATGTTTTCAACCAACCTATCTGCTGTACTTTCACGCATGGATGTTGGTAACATGTCAAAGTTCAAAGCCAATACCATAGCCGTTTGCGTTCCAGAAACTAGTCTGCCAGAAGGAGTAACATATTCATTTAAAAAAGCTGCTTTAATTTTTTTCAACCTGTTGCTATAAAAAACGATATCTTCTTTCTTTCCCAATACTTCAGCAGCATTGATCAACAACTGGGTTGAATGTGCATAGAAACATTGTGCAATTAAATATTTATCCGTGACTGCTGCTTTTCCATCGTTATCGTCAAAAGGACGATAGAACAACCAGTCGCCAAAATGAAAACCTGTATTCCACAAGTCGTTTACACTTTTACTCTCCATGAAATTTACCCAGTTTTTCATGGAAGCATATTGTGTTTCTAAAATTCGTTTATCGCCATATACCAAATAAAGATTCCAAGGAATGATCGTTGCTACATCCGCCCATCCTGTAGAGCCAGAAGAGTTTTGTCCAAGTACATTTGGAATAACAAACGGAACACTCCCATTGGGCAACTGATCTGCCTCTACATCCCTTAACCATTTTGCAAAGAAATTATGGACATTGAAATTGAAAGCAGCAGTTCTTGAAAAAGCCTGGGCGTCGCCTGTCCAACCTAAACGCTCATCACGTTGCGGACAATCTGTTGGTACATCCAGAAAATTACCTCTTTGCCCCCATTGTATGTTATGCTGCAATTGGTTCACCAATGCATTGGAGGAAGTAAATGAACCCGACATTGGCATTGCAGAGTAAAGAGCAATAGCTGTAAAATTTTCTGGTTTGATTTCCACTACATCGCCTTCAATTTTAATATAGCGAAACCCATAAAATGTAAAGTGCGGCTCAAACTCCTCTTCTCCTTTTCCGTTTAAAATATAAGTAGCGGTGGTTTTTGCCGACCGCATGTTGTCTGTATAAAAATTTCCAAATTTATCCAGCACTTCAGCATGTTTGATCACAATTGAACTACCCGCTTTTCCGCTTGCTTTCACTTTAACCCATCCAACTAAGTTCTGTCCAAAATCAAGGACACGCTCTCCTTTTGGAGTAGTAATCATTTTGATAGGCGTAAATACTTCGTGCTTCTTTACTGGTTCGTTGTAGGTAGCCAAAAGATGTTTGTATCCAGCTTGGATAGTTGATACAGAAGACCATTTGCTGTCATCAAACGAGGTGGTATTCCAACCATTCTGTTCTTTGGTATAGTCAATTGTTTCTCCATCGTAAATTTCAGAGGATTGCACAGCACCATAAGATGATTTCCAGCTTTCATCAGTAACAAAAAAATCGGATGTTCCATCTGCGTATTTAATATGGACCTGCATCAATAGCGCCAATTGCTTTCCATACAAGTTGCCATTACCAACCCAACCCAGTGTACCGCGAAACCAGCCGTTACCCAACATTGCACCTGCTGCGTTATCACCAGTATGCAAGAGAGTAGTTACATCGTACACCTGGTATTGTAACCTTGTTTTATAACTTGTCCATCCTGGTGTGAGGTAAGCATCACCAACACGACTACCATTCAAATATGCTTCGTACATACCTTGAGAGGTAATAAATGCAGTAGCCTGTGCAATTTTCTTTTTTACAGCAAATGATTTTCTAAAATACTGGACAGGCCTTGTTTTAATATCTTCTTCAAAACCAATGCTGATCCACTTTGCTTTCCAATCCGACTCCTGAAAAAGCGCAGTATGAAAAAGAGCAGCAGTACTCCATGCGGAAACACCACCGTGGTTATCCCAAACCCGAACCTGCCAGTTGTACTTGGTATTTGATATTAATGGTGCACCTGCATACTCAACCAGAACCGATTGGTCACTATTGACTTTGCCAGTCGACCATACCGTTTTCTTGCCCTCTTTTACAATCAATTCATATGCTGTTTGCACGGTTGAACCTTGGGTTGAGGTGATGAGCCAGGTAAATCTTGGCTTCTCCACTCCCATCCCAATTGGATTAGACGTGTTCTCACAAAGCAATTGTTCTACTTTGGTTTGGGCAGTTGCACCCAAAATACTTGAAAACAGGAGCACTAGGGCAAATAGGTATCTCATATCAAATCAATTTGATTCATCTGGAAATTGCAAATAAAAAATCTTACTTTATTCTGGCAAGATTACATTAGCAACAGAAAGCGCTTTACAACGAGCATTCAACTCAGCAATATCCTTATTCAACAACTCATCGAGTTCTTTTTGATAGATCAGCCACTCAGCATGCAGCTCAGCATATCTTGCTTTTTGTCCCGCTGTTACATAAGGCACATTGCCGTTTACTTCACCATGGACAAAAATGATATTGGCACTTAATTTGTTTACAAAATTGATTACATCATCATAAGATTGACTTTTGGGTTGAATTAATTTTTCTTCCCACTCACCAATCTTTTTAACAACGGCCTTACCCATTGTTACCACTTCAGACTTTGCATTGTCTGCTTCCACCAATTTCACCATGTCTTTGATCTGCTTTGTCAATCCACGCATTCTTGTGACTGCCACATGTATATCCGTTACATCTTTTTCCAATTTTGCCAACAATTCATCTTGGCCTGCATAATCTGCAGGAGTTGCATTCACTCTTGGATCTGCTTTTAAAAGAAGCGGCGTAGTTTGTTCAACTCCATCCACCTTTAAAACAACAGTGTAAGCGCCTGGCATAATTTTTCTTCCAGCATAACTTCCTTCGATATACACATTGTCGATTGTTGGCATACCTTGACCGCGCAGGTTCCATGCAAAACGATTCAACCCTTTTTTGGTGCTTAACGTGGGTTCATTTCTGAAACTGTTGTTGCTGTTAATCGACTTTGGTTTGTTGCTGAAAGTACGAACGACTTGTCCAGCTTGGTTTTTAATTTCAATGCTGATTGATTTTACAGAATCAGGAAGTGCATAGTAAATAACTGCACCAGTTGAAGGATTGGCGCCAGTCGTGACCGGATACTTTGCTTTCTCCTCTCCGTTGCTATCAAAAATACTGTAACCAGAAACTCTGTATGCATCAGGAATAGCATACAAATTCAACTTACCAATTGAAGCTGGATCAAAAGAACGAATTGCTTGCAATTCGTCTAATACCCAGAAGGACCTTCCTTGTGTTGCTGCAATCAAATTATTCTGATGCACTTTCAAATCTGTAATCGGTGTAACTGGAAGATTGCGTTGGAAGTTTGTCCAGCTTGTCCCATCATCATAAGAAATATACAAACCTGTTTCAGTACCAGCATAAAGCAAGCCCTTGCGCTTGTCGTCTTCTCTTACAACACGAACACACGCGCCATAAGGAATACCAGATATGATTTTAGTCCAGGTTTTACCATAATCGTTTGACTTATAGGCGAACGGCGTAAAATCATTTAGTTTGTATTTGTGTGCCGCAACATAAACTGTTGCTGGATCGTGTGGTGAAACTTCAATTGCATTAACGACTGCTTCACCAAGATCTTTAGGTGTGATATTTATCCAGCTCTTTCCTCCATCTCTTGTAACATGAACAAGTCCGTCGTCACTTCCTGTATAGATAACGCCATTCTCTTTATCTGATTCCATTACATAAGTGATGGTGCAATAGTTTTCACCACCTGCACCTTCGTTGGTATATGGAAATCCACT
>JBKCGF010000283.1:0-1347 GCA_046303455.1 Chitinophagaceae bacterium | reverse complement strand
CATATTTCCTGTTTAAATAATTAATTAATGGTTTATGCTTCAGCTCCTTCTTCCATTTCTGAAAACAACTTAGCAGCTGATTCAGATAAAACAAGTACATCTGCATTCATTACATCGTATGTATTGATGTCTGAAAGAATTGAAGTAAGCACTGAAGAAATATTCCTCGCACTTACAAAAACATTCTCATTCAACTCTGGCATTACATACAATGCTTTTTTGTCGTGAACATTCAAGCTCTTCAACATACCAGCAAAAGTTGCAGTCTTTGGAGCTTCCAACTGAAGATCTTCCACAACTACAATTGCGTTGGCTTTGTTCTTGTGGCTCAATGCACTGATTTTAGCTAAATCCTTCACTCGACGATTCAACTTGATATCGTAACCGTGTGGCTTTGGACCAAAAATAGTACCACCACCCTTGTACAATGGGTTACGGAGGTTACCCTTACGAGCACCACCGGTACCTTTCTGACGATGCAATTTTCTACTTGCACCCTGTACTTCAGCACGTGTCTTTACTTTGTGTGTACCCTGACGCTGAGCAGCCAAATACTGCTTAACGGCAAGATAGATCACGTGGTTGTTTGGCTCAGCACCAAATATTTCATCAGGCAACTCTACTGACCTGCCTGTCTTACTTCCTGCTATTGATAATACGTCTACTTGCATGATCTATGCGTTAATTATTTCTGAATGTAAACAATGGAACCGTTGTGACCAGGTACACAACCGCTGATAAGAATATAGTTCTTCTCAGCAAAAATCTTTACCACCTTAAGGCCCTTCACCTTCACACGATCACCACCCATACGGCCGGCCATGCGCATGCCTTTGAATACCCTTGATGCATCGGATGAATTACCGATAGAACCTGGAGCACGCTGACGATCGTGCTGACCATGTGATTGTTCTCCAACACCAGAAAAACCATGGCGCTTTACAACACCCTGGAATCCCTTACCTTTTGAAGTGCCAACCACATCCACTTTTTCACCTTCTTCGAAGATTTCACAAGTGATGGTTTCACCAATGCTTTTTCCAAGGCTATAATCCCTGAATTCTTTTATAAAACTTTTTGGAGCAGTAGAGGCCTTAGCAAAATGGCCTTTTTCAGATGCAATTGCTCTTTTATCGGATTTTTCACCGAAAGAGAGCTGAAGGGCAGTGTAACCGTCGCCTTCCATTGTCTTTACTTGTGTAACAACACATGGACCAGCTTCAATGACGGTGCACGGGGTTTGTCTCCCGTCGGGACCGAAGATGCTGGTCATCCCAATTTTTTTACCGATAATTCCTTTCATTTTCTTTTGTTTTTGCCCTTTTCGGTTAAATGGACAGTGAGGCA
>JBKCGF010000282.1:0-18614 GCA_046303455.1 Chitinophagaceae bacterium | reverse complement strand
CTGCTCGTCACGCAGGAGCTGAATCTTCAGCTTCTCATTCATGTTGGATGGCGCTACGTACTCCATAACCCAGTAGATACCAGTGGTCTTCTTCTGGACGGGGTAGGCCAGTGATTTCAACCCCCAGGGGTTGCTATGTACGATAGATCCATCACCAGCAGTGATGAAATCGACATATTTCTTCTGAGCAGTTTTAAATTCCTCTTCACTCAGAACAGGGGTAAAAATCACCATCAATTCATAATTTTGCATAAACCCTGTATTTTTTTGATTTGATAATGGGGTGCAAAGCTAAGTCTTTTTCGTCACTTTTCCCCATAAATCCTGCAATTTTTGTCTTTATAACTCAATTATGATGCAGTTTTTAGGTGTCAACCTGTCACTTTTTGGCCTTGGCATTCATTTTGACCATCGGAAAACAAAAAACAGTTATGCAAAAAGGACAAATACGTGTACAAACGGAGAACATTTTTCCCATCATCAAGAAGTTCCTGTATAACGAGCATGATATTTTTTTAAGGGAATTGATTGCGAATGCTGTGGATGCTACGCAGAAGTTAAAAACGTATGCATCTACCGGAGAAGCGAAAGGTGAATTGGGCGAATTGAGAATTGATGTGGTTTTGGATAAAGATGCCAAAACACTTACCATTTCCGACAGGGGAATTGGTATGACTGCTGAAGAAGTGGACAAATACATCAATCAGGTTGCATTTTCAAGTGCAGAAGAATTTTTAGAAAAATACAAGGGTCAAAATGAAGCCAATATTATTGGACATTTTGGTTTGGGTTTTTACAGTGGTTTCATGGTCAGCGAAAAAGTAGAATTAAAAACACTTTCTTATAAAGAAGGTAGTGAGGCAGTAGTTTGGGAATGCGATGGCAGTCCGGAGTTCACCTTGCAGCCCACTGATAAGAGTGAGCGCGGCACATCAATTATACTGCACATCAACGCAGAAAGTGAAGAGTTTTTAGATGCGTACAGAATAAAAAATATATTGGACAAGTTCTGTAAGTTTTTGCCTGTTCCAATCTTCTTTGAAGAAAAGCAGATCAACAATACCAGTCCCGCTTGGATCAAAAAACCTGCTGAACTTGAACAGAAAGATTACGAAGAGTTTTACAAATCCTTGTACCCCTTGAATGAAACTCCTTTGTTTTGGATTCATTTGAATGTTGATTATCCTTTCACACTGACTGGCATACTTTATTTCCCAAAAATCAAGCAGTCGTATGAGATTCAAAAAGATAAAATCCAATTGTATTCTAATCAGGTATTCGTAACAGATGAGGTGAAGGATATTGTTCCTGAATTTCTAATGTTATTACAAGGGGTAATTGATTCTCCAGACATTCCATTGAACGTGAGCAGAAGTTATTTACAGGGGGATCCTAATGTTAAAAAAATCAACAACCACATCACAAAGAAAGTCGCGGATAAACTCGATGAAATTTTCCGCAACGAAAGAAAATCTTTTGAAGAGAAGTGGGAGAGTCTGGGATTATTTGTGAAATATGGTATGATCACTGATGAGAAATTTCGTGAAAAAGCCGATAAGTTTCACATCATGCAAGATGCAGTAGACAGCAGCTTCTATACTTTAGAAGAATATAAAATGTCTACTGAAACATTACAGAAAAACAAAGAAGGAAAGATTGTTATTTTATATGCTACAGATGTCATTCAACAAGATGCCTATATAAAATCTGCACAAGAAAGAGGCTACAAGGTAGTTAAAATGGATACCTTGGTAGATGCTTCGTTTATTGGGCAAATTGAATCAAAATGGGAGAATGTTCAATTCACCAGAGTAGATTCAGATATCACTGATAATTTGATTGACAAACAAGATGACAGCAAGTCGGTTTTGTCAAAAAAAGAAGAAGAACAATTGAAGGCATTGTTTGATTTTAAACTTGATGCTATCACAATTAGTGTAGAAGTAAAGGGGCTTAGTGCAGATGCACCACCAGTTGTTGCAACACGTCCAGAGTTTATGCGCAGAATGAAAGATATGGCTGCGATGAGTGGACCAATGGGAAGTTTCTATGCAAACATGCCAGATGAAGTAACCCTAACGGTTAATGGAAACAATCCAATTTATGCTTCTATTTTAAAAGTGAATGATCAGCAATTGCAGGAAAAGCAAGTTCGTAATTTGGCCGACTTAGCGCTGTTGTCGCAAGGCATGTTGAAGGGTGCTCAGTTGACTGATTTTATCAAACGAAGTACATCGCTTATGCAAGATGCTGCTGGTAAAAATTGATAGAGATCTCAGTGTTTTAATGAAATAGGACCTGCTTTGCAGGTCCTATTTTTTTCCAGCAACATCAAAGTCGATTACTTTAAGTTGCAAAGATTTTACATCGCGAAAATTATTTTCTTCCAGGTTGAAAACGATATCTAAAGTTGAATTGTTTTCAAGTGATTTGAATTTTTCTGACATACCAAAACCAATGCCAGATATTTTTAAGCCATTCTTTTCCACTTCAAATCGCACATGTTCTTCTTTCACAATTCTGCATCCTGTATTGGTGAGTTGTCGAATACAAAAAACGGGTTTTGGATTATCAGGTCCAAAGGGTTCCATTTGTTCTAGAATATTATAAAAGCCTGGTGTGAGATCTTCTAACTCAACCTCAGCGTGGATCTCAAGTTCAGGAATCATTTGGTCGTCGCTTAATGTTACAGCTGCAATCGATTCAAATTTTTTCTTGAATTCATCAAAGTGTTCTGGTAACAATGTCATACCTGCAGCAAAATAATGCCCGCCAAATCCAAAAAGTAAATTACTGCAATGCTCCAATCCATCATGTATATTGAAACCTGCAATGCTTCTAGCACTTCCTGCAAGCAATGAACCACTTTGTGTTAAAACAATCGTGGGTTTGTAATAGCGTTCTAACAATCTGCTGGCAACAATACCAATAACACCCTTGTGCCAGTTGGCATTGTATACTACAATTGCTTTTTTGTCTTTTAAGTTTTCATCTGATTCTAATTGTGCTATGGCTTCAATAGTAATACTTGCGTCCGCTTCTCTTCTGTTGGTGTTGTCTGTTTGCAACAACAAAGCAATCTGTTTTGCTTTTTCAGGATCTCTTTCAATAAATAGGGATACTGCCTTTTTTGCATCATCCATTCTGCCTGCTGCATTTATTCTTGGTCCAATCATAAATGCAAGACTGGAAACAGTTAGTGATTGCTGAACTTTGCTTAAATCAATCAATGCTTTAATGCCGATAGATGGGTTCTCATTCGCTTGCTTAATTCCGAGATAGGCCATGAGTCGGTTCTCTCCAGTAATAGGGACTATATCCGCTGCAATGGCCGTTGCAGTAAGTTCTAAGTAGGGGAGAAAATATTTTTCTTCCACTGACAGTTCAGATGATAATGCCTGTATGAGTTTGAATCCTACGCCGCAGGCACATAAATCTTTATAAGGATAAGGACAATCTGCTTGTTTGGCGTTTAATATGGCGACAGCAGGAGGAAGCTGTGATCCGGGTAGGTGGTGATCACATACTATTGTATCAATGTTCTTTTCATTTGCTGCTTGAATAAGGTCAACCGACTTTATTCCACAGTCCAGCGTTATCAATAAATTGAATTGATTGTTCACTGCATAATCGATGCCCATTTGTGAAAGACCATAACCTTCTTTGTAACGATTGGGTATATAGTAATCCAGTTTTTCTTTTTCATAAATGCTACACAAGAAATCATAAACAATGGCTACCGAAGTCGTTCCATCCACGTCATAATCACCGTAGATTAAAATTTTCTGATTTTCTTGAATTGCAGTTATTATTCTATCGACAGCTTTTTGCATATCCTTCATCAAGAAAGGATCGTGGAGTTGTTCTACCTGCGGTCGAAAAAAAAGTTTTGAATGATTGAAGTCTTCAATACCTCGATTGACCAGAATGGAACATAAAGCAGGATGTATTTTCAATGCCTGTTGAAGTGCAGCAGTTTTTTCTGCTTGAAATTGATTGATTTTCCACCTGCGCTCTAAAGCCATTTTATTTTTTTCTTTCTGTTGTATACCTAACAAGGTCGGCTAGAGCTGACTTCTCTTTTGATTCTGGAAATGGGTCGAGCGATGCCAATGCCTTTTGTTTGTATTGTTCCATCACGCTGGTAGCATATTGAATTCCTCCGGCCTTTTTAACTTCTTCAATTACATCTTTTATGCTGGAGTTGTCTTTATGCTTGTTTTTGATCGTGTAAAGTAAAAAACGTCTGGTTTCTTTTGGAACAGATTTTAAAGTGAAAATCAGCGGCAAGGTTAGTTTTTTTTCACGTATATCATTTCCAGTCGGCTTTCCTACATCATCTGTGCCATAGTCGAACAAATCATCTTTTATCTGAAAAGCAATTCCGGTATTTTCGCCAAATTGTCTTAGTAAATCAACCTGTTTTTCATCTTGGTTAACTGTATAGGCTCCAGCAGCACAAGCTGAGGCAAGTAAAGAAGCTGTTTTGTTTGAAATAATACTGAAATAATCTTCCTCGGTAATATTGAGTAATCTTGATTTTTCAAGTTGCAGAAGTTCTCCTTCACTCATTCTCCTCACTGCATCCGACATTAGTTCAAGCACCCTGAAATCCTTGTTTTCAAGGGACAACAACAAGCCTTTCGCAAGCAGGTAGTCACCTGCCAGCACAGAAGCTTTTGTTTTCCAAAGTGCATAAACAGATAAGAATCCTCTTCTCTCAGGAGCTTCATCCACAACATCATCATGCACCAAAGTTGCTGTATGAAGCAATTCAACAAGAGAAGCTGCTCGGTAGGTACTGTCGTTTATTTCCCCACATATTTTTGCTG
This sequence comes from Chitinophagaceae bacterium, assembly GCA_046303455.1. Classification (GTDB taxonomy): domain Bacteria; phylum Bacteroidota; class Bacteroidia; order Chitinophagales; family Chitinophagaceae; genus Pollutibacter. The sequence goes on along the minus strand of JBKCGF010000282.1, from coordinate 13,782 downwards.
ATAAAAGGACAAAAAGTGGCCGCAACTGTTTCCCCTTGGTTTTGACGATGTATTGCATCATCCGGTTGAGCATGGGAGTATCACTCTTTAGAGCATTTTTAAAAATACCCTCAAACTCTTTTAATTCGGCTTCAACAATATTGTATCCGGGGTTCATGTGGAACGCGAACTTACGCAATATTTTTGCATCTGATTTAACTAGTTTTCAAGTAAATCACGAATATGCTTTTGGTTGAAAATGAGCGAGTTATAGAAGTTGAAAATCCTTTGCCAAAAGGCAAAAAATCCTTATATTTATTTGAAAATTAAAACTTTGGGACTATATTTGCTGCACAAGGCAGGTCCTGTGTAAAAATCATTTAAAACAAACATTCTTATGGCAATCAAAAAGTACACTCTTTTTCTTGGCTTAATTGTAGCAGCAATGTCTACTCAAGCACAAGTAGCAGAATGGCAGGATTCATCATTGATTCCACCTTCAAGACTAGCTCAACACAACGAATTTGTAAACAACCAGTACATTTTTCCTGCCAAACCAAGAAGCCAGTGGGAATTGGGTATCAAATTTGGAACGCCTTCTATCAGCAGTGATGTGGATGGACTCAATCCAAACTTTGGTGTAGGTGTGCATGTTAGAAAAGCATTGGGTTATTTGGTTTCTGTTAGAGGTGAGATTTTCACCGGGACTGCCAAAGGACTAGGTGTAAATGAGAACTACAACTACAAGAACAATCCAGCTTGGAGAGGTTATAATTCAACGACTGACAAAGTATTCTACAATTACAAAACGCAGATGTCAGACGTAAGTGCTCAAATGTTGTTTAACCTTTCTAATATTCGTTTCCATAGAGCAGAACCAAAGTTTGCACTATATGCGATTGCAGGTGTAGGTGTTACAATGTATGATGTAAATGTTGACGCCTTGAATGGTGGAAATACAAAGTATAATTTCAATTCAATCAGTTCTAGTCTTTCTTCATCTGAAACAAGGTCTGCTTTGAAAGCTATATTGGATGGCACTTATGAAACACCCGCAGAAAAGAAGAATTCTGGCTCTGGCAGAACCTCTGTTGTGAGTGCAAGTTTCGGTTTTGGAGCAGCATTCAAGATTTCAAAGAAAATCAATCTTGCAATTGAAGACAGATTCACCATTGTTGATGATGATTTGTTAGATGGACAAAAGTGGGGACCTTTCCCAGCTGGTAATCCTTCACTTTCTTCAAACAATGATAGCTACAATTTCTTGTCGATTGGCTTGAACATCAATATCCTTTAATTCTATAATTGCCTAAATACTAGCGATATGAAGCTGAATAAATTATTTTCGATTCTTTTTCTTACCACCTTCCTTTTGGCAGGTATGGATGCACTAGCCCAGAAAAAGACTAAGTCAGTTGAGCCACTTTATTGGAAAAATCCACTAGAGTTTGTATACAGTGAATTGAATTCTCCAAAGAGAATGAAAATGCCAAAGGTTGTCTTGGCAGATGCTGACGGTGATGGTATCACAGATCAGTTCGATAGAGAGCCAAACACACCAGCAGGCGCACCAGTTGATGCTCATGGAGTGAGCAAAGATACTGATGGTGATGGTGTTCCTGATTACAAAGACAAGCAATTGATCACTCCAACTGAGTGTCAGCCAGTGGATGCAAATGGTGTTGGTAAATGCCCTGAGCCTCCTTGTTGTAAAATAGTTCCTCCAGCGCCTTCTTGCAATATGGGTAGCATTCCAAGCATCACCTTTGCAAAAAACTCTGCAAAACTTTCTGCTGGTGCAGAATCTTTGTTGGCTGCAGTAGCTGATCGTTTAAAGAATAACCCAGTTTGTAAGGTATTCATTACAGGTTATGCTGAAGCCTCTAAGGTTAGTCAGCAAATGAGCTGGGATCGCGTAAATGCTATCATTTCATACCTAACTGAAAAGCAAGGTATTGCTGCTGACCGTTTGATCAACAAGTATGGTCAAACAGAAGGTGATATCAACGTAATCGACCTAAGTGCCACAGGTGAAAACATCGAAGGTCCAAATACAGTTCCTGCTCCGCATCCAAATTTGCGTACAAAGAACTAATTTATAATTGATTATAAAGGGAGCCCTCCAACAGGAGGGCTCCCTTATTTTATGAGTAGATTAACCAAACATCAACTTCAAACTTACTATCTTAGTATCGTCTGCATTGCTTAAATTTGCATCCGCTTATGAAGTCTAGAAATTTCCTCTTCATCATTCTCGTTTTATTTCTTGGATCTTGTTCTAAGTTCAATAAGGTCTTGAAAAGCAATGATTATGAGTATAAATTGAAAATGGCAAACCAGTACTACGATAAAAAAGAATATCGTCAGGCTCAAGTGCTGTTTGAAGAGCTTTTTCCTGTCTTTAAGGGGACGCCACAGTTTGATGACCTGTATTACAAATACGCATATACGCACTATAACTTAAAGGATTATACCACTGCTGAAAACTTATACAAGGGCTATTTAGAAGTGTTTCCGAACAGTCCCAAAGCTGAGGAAGTAGAATTTATGCAGGCATATTGCTTTTATAAACAGTCCCCAAAGGCGGAATTGGAACAGGCCAACACATTAAAGGCAATTGGTATGTTTCAGGTTTTTGTGAATACACATGGAGATTCTCCAAAGCGTAAAGAGGCTGAAGATATTATAGCCCAATGTCAGGTTAAACTTGAGCGAAAAGAGTATTTGTCAGCACAATTGTATTTTAATCTAGGTCAGTTTAGGGCAGCAGCGCTCACTTATACCACTTTGATGAATAACTACCCTGATTCGCAGAAAGGTGACGAATACAAATTGATGGCCATTAAAGCGTATTACCGCTATGCAGCAATGAGTGTAAAAGAGAAGCAGGAAGAGCGTTATTCAAGGGTTGTAAGAGAGGTAGAGGACTTCCAGGATAGATTTCCGGAAAGTAAATTATTGAAAGAAGCAGAACGTTACTTAACTTTGTCGACTAATAATCTTAAATCACTGAACAATGAGCAAACTTCGCAGGCAGTTGGGAAATAACCTTACCAATGTGGTTGAGACCAAAGATCTCAATGAAATAAAGAGTAAGACTGGTAATTTGTATGAGTCTATTTCCATCATAGCCAAAAGAGCAAGTCAAATCAATATTGCCTTGAAAGAAGAGCTTCATAACAAATTGGAGGAATTCGCAAGTCATACAGATAGTCTTGAAGAAATTCATGAGAACAAGGAGCAAATCGAGATTTCAAAGGCGTATGAAAAAATGCCAAATCCAGCCTTACTTGCAACTCAGGAGTTTATGGAGGACAAGGTTTACTTCCGTAAGAATGAAGAAGATCTTTTCCGCTAACAGGTAATCATATTGTTAAAAAGGCGATGGCAGAACCATCGCCTTTTTTGTTTTCTGATTTTCAGTTGAAGATTATTTAACTTCGATTATAGAACAATTAAAGCAGCGGATGAGGGCCTATTTATTTATCTTTTCTCTTCAGGTGTTTTGTGGGTTTCTTGTAATTGGACAAGTAGAAGCACAGGAAATCAATGCAAAAGTGACTGTCATTTCTGCGCAAATTGGGAATACAGTCGACAAAAGAGTTTTTCAAAATTTACAGACTTCCTTGGTTTCTTTTATCAATAAAAGAAAATGGACTAACGATGTTTTTGAAGTTAATGAGAAAATTGAATGTAGTTTTCTTATCAATTTACAATCGGTTGTAGAACCTAATGTATATAAAGGTACTTTGACTGTTCAGGCAGGTCGACCTGTTTACAATGCTTCTTACCTTTCCCCACTTGTAAATTTTATAGATAACGATATTAGTTTCAGATTTGTCGAGTTTCAGCCAATTGAATTTAATGAAAATAGAATTTCAGGTAATGAGCCATTGGCAGCAAACCTTTCAGCTTTGATGGCTTATTACATCAATATCATATTGGGCGTAGATTATGATTCTTACTCTCCAAGAGGAGGTGATCCCTTTTTTCAAAAAGCAAATCTTATTGTGAATGCAGCACCTGAAGGCAGATCTATTTCTGGCTGGAAACCTTTTGATGGTCAGAGAAACCGATATTGGCTTGCTGAAAATTTACAGAATACCAGGTATGCACTGGTGCATGATGCAATCTATACCTATTATAGACAGGGGATGGATAAATTAATTGAGAATGAATCTGTAGCAAGAGAGCAAATGTTGAACAGCATCAATATGCTCAATACACTGAATATTGAAACGCCTAATCTCATGATTATGCCTTTTTTCTTTCAAGGAAAATCTGATGAAATTATCAAGATTTACAAAAAAGGAACTCCTCAGGAAAAAGCACGGATAATAGATTTGTGTTCAAAATTGGATATTGCAAATGCTTCAAAATACCGACAGGAACTGAAATGAAATTGAACTTGATTCTGATTGTTGCATTATACACAATGGCTTTATCTTGTTCCAGTAAAGTTGACGATAAAGAACAAATTTTGAATGAAGATAAAATGGCAAATGTGCTGTACGATGTTTTGCTCGCAGAAAGTTTTGTAGAGTCATACCTGATGAAGGACACGACATTGAACAAAGACTCATTGTTGAAAGTAGAAATGGATAAAGTGCTGAAAGTTTATGGGATCAGCTCATCATCTTTCAGTAAGAGTTATTTGTATTATAAAGCGCATCCTCTTCAATTAGAGACAGTCCTCGATTCCGCACATGAACGTGCAGTGAGGGGTAGGACAGACGTTTTCATTAGACGAAGAACAACTAAAAATCGATAATATGTTTCTCACCAAGGATGATCTTAAGCTGTCTTATGGTGTTGATCTTACTATAGGAAAATTTTATGTAGACAGGCAAGTGCCTAAAGACAATCTCTATTGGAAGGGCAGATCTGTCTATGTTCCAGGAGCATCTGGCTATATTTTTATGCCCATCTATTCCGACCTGCTAAGAAGAGCAGGAGCAGAAATTTCCTTTCTGTTGGATGAAATGTTTTTTTCAATCAATGAGTCCATACTTCATAGCGCAGCATTATTAGAACATCAACAAATTGACTGGAGTACACATATCCATCAATGTCTTCAGGTTGTAACACCTCATGTTCAGCATCTTTCTCTTTTTGAGGATTTACAAAAATACCTGCTCAACAATAAGCCGATCAAGACTGCTGAATCAAGGTTGGGAACCGACTTTCCTTCATTAAATAGGGCAGACAGCTATTTGCTTTCACTATCTTGTATTCCTAAAAATAGTTTTGATACACAGAAAGCAATTGATGCCTGGTATGCTATGATCACTTATTTTTTATTGATGGATGACCTCGCAGACATCAGGGAAGATCTCATACATGGAGAAGAGAATGCAATTCTTGATGCAGGATTAAATGAGCAAGGCGTAAAAAAGATCGAACTGATGATGGAAGAAGGGATAAATAAATTGAATGCCATCAATCCAGTTTTGGCCAACCGTATTGAGCATAAAAAAAACCTGATCGATATTCCTCAATTGGTAGAATCGATCAGGCGTTCTCTTTAATTCGAAATTGATTAGAACGGAAGGTTATCTCCTTCATCTGCACTGCTTCCTCCTGCTTCATTGCTGCCATCACCTTTGGCTCCGCCCAACAGCTGTACACTTGAAATCCTCATGCTCAGAGAACTAGCAGATGTGCCATCAGCTTTTTGATAGGCACGCGATTCTGGATTTCCTTCAACATAAACCAATTGACCCTTTTTCAAATAAGGAGCAATTGCTGTTCTGTCTGTCCAATACGCACACTCCACCCAAGTGGTTTTTTCTTTCTGAACACCTGAAGCATCTTTGTATCGCTCACTGTGGGCAACACAAAAATTTATCACGTTTTTTCCATTTACGACATTTGTGGTACAGTCTTTACCCAAATGTCCAATTACCTGTAGCTTTATCATATTGTTTATTTTATTACTCGAAGTTTAATCAAAGTAAAGTCAATTCAACGTGCTTATCTACAATTATAGGGGAGAGTTTTCCACCAATTGAGAGTTGTTTTCATCCATAGTTCAAGTCGACCTGACTCAATTAAAGTATATTGCAACATAGTATTTATATATGGAAAAGGTTGTTGCTTATCAAAAACTAATTGACATCACCACTAGTGTTTTCCTTGCAATGGGGTGTTCAGAAACTCATGCTGCATCAGCAGCTCAAGTGCTGGTTTCAGCAGATTTGAGAGGAATAGATTCTCATGGTGTTGCTAGGCTTTCTGGTTATGTCCGTTTATGGGAAGCCAAAAGAGTCAATGCGTCTCCTGATGTGAAAATCATTCATGAAACACCATCCACCGCTGTTGTTGATGGTGATCAGGGTTTAGGATTGGTTGTAGCCCCAATTGCTATGAAAGTGGCTATTGAAAAGGCCAGACAAGTTGGGACTGGCTGGGTAAGTGTTTGCAACAGCAATCATTTTGGTATAGCAGCTTACCATGCCATGTTGGCTTTGGAAGAAGATATGATTGGTATGGTGATGACCAATGCCAGTGCCTTGGTAGCACCTACAAATTCAAATGAACGAATGTTGGGCACCAATCCTATTTGCGTGGCAATTCCTGGAGGTGAGGAACCTGCATTTGTAGCGGATATGGCTACTACAACGGCTGCCAATGGGAAACTGGAAATCTTGCAACGCAAAGGACTTGATGCACCTTTAGGTTGGATCCAGGATAAACAAGGAAACACTGTGAAAGATGCACATGCGCTTAAAAATGGTGGGGCATTGTTGCCACTTGGAAGTGATAAAGAACATGGCAGCCACAAGGGATATGCATTGGGTGCAATTGTTGATATTTTTTCAGCAGTACTAAGTGGCGCTAACTATGGCCCCTGGGTCCCTCCATTTCCTGCTTATGTCCCTATGCCTGAAAACCAGCCTGGAAAGGGGATTGGCCATTTTCTTGGAGCAATGCGCATTGATGCGTTTAGGAAGAAAGAAGATTTCAAAAAAGATATGGATCAATGGATCAGGAGATTCAGACAAGCGAAGCCAATTGATGAAAATTATCCTGTACTCATACCAGGAGATCCAGAAAGAGAAATGGAATTGGCTCGCCGTAACGAAGGAATACCTTTGTTGGCAATTGTTTGGGAAGATATCGTTGCAGTTGCTGAAAAATTAAAGATCAAGGTATAACTTCGCGTCAAATTTTGATAGCATATGAAGATCATGAAGTTTGGTGGTACCTCTGTAGGTAAGCCAGAGCGGATGTTTCAGGTAAAAGATTTAATTACAAGGGACAATGAGCCGAAGATAGTTGTTTTGAGTGCCTTAAGTGGAACAACGAATACCTTGGTGGCAATTGGTGATGCTATGTCTTCTGGAGATAAGGATAAAGCGACAAGTTTAATACAACAGTTGCACGCGCATTATAAAAACTTCATCAATGAATTGCTTTCTGATGAACAGGTGAAATCAAAAGCTGAAAAGTTAATCAACGAGCATTTTGATTTTCTCAATATCATCACCAAGATTTCATTCAACGACGCGTTGAATAAAGATATTCTTGCACAAGGTGAATTGATGAGTACCAAACTCTTTTCTTGTTACCTTGAGCAAATTGGGCAAGCGCATGTTTTGATGCCTGCTTTAGATTTCATGGCAATTGACGAAAATGATGAGCCCCAAGTTTTAGATATAAGAGCGAAGCTGACAAAAATTTTAGCTCAACATCAAGGCATTCAACTCTTCATCACACAAGGATATATCTGCAAAAATGCAAGAGGGGAAGTGGATAATTTGAAACGTGGAGGAAGCGACTATTCCGCCTCTTTGATTGCAGCTGCTGTTGATGCAAGTGTTTGTGAAATATGGACAGACATCGATGGCATGCACAACAATGATCCGAGGGTTGTTCAATCAACAAGACCAGTAGAGCAGCTTAGCTTTGATGAAGCTGCAGAGCTTGCTTATTTTGGTGCAAAAATCTTGCATCCTGCTTCTATCTGGCCTGCACAACAGTTTAATATCCCAGTGAAATTGTTGAATACAATGCAGCCAGAGGCAAAGGGTACAGTCATTTTGGAAGAAGCTGATGCAGATGGAGTTAAAGCTGTTGCTGCTAAGGATGGCATTGTTATGGTGAAAATTAAAAGTAGTCGCATGTTGCTCGCCTACGGATTTCTGAGAAAGATTTTCGAGGTATTTGAGAAATACAAGACTTCAATTGACATGATCACAACTTCTGAGGTTGCTGTATCAGTTACGATCGATAATACAACACACCTAGATCAAATCTCAAAAGAATTGGCTCCATTAGGTGAATTAGAAGTCTTACAAGGACAAACCATTATTGCTGTTGTGGGTAATAAATTAAACAGCGAGAAAAACCTCTTGTCTAATCTTTTCAATTCACTCAGTCATCTTACTATAAATATGGTGAGTTATGGAGGTAGCCTGCACAATGTTTCTATCCTCATTCCAACTGAAGAAAAGAATGAATGCTTGAAGTCGCTTAACAAGGGATTGTTCGGACTGGATTAAGTATCCAGCCCGAATAATTAATTAGATGATCAGCATCGCATCGCCATAGCTGAAGAAGCGATATTTATCTTTGATTGCTTTTTTGTAGGCTTCCATTGTCAACTCATATCCTGCAAATGCACAGGCCATGATCAACAAGGATGTTTTAGGAAGGTGGAAGTTGGTGATCAATGAATCACATATTGCAAACTCATGTGGTGGATGAATAAAGATGTTTGTCCAGCCCTCAGAAGGTTTTAAAAGCTTGTCTGCGGTAAATGTACTTTCTAAGCCGCGTAATGTTGTAGTACCAACAGAACAAATTCTATGTCCCTCAGACTTGGCTTTGTTTACAATTCTGCAAGCAGTTTCATCTACTTTATAATATTCAGCCTCCATTTTGTGCTTGCTCAAATCCTCTACTTCGATTGTTCTGAAAGTTCCAAGACCTGTATGTAAAGTCATTTCTGCAAAACGGATACCCTGGATTTCTAATCTTTTGATCAACTCAACAGAGAAATGAAGTCCCGCTGTAGGTGCTGCAACCGCACCTTCATGCTTAGCATAAACAGTTTGGTAACGCTCTCTATCCAATTCGTCTGGTTTACGCTTGATGTATTTTGGTAGGGGAGTTTCACCAAGTGTATTTAAAATTTGCTTGAACTCCTCATCAGAGCCATCGAATAAAAACCTGATTGTTCTTCCTCTTGAGGTGGTATTGTCAATTACCTCTGCAACCAGTTCATCAGCATCACCAAAGTATAACTTGTTTCCTACACGTATTTTTCTTGCGGGATCAACAATCACATCCCAAAGGCGGTTTTGCTTGTTCAATTCTCTCAAAAGAAAAACCTCAATCTTTGCTCCGGTTTTTTCCTTTCTGCCATACATTCTCGCTGGAAAAACTTTGGTATTGTTTACAACGAAAACATCCTTTTCTTCAAAATAATCAAGGATGTCTTTGAATGTTTTGTTCTCAATCAATCCGGTATCCTTATGGACAACCATTAGTCTTGCATCTTCTCTGCGCTTGGTAGGTGTCTGGGCAATAAGATTAAGAGGAAAATCAAACCTGAACTGGGATAGTTTCATGCTAATTAAATTTATTGCCTGAAACAAATCCGGGTACCCAATGAATAGGGATCCAATCCTGCAAACCTGATCTTACGGCATCAGATTTGTTTTTGGCATATTGTAGGTTGCAAAATTAATGAATTATTGTGGTTTTGTAGATTGCGATTTTTCAATTTTTTAAACAACAAAATCACATCTATTAAAACTTTAGGTGTCTTACCGTAAGACCATTGTTAATCAGCTGTTTAAGTGATTCTATGCCTACTTTTAAATGCGTCTCAACGAAACTTGCTGTAACTTTTTTATCACTTTCTTCTGTTTTGATTCCTTCTGGAATCATCGGTTGATCACTAACCAGTAAGATGGCTCCTGTTGGAATTTTGTTGTAAAAGCCGACTGAAAAAATGGTAGCGGTTTCCATGTCTATGGCGTAGGCTCTTATTTTCTGAAGGTAGGTTTTGAAGTCTTCATCATGTTCCCAGACTCTTCTGTTGGTGGTGTATACGGTACCGGTCCAGTAATCCAAATTGTTGTCTCTTATGGTAGTTGAAATTGCTTTTTGTAAAGCGAAGGCTGGGAGGGCCGGGACTTCACTTGGGAAATAGTCATTTGAGGTACCTTCTCCTCTAATGGCGGCGATGGGCAGTATGAGGTCGCCTAGTTTGTTTCTCTTTTTTAGTCCTCCACATTTTCCAAGAAAAAGAACGGCCTGGGGTTTGATTGCTGTGAGCAGGTCCATTATGGTGGCAGCAGTGGGACTCCCCATTCCGAAGTTGATAATCGTAATGCCTTCTGCAGTAGCGGATTGCATGGGTTTATCCATACCAACAACTTCAACATTGTTCCAGGTGGCGAAAAGCTCAACGTATTTGCTGAAGTTGGTTAGTATGATATACTGTCCAAATTCATTCAAGGCCATCCCAGTATATCTGGGTAACCAGTTGTTAACGATTTCTTCTTTGTTGTTCATGTTTCAGGCTTTTCAGTTCAAAATTACTGATTACTTTGCATGCATGGTTGAATTGGTTTTTCCTGAGCCTGATTTTAAGATCAGGGAGCAAAATGGGAGGCCCGAATTGTTTGATGTGATTCGGTCAAAGTGGGTTGCATTGGGACCAGAAGAGTGGGTTCGGCAAAACTTTATTCAATGGATGGTAAAAACCCATCAATTTCCTTTAGCTGCTATCGCTGTTGAGAAGAAATTGACATTAGGAGAGGAGAATAGAAGATTTGATGTATTGGTTTACAACAACAAAACAGAGCCATGGATGATGGTGGAATGTAAATCGATGGATGTGAAACTGGATGAGTCGGTTTTGATGCAGTTGTTATCTTATCATCTTGCAATTCCAGTAGCATATCTTGTAATCACCAACGGAATTGAATGTTATGTTGCTGAAAAAAGAAATGGGACCGCCAATTGGGTCCCATTTTTTCCTGAATATTTTAGTTCCTGATCAAGGGAAGATACCAAGTTCTGAATAGCTGGTTCCCACTTTGTTAATAGCAACTACAAAAGCAGCAGTCCTCATGTCCTTGATTTCCGGATTTTGTCTCCAGCATTCCAGGATTTCATTGGTAGCCTTGATCATAGTGTCTTCCAGTCCGCTTCTTACCATATCAATTTCATCTGGACCATGCACCAAAAGATTCTTTTGGATATCAGTCACTTTTTTACCGGTCATCTCCTCAATATGAGAAACCAGATTTGCATTCTGATTTTCCATGAATCTCTTCTCAACACGACCATATCTAACGTGACTGAGGTTCTTTACCCATTCAAAGTAGGATACAGTTACACCACCGGCATTTAAATACATGTCGGGTACAACCAATGCACCTTTATTGATCAGGATTTCATCAGCCTCAGGTGTAAGCGGTCCGTTTGCTGCTTCTCCAATTATTTTGGCTTGAACACGTGAAGCGTTGTCGCCGTTGATTACATTTTCAAGTGCTGCAGGAACAAGAATATCGCAAGGCGCTTCAAGCGCATCTGTATTTTTATTGAAGTTGGTTGCGCCAGGGAAATTCAAAATCGAGCCAGTCGATTTTCTGTGCTGAAAAACAGCCTCAACATCAAGACCAGCTTCACAATAAATTGAACCCTCGTATTCTGCTAATCCTACAACCAATGCACCATTTTCCTGGAAGAATTTTGCTGCATGATAACCTACGTTACCCAATCCTTGTACTATAACTTTCTTTCCTTCAATTCCAGTGCTGAGTCCTAATCTCGACATTACATCTGCATTGTTGCAGACTTCCCTAATTCCATAAAATACTCCTAATCCTGTTGCTTCTCTTCTTCCTCTAACACCACCCTGACTCACAGGCTTACCGGTGACGCAGGCCAAAGAATCAATTTCACCAGGATGCATGGCAATATAGGTGTCAAGGATCCAAGCCATTTCTCTTTCACCTGTTCCATAATCGGGTGCGGGTACGTCTTCACCTGGACCAATAAATTTCTTTTTGATCAATTCGCTGGTGTAACGTCTTGTTATCTTTTCAAGATCGTAAGGCGAATATTTTTTAGGATCAATGGTGATACCGCCTTTTGCTCCACCAAATGGAACATCTACAATTGCACATTTGTATGTCATCAAAGCTGCCAAAGCCATCACTTCATCCAGGTTAACCATTTCGCTGAAGCGAATACCACCTTTACAAGGTTGTTTATGGTGTGAGTGTTGAACACGATAGGCTTTGATTACTTCTACTTTATCTCCAATCTTAACTGGAAAGTGCATTCTCAGAACGCTATTGCATTGCTTGATTTGCTCAAGTATTCCCGCGTCAAAGTTGGTAAACTTGGATGCCTTGTCAAAACTTTTACATACTGCGTCAAAAAAACTATATTCTGGGTTCATGGCAAATGGTTTCGTTGAATAATATTGAATGAAATCTGAGAATCAGCTTAAGCTTCTTTTTCGAGTCTAGTGATTTTTCTATCCAATCTGATAACATAAGCGATCAGTCCAAAAAGAATAGTCAAAACTACTGCAACCACTACATAGATTTTGCCATTGCTTCTCATTACACTGGCAGTTGTTTCATTGGTTGCTACTGTATTTTGTGCTTGTGCACTCAATACAAAAACACATGCAATTAAAGCGGCAATTTTATTTTTCATTGTGGATCCATTTTTTTTCTGTGAGTAATTTATATCTGATAATAAGTGTAGTAATCCATACACCCATGAATGTCCATCCTAAAACTGCTGGGTAAAAAACCATGCGCATTCTTGCGTCAATGTCATTGAAATTCAAAGCAGGATTTCCTTCCTGACCTGGATGCAAGCTTGGTAAAAGTCGAGGGATTATCCAAATTGATGGAAACAACATTGCGTATGAAAAAATATTATAAACAGCACTCACTCTGGCGCGCTGATCAAGGTCGGCTATCGAACTTCTTAAAATAAAATAAGCACCATAAATTAAAAGGGCAGTTGCTGCACCAATTAATTTTGGTTCTCTCATGATAGATCCAAAAGAAGCATAAGCAGGATTGTTTGGATCAGCCCAAGTATAGCTCGCCCAGATAGCGCCGGTAGCATATCCTAATAATCCCATGTAGGTGCCTGTACCTGCATATGAAACCGCCTTGATATCGTGCTCAATTTTTCCATTTCTGAGGTACTTGATGCTGTGTATAATTGATATGGTATACAAGATCATCATCGCAAACCACATGCAAACATGGTAGTAGAGGTTGCGTATGGTTTCTCCAAGCTGTGATAGTTCAGGAACAGGCAAAAGTAGTCCCCCTACTATTGCATATACAAGTAGAATAATTGCGCTGATTTTCAACCAATTGAATTGCATAAGTTTAGTTTCAGTTTTCAAAATTAGGTGCTTCGGTCAATCTTTCCATAAAAATGGATACAAAATAACCGCCATGAATATTACCAAGATGTCGAGTGCAAAAAGTAAAAGAACCAACTGGGTAGGTACCCCTTGGTTAAAAATTTCAGAAAAAGCCGATTTCGATAGTCTTACCAGCAGTAAAAGTTGAGGAATAATGATGGGGAATCCCAAAATTGCCATCAAGGAAGCTTGCTGCATGGCTTTTGATGCAATTGCAGCCAACATGGTAAATACAAGGCTAAGCCCAACTGCTCCAACAAGACTAATCAAAAAGAATTGTAGAAAAGAAGTAGTGAGGTCGCCCATGAAGGCTGTGAAAAGAAAAAGATTGATAATACTCATCAGGAGCATTAAAATCACATTGTAAGTGAGTTTTGAAA
>JBKCGF010000281.1:0-5915 GCA_046303455.1 Chitinophagaceae bacterium | reverse complement strand
TCAATACCATCTACAATGAAATCCAGCATTTTGGAGGCAGAGAGATAAGTGATCATGGAATACATGGCAATTTCAATAGATAGCAAATAAGCGGCAGCAGAGAATACAAAAACGTTGATCAAGATAATGATATCACCAATGGTGGTGCCTAATTTTCTGCTTAAAAATATCGCCAATATTTCTGTACCGTCGATAACAGCTCCACCTCTTACTGCTAGTCCTATTCCTGTTCCCAGAAAGAATCCACCAAATATGGCGACTAATATATTGTCATCTGTAACATTAGGAAATTCAACTGATGCCAAACATAGCGCTAGTCCGATTATAGCAAGTGCCGTTTTTATTGCAAAGGCTTTGCTCACTACTCTGTATCCCATGAAAATAAATGGGATATTAACACAAATCACCAGAAAATAAAGAGGTATTCCAGTTGTATTAGAAATGAGTAAGGAGATTCCTGTTGCGCCACCATCTACAAATTCATTACTAAGCAAGAAGCCTTTAAATCCGAACGCAGCAGAAAATATTCCGGCAGTCACCAAGAGAAAATCCTTGAAATTTCTTTTGGTAAGAATTCTTAATTCTCGATACCCTTTAGCATAGGTATATGGACTGATTTCAATGCCTTTGGCATATTTGCTGCGAAGGGTTGTTAAAGCAATGATTCGTTTAAGTAAGCTGTTTGAATTCATCCTTGTGCTAAGTTATGCAGTTTACTATAACTTTACGTCGCTATGAAAAAGCAAAGCAACGATCAAGGCATACAAATTAATAAATACATCAGCAATTCTGGCTTCTGCTCCAGAAGGGAAGCAGATAAATTAGTAGATGATGCTAGGGTAACCATTAATGATGAACTGGCTATTTCTACTTCAAGGGTTTTGACTGGTGACGTTGTAGCCATAGATGGTGAAAAGATTAAATCAAAGCAACGCCCTATTTATATTGCATTGAATAAGCCTGTTGGAGTTACGTCAACGACTGACATGAGCGATAAGACCAATATCATTCGTTTCATGAATCATCCCAAACGAATTTTTCCAGTTGGACGATTGGATAAAGATTCTGAAGGTTTGATTTTGCTTACCAATGACGGCGATATCGTGAACAAGATTTTACGTTCCAGTAATAACAATGAAAAGGAATATGTGGTGACAGTCGACAAAGAACTGACGCACGAAATGATCAGGCAAATGGGCGTTGGTGTGCGTATTTTAAATGAAGTGACCAAGCCTTGTTTTATACGGCAAGAAGGTCAACGAAGATTCAGAATCATTTTGAAGCAAGGGCTCAATCGTCAAATCAGAAGAATGTGTGAGACCTTCGGCTACAAAGTTAAAACCCTTAAGCGCATTCGCATCATGCATATCCAACTGGGAAATTTAGCCGTAGGGAAATGGAGATATCTTACACCTGCAGAAATGGATCAATTGGAAAGGGCATTGGAAAATGCAGTTGGCTAAGTTTATTTAGCTATTCATTTCTCACTCCTTTTTTTTATATTCGGTATATAAAGCAGCCATCATGAAAAAACTTTTAACAATTCTATCAGTACTCACCTCATTATTAAGTATTGCACAAGATCATGCCGCACCTCCTCCGCCACCTTCAATTATTGGCAGATGGGATTTAACTGTTGATCAGGGTGATAAAATAGTTCCCTCCTGGTTGGAAGTGGAGCTGTCTGGAATCAGAACGCTTGTAGGTCATTTTGTAGCAGAAGGCGGAAGCGCAAGGCCGATTTCAAAAGTAAATTTCAACAATGGTAAAGTCAACTTTAGTATTCCTCCACAATGGGACAGAACTGACATTGATTTGGTGATGAATGCAGAAATTAAAGACGGTAAACTTGTCGGCACCATCAAAAACAACCGTGGTGAAACCCATCCTTTTGTTGGAGAAAGATCGCCATCTCTTGTTAGATCATCAGCACCAGTTTGGGGTGCTCCGATTAACATATTTAATGGCAAAGATTTAACGGGTTGGAAAACGCAGACCAAAGACAACCAGTGGGTGGTTGAAAACGGCATCATGAAGAGTCCGCGTTCTGGTTCAAACATCATGACCGATCAAAAATTCAACGATTTCAAATTACACATTGAAGTGCGCTATCCAAAGGGAAGCAACAGTGGTGTTTATTTACGTGGTCGTTATGAAGTACAGGTAGAAGACAGCTATGGCAGGGAACCAGACTCTCATTTATTTGGTGGTGTTTATGGGTTTTTAACGCCCAACGAAATGGCAGTTAAGCCAGCTGGTGAGTGGCAAGTGTATGATATCACTTTAGTTGGACGCAGGGTGACAGTTGTTGCTAACGGGAAGACCATTATCAATGATCAAATAATACCGGGAATTACAGGTGGTGCATTGGATAGTAAAGAAGGCGAACCTGGTCCCATTTTCTTACAAGGCGATCATGGTCCCGTTGAATACCGCAACATTGTAATTACACCAGCGAAATAGGGCGATTTAGTTTTTTATCTCTTCAAAATCGATGTAATCATCGTTGTCCACTTTAGCCTGTTTTTTTTCAGGTGCAGGTTGTTCTTGCCTTTGGGTGAACTGTTCTTGTTGTTCCCTCATGGCATCAAACTGCTTCCTGACTTGCTTGGTGGTTTTGTAAACTGGCCATGCAAATCCTACAATAAAACGATAGGCAAAATAGATGGCAAAGCCCAATAGAATGTACCGTAACATGTTGCAAAGTTAGCTTTTATCGCCCTTTAAAACATCGCCAACTTTATCAGCCATTTTGGAAACGAGATTGCTTACTCCATGCTGGAGTTTTTCGCTTTCCATAAATCGAGTAACGATATCCGCCCAAAAATTAGAGCTACCTCGCTTCCCGCCAAAAACACTATTAAGGGTCATGTTGAAATAATTTCCCTTTAGGTTTTGAAAATTATGATCGAGAGAGGTTTCCAGGCTCTTCTGCTTCATTTTCAATTCCCGAATGGTCATATCGAGTTGGTCGATTGTTTTGATACGTCTGTTCATCTTAGTAAAATTCATCCTCTTCCTCCTGTGTTGATGTCTGTATAAACAGTCGGATTAAGGGGTTCAGAAATAAAGCTTTTCTAAATACAACTGCTAAAAGAAGGATAAGCAGAAATACACCTCCACCGCATAAAAAGCCCATCGCGGCACTTCCCAGCAGGTCAGACATGAACCAGGAAAAGGCAATTACCAGGAAAAGTAGAAAAAACAGTACCATGAAGCTGATCAAAGTAATCAGGATCAACATGCTGAGGGTTCTGGACAGACTTCTTACGGAAGTCAGCTTTAAAATTTGGAGTCTGGTTTCGAAATAATCTGCAACCAAACGCTTGTTTTCTTTGTAAAAATCGTTCAGGTTATCCGACATAGTTGGTCAGGTTAAGAAATTGCGGGAGTCAATTTTGTCTTAATGGTGAAGTTATAGAATCCCCGTTAGTAAATCGTGATGGTGGTCAGCTTAATGGCTGATCAACAACAATTTTGCCAATTTCCCCATTTTTTCTATCTTTGTATTCGAAACAGGAACAATTGAAGGGAACGGAATCGTTCCCTTCTTTATTTCTATACCATGTCGAACGAAGCAAAAACATTGATAATCAATACTTTAGTAGAGAAGCTCCTCGAGCCTGAGACTGCTATTTTTTTGGTTAGGGTGCATATCCGCCCCATCAACAACATATCTATTTATATAGATGGAGATGAGGGGGTTACGATCGACAAATGTGTGAAGCTCAACAGGGCATTGTACAAATTGATTGTTGAGGAAGGTGTTTGCAATGATGGTGAGTTTGCATTGGAGGTTTCATCACCTGGAGTTGATGAGCCATTGACAATGCTTCGTCAGTACAAAAAGAACCTCGGCAGATTGGTTGAGGTGGAGTGTACAGATGGTAGAAAATTGGATGGTAAGTTACTGGAGGTAAGTGAAAATGGAATTGAGGTAGAAGAGGAAAAGGGAAAAGGAAAGAAGAAGGAGATTGTAAAGCACGAGCTTCCTTTTGTAGAGGTCAAATCAACAGTGGTTAAAATAGTTTTTTAATAAAAATAGACAAGAAAAAAAACGATAGGCTATGGCAAGTATCAATTTGATCGAGTCCTTCCAGGATTTTAAAGATGCGGAGAACATCGATCGTCCCACGCTCATGAAAGTACTTGAGGATGTATTCAAGACTTTGCTTCGTAAGAAATATGGATCAGATGAGAGTTTCGACGTAATCGTTAACACAGAGAAAGGTGACTTGGAAATCGTTCGTCACCGTATGATTGTAGAAGACGGAGCAGTCGAGAATCCTTTGATGGAGATTGAATACAGTGAAGCGATTAAGATAGAACCGGACTTTGAAGTTGGTGAAGAGTTGTATGAAGAGGTTGATATCATGGATTTCGGCAGAAGAGCGATACTTGCTGCAAAGCAAACACTTGCTAGTCGCATTGGCGATTTGAAAAAGAACGCACTTGTGAAAAAGTATGGCGATCGCGCAGGTGAGATCATCAATGCTGAAGTATACCAGGTTTGGAAAAAAGAAGTATTGTTGATTGATGAAGATGGTAATGAACTTATTCTTCCAAAATCTGAGCAGATACCTTCTGATTATTTCAAAAAAGGTGAAAGCATTCGTTCTGTAATTAAAAAAGTAGAACTCAAGAACAACTCACCGGTAATCATTCTATCTAGAACACATCCTTCTTTCCTTGCGAAATTGCTTGAGATTGAGGTTCCAGAAATTTTTGATGGCTTGATCGTAATCAAAAAAATTGTTCGCGAACCAGGTGAGCGCGCCAAGGTTGCTGTTGAAAGTTATGATGATCGTATTGATCCGGTAGGTGCTTGTGTGGGTATGAAAGGTAGCCGTATTCATGGTATTGTTCGTGAATTGAAGAATGAAAATATTGATGTCATCAACTTTACCAATAACATACAGTTGTTGATTCAGCGTTCATTGACGCCGGCGAAAATCACCCGTATGAACATTGACAATGAAGGCAAGCGTGCTGAAGTTTTCGTTTCTCCAGATCAGGTTTCACTTGCAATTGGTAAGCGTGGTGTGAACATCAAGTTGGCTGAAGAGCTTACTGGATTTAACATTGATGTTTACAGAGATAATGAAGGGGAGATGGCTGAGTACGATATCGATCTTGATGAATTTAGCGATGAGATTGAAGGATGGATCATTGAGGAGTTGAAGCGTATTGGTTGTGATACTGCGCGCAGTGTACTTGATCTTACCGCGACTGAATTGGAGAGAAGAACAGATCTTGAAAAAGAAACCATTGAAGAATTGCGTGATATTTTGAGGGCTGAGTTCGACAAAGACTAGGCCGTCAAACAAACGCAATCAAGTAAAAGAAAATAGCATTAAAGCTTAAGGAGGATAAATGTCAGAATCAAACACACCCAGGTTAATGGCTGCGGCCAAAGAGTTCAACATCGGTAAGGATACGTTGGTGGACTTTCTTGTATCGAAGGGATTTAGCAAAGACGATCTGAAGCCAACATCCAAGTTGACGGAAGATATGTACCATTCTTTGCAACAAGAATTCTCTTCAGACAAGGCCGCAAAGGCAAAAAGTGATGCCATTGAAATTCCAAAGGGCGCCGCTACTGAAGCGAAGAAAAAGAAAGACGCAGAAGAGATTGTATTTAAAAAGGATACAAAGAAAAAAGCTGAACCAGTAGAGGCTGAAGAACCAAAGCCTGTGGAAGTTGCACCACCACCTGCAGAAGTAACAAAGATTGAAGCACCTGAATTAGGTGGTCCGAAAATTCTCGATAAAATTGACTTAGACGCATTGGATTCTTCAACAAGACCGAAGAAAGGTCAGTCTAAGAAAAAAGAAAAAGTAGCGGAAGAAAAAGAGGAAGTTAAGGAAACAGTAAACGAAGAGCAAGTTGCTGAAACACCAGCTGAATCAGCTCC
>JBKCGF010000280.1:0-28880 GCA_046303455.1 Chitinophagaceae bacterium | reverse complement strand
CCCATAACAATTTACCGCTTAACTTATCAAAAGCCCTAACCTTATTATCTCTTGTAGCACCAATAAAGAAAACCCCACCTTTCGTCACAATTCCTCCCCCATAATTTTCACTACCAGTATTCATAATTCCCTTTGCCTCCAGTTCAGGATAAGAACCGAATGGTATTTGCCAGGCATGTTCACCTGTATTTAAATTAATAGCAGTCAAGGTACCCCAGGGTGGCGAAACACCCGGATACCCCTTACTATCTAAAAACTTATTGTACCCATCAAATCCATAAACATCTTTGGCTGCAACATCCTCCACCTCAACTTTCTCAGCAGACGCTTTCCCTAATAAATAATCAACCAATGCCTTTTTCTCTTCAGATTTTAATCCTGGGAAACCCGGCATCATTCCCTTTCCTCCTGAAATAATTGCTGTTATTTCAGATGCCGATTTTCTTGCACCTAACTGATCCAACGAAGGGTAACCACTTGAAGGTCTACCCTTTTTATCAGCACCATGACAGCTTGCGCACTTGTTTAAATAAAGCCTATTAACATTTGATAATGAGCTATTTGGTTCATTATTTTTTTTATTTAATTTAAGTAACCATGGCATTTCATTTGAATTGACATACAGGTAGCCAGTCTCTTTATCAAAAGAAGCACCTCCCCATTCACCCCCGCCATCAAATCCTGGAAATATGATGGTTCCCTCAAGTGACGGAGGCTCATACCAGCCTTTTTTTGATTGACGGTATTTGGTAATTAATTCATCCCTGTTTTCCGCCAGTGTGCTGATCTCATTCTCGGAGAAAGATTGACGGGCGTAAGGAGCGGGTTTTACTGGTCGGGGTTGTGTAGGCGACAACACTTCTCCGGGCACGCCATTTGTTGGAACCGGAACTTCTTCTATTTCATAAACCGGCTTTCCGGTTTCTCTCTCAAAAACAAAGACAAAGCCTTGTTTGGTAATTTGGGCGACTGCCTCAATTTTCTTTCCATCCTTTGTCAGCGTAACCAAATTCGGAGGAGCAGGTAAGTCCCTATCCCAAACATCATGATGGGTGAACTGATAGTACCAGATGAGTTTACCAGTTTTGGCATTGAGTGCCAACAAGCAATTGGCATAGAGATTATTCCCCTTTCTATTTCCCCCATAGAAATCAAATGCTGCGGAGCCTGTGGGGACAAAAATCATTCCTCTTTTTAGATCCACACTCATACCAGCCCAGGAATTGGCACCGCCCACTTCACGATTAGTGAAATTGTCTTTCTCCCAGGTATCATATCCAGGCTCTCCTGGATCTGGAATGGTTTTAAAGACCCATTTTAATTTTCCTGTGATTACATCAAATGATTGAATAAAACCTGGAGCAGCTCCGGTACTTTCAGAAAGTCGCAGTGGCATGATGATAGCGTTGCGGTAAATCGTTCCAGGTGTACTGGCTATTACAAATTTGTCTTTTGCATTCTCACCTAATCCAGATTTCAGGCTAACTCGACCACTATCTCCAAAGGAAGTAACCAGTTTCCCAGTTTTTGCATGCAAGGCATAAAGCCACTCTCCAGCTGAAAACAAAATTCTGCTGTCTCCCCCTAACTCCCAATAGGCTACCCCTCTGTTGGTACTGTACCATTGCTCTTCTCTAACATCCCTGAATCTCCATACCTCTTCACCAGATGCTGCATTTATTGCAAATATTTCAATAGAAGCAGTGGATCCATAAAGCAATCCATCGGCAATAATGGGATTACACTGCATTTGTCCACTTGTATCTCCAGTATGAAATTCCCAAACTTTTTCAAGCCGATTAACATTTGAAGTATCAATCTGAGACAATGATGAATAGTGGTTTCTATCCGCTCCACCCAAGTAGGCATTCCATTCTACATTGTGCTCATTCAACAAACAACTGTTGACCATCAAAGAAATCAAGATCAATCCAAATAAACGAATCATATTGTATATCTGTTTTGCCATAGTTAAATTTAATCAACTCCTTTGTCTTCAGCACGATTTTGTTTTACCTTCATCCAAACCAAAATTATGAACTGGCTCATTTTGGCCATAGCTCCTGGGGTAGCCATTTCATCCTATATCATCTTCAAGGATGAGTACAACAAAGAACCCAGAAAACACCTCCTGATCAGCTTTATTCTTGGCGTCATTAGCATAGTTCCAGCTATGGTCTTAGAATTGCCTTTAGTGTGGACAGACCATTTAGCATTTTTTAGTAGCAGTTTTGGCAATGCAATCAAAGCCTTCTTAATGGTTGCACTTCCTGAAGAATTGGCAAAGTATTTTATGCTTAAATTTTACGCCTATCGTCAGCCTGAATATGACGAGCCTTTTGATGGAATTGTATATGCAGTTATGGTTGGGATGGGATTCGCCACTGCTGAAAATATCATGTATGTATATGAATACGGGACAGCCACTGGTGTTGTTCGTATGTTTTTAGCTGTTCCAGCCCATGCTACTTTTGCCATTATCATGGGTTATTTTATGGGGAAGGCAAGATTCTCTTTGAATAGAGAAAGATACCTGCTTCTGGCAGGACTCTTCTGGGCGGTTGTATTTCATGGCAGTTATGATTTCTTCTTGTTTCTCAAAGACACCAAACATACAGATACAGAATTTAGCTTACTCATGGTTTTAGGTGCTGTTGTATCTTTGGTAACCGGAATATTACTTTCAAAAAAAGCAATAGCGGTGCACTTACTTCATTCAGCAAATACACATACTTCAAAACCAGATGATCAAGATTAATAAAGTTGGATTACCATCCATTCCCGTGATACAACAACTCAGCAATGAAATATGGAGAAAAGTATATCCAGCTATTGTGCCATTGGGGCAAATCGAATATCTGTTGAACGAATGGCATAGCCAAGAAGCACTAACAGAACAGATGACTGAATTAGGACACCAGTTTATTTTGATAGAATGGAATAGCGAAAGCATAGGGTATGCGTCTTATGCTGCTAAACAAAAAGAAGACAGTTCCAGATTTAGATTAAACAAACTATATGTACAGCCAGAAGTGCATGGCAAGGGTATCGGAAGGGCAATTATTCGCTTTATCGCTAATGAGATAAAGCCACTCGGAGCTACAGTCTTAGAGCTCAATGTCCACAAAAGAAATCCAGCTGTTGCATTCTATAAACACATCGGATTTGAAATAGCAAAGGAGGAAGTCACGGAAATCGCTCATGGATACTTATTAGATGATTTTATCATGGAACTCGATCTCATTAAAAATCCACTCTAATTGCTCTATTTATACAATAAATGTTAGCTTTGCGCAAAATTTAAAAACGCCATGTCAACTACTGCACAACTCGACTTTGCACTACCTTATAAGGTTAAGGATATCACCCTCTCAGAATGGGGAAGAAAAGAAATCAGACTTGCCGAAGCTGAAATGCCCGGACTTATGGCACTACGCAAGGAATATGGTGCTACACAGCCGCTAAAAGGCGCACGCATTGCGGGATGCTTACACATGACCATCCAAACTGCAGTACTCATCGAAACTTTAGTTGCATTGGGTGCAGAAGTAAAATGGAGTTCATGTAATATATTTTCTACTCAAGATCAAGCAGCAGCTGCAATTGCAGCAGCAGGCATTGGTGTTTTTGCGTGGAAAGGCCAAAGCATAGAAGAGGCTGATTGGTGTATTGAACAAACCTTGTTCTTCGGTAGCAGCGATCGTCCTTTGAACATGATTTTAGATGATGGTGGAGACCTTACCAACATGGTATTGGATAAGTTTCCTGAATTGGTTCCTCATGTAAAAGGAATCTCAGAAGAAACAACAACTGGTGTACACAGGTTGTATGAGCGTGTTGCAAAAGGAACATTGCCTATGCCAGCGATCAATATCAACGACTCAGTAACAAAATCAAAATTTGATAATAAATACGGTTGTAAAGAATCACTTGTTGATGCCATCAGAAGAGCAACAGACATCATGCTTGCTGGTAAAGTAGCAGTAGTTGGTGGTTATGGTGATGTTGGTAAGGGTTCAGCTGCTTCTCTTGCAGGTGCAGGCTGCCGTGTTATTGTAACAGAGATTGATCCAATTTGTGCACTTCAAGCTGCAATGGACGGATTTGAAGTAAAGAAAATGATTGATGCGGTTAAAGAAGCGGATATCGTTGTTACTGCTTCAGGTTGTCGCGATCTTATCACTGGAACGCATTTCAAAGCAATGAAAGACAAGGTAATTGTTTGTAACATTGGCCACTTTGATATTGAAATTGATGTTGCCTGGTTGAACACCAACTACGGCCATACCAAAGATACCATCAAGCCACAGGTTGACATTTACAATGTAGATGGTAATGATATCATCTTGTTGGCAGAAGGCCGTTTGGTTAACCTTGGTTGTGCTACAGGTCACCCAAGTTTCGTGATGAGTAATTCATTCACCAACCAAACTTTGGCACAAATTGAATTGTGGATCAACCACGCGAAATACGACAATAATGTATACGTACTTCCTAAACACCTGGATGAGAAAGTAGCCCGTCTACACCTTGAAAAAATTGGTGTTGTTCTGGATGAACTTACAACTGAACAGGCGGAATATCTTGGAATATCTTTGGATGGTCCATTTAAGTCTGATCTTTACAGATACTAATCATAACTACTATTTGATACAAACCCGGCTGATTCAATTCAGCTGGGTTTTTTTATTGGTCTTAAATGCGATATGCAAAGGTTTATGGTTTAATTTTACAATTGAATTGTAAGAAATAAAATGACTCGACTTTCAGTCAATATCAACAAAATAGCCACGATTAGAAACAGCAGAGGTGGTAATAACCCAGACTTGATTAAAGTGGCTCTAGACGCTGAAAGATTTGGAGCGGAAGGTATTACTGTGCATCCCAGACCAGACGAAAGACATATCCGCTATGATGATGTAAGAGCATTGAAAAAAGTACTTACCACAGAATTTAATATTGAAGGGAACTGCAGGGAACAAAAATTTATTGATTTGGTGCTGGAAGTCAAACCACACCAAGTAACGCTTGTACCTGATGCAGAAAACCAACTCACTTCTGATCATGGATGGAATACAATCCTGCATCAGGATTATTTGAAAGAAATTATTGCAGTTTTTAAAAATGCAGGTATACGGACAAGCATATTTTGTGACCCTGTCAAAGAAATGGTTGAAGGTGCAGCAAGAACGGGTACCGACAGAATTGAATTGTATACTGAACAATATGCAAAACAATACTCTATAGATAAATGGAAGGCAATTGCCCCATACGTTGAAGCAGCGGCTGTTGCAAAGCAAATGGGACTAGGCATTAACGCAGGTCATGATCTAGATTTGCACAATCTCGCATTCTTATCACAGCAATTACCCCAACTTGACGAAGTAAGTATTGGGCATGCACTGATTTGCGATGCCTTATATTTGGGACTTGAAAATACCATACAACTGTACAGACGACAATTAAAATAAAACTTTTTTAAACCCCATTCGTTATTAAAATAAAACATATGAAACAATTATTTTACGGTGCAACTTTTCTTTTTCTTTTGACTTTCGGAATCAATGCATGTGCACAAAACGCAAAGCCTAGTCCCGCTCAAACAGTAACCGGCAAAGCAGGAAATGGAACTGTAACAATCAACTATGGCTCACCTGCTGTAAAAGGTAGAAAAATCTGGGGTGATCTGGTACCTTATGGTAAAGTATGGAGAACAGGAGCAAACGATGCAACAACAATCGAATTTACATCTGATGTGAAAATAGAGGGCCAATCCCTTCCAAAAGGTAAATATGCATTATTTACTATACCAGAAGAGAACGAATGGACCATCATTATTAACAAGAATGCAAAACAATGGGGCGCATACAGTTACAAGCAAGAAGAAGATGTATTGCGTGTAAAAGTAAAATCTCAGAAATCAGCTGCTTTCAATGAATCATTGAAGTTTGAGGTAGCTAATGATATGGTACACATATCTTGGGAAAACCTGATGGTTATGGTTAGCGTTCAATAAATAATACTCGTATTTGATAAAAAGGCATCCTCTTGAGGATGCCTTTTTCTTTTACCTAGTTAACCATTCTAAAAAGACAGGCATCACCCTTCCCCAAGTTTCAATGTCATGCTTACCATCTTTTAATTCTAGATAAGTAATCTGATGCTCCTGTTTATAGCCCAGCTTGACGAGCTCATCAATAATACCCAGCGTATCGTCAATAGAATCGATTATTCCATTATTGTTCCTATCGGCCAGCTCATCTAATTGTCCCGTTTGTAAAAAAAACCTGAGCTGTTCATCCCTTTTTTTTGTTCTGATTTTCGCATGCATTATCCGATCCTCCTCTTCGATATACCCTTTGTCTAATGCCCTTGATCTCCACCAAAATGAGCCACTAAATACCCCTACAGCTGAAAACTCATCTGGGTAGTCGATTGCCATATCAAAAGCCATTAAGCCCCCTAATGAAAAGCCTGCCAGGTATTTGTTCCCAATTGTATATCCTTTAAACAATGATTTAAGTTCTGGCAACAATTCCTTTAATATAAATTGAGCATAAACATCTGCTTTATCGCCTCTTTTCATATAATCAGGTATGCCTGCAACACCATACTCCTGCTTCCGTTGTGTGCCAGCATGTATGGCGACTACCAAAAGTGAAGAATTTCCACTACTAACTTGCTTTAGCACCTGAGAGAAATTCATCTTTAAAAGATCCTGTCCATCATTGATGAGCAAAAGTTCAAATGTTGTAACATTTTCACTCAAATGATTACAGTAGATATCTACTATAACCTTCCGTTGTAGTAAATCCGAAAAAATACCTATCGTTTGATTTTCATGCTTCCCCATATCCAAAATATCGACGCAAAAGTAAGCATTCCCAAACTCCACAAAAAGCCTTTAACTCAAAAGAATAAAATCATTAACTTAGGACAACAACCAAAACACATGAATAAAAAGATTGGTATTCTACATGGTAAGGAACGAAGCTTCCCGGAAGCATTTGTAAAGAGAATAAACGATAAAAATGCCAAAGGCATAACTGCAGAAGCAGTCAAGATAGATAAGGTTGCCCAAGGTGAACCATCTGGCTATGCAGTGATTGTGGATCGTATATCTCAAGACGTCCCTTTTTACAGAGCTTACTTGAAAAATGCTGCAATTTCAGGAACAGCTGTTATCAACAACCCATTTTGGTGGAGCGCAGATGAAAAGTTTTTCAATAATGCATTAGCCACAAAAATTGGCGTGCCTGTCCCTAAAACTGTCATTCTCCCTTCAAGAGAATTACCAGATGATACATCAGAAGCATCGTTCTCAAATTTAGCTTACCCCTTAGATTGGGATGGCATATTTGAATATGTAGGCTTTCCTGCTTACATGAAACCATTTGCTGGAGGTGGATGGAAAAACGTATATAAACTAAACAATATGGAAGAATTCTTCCAAACCCATGCAGAAACAGGACAACTGGTAATGTTACTTCAAGAAGAAATCATTTTTGAAGAATACTATAGGTGTTATTGCATAGGCAGAAAGCACGTGCGCATCATGCCATATGAACCAAGAAACCCACACCATTTAAGATATGTAGCCAACCACAGGCCTTCAGCAAAATTGCTGAAAACCATGGAAGAGATTGTATTGAAGATCAACAACTATTTGGGTTACGATTTCAATACTGTAGAGCTCGCAATTAGAGATGGCGTGCCTTATGCAATCGACTTCTGCAATCCAGCACCTGATGCAGATCTCAAAAGTGTTGGTGAAGAAAATTTTGAATGGGTGGTTGAAACAGCGGCAAATTTCGCAATCGAAACCGCACAAAATTTGAAAGAAGGGACTGATAATTTATCCTGGGGAGAGTACATCAAAAGAAGCACAGTTCAAAAACCTCTATAAAAACAAAAACACCAAACATGATCGACTACAAACTATTTACGGTTGGTATTGAAGAAGAATACATGGTAATTGATCCCAAATCAAAAGGATTGGTAAGTCATGAACAAAAGATTGTGTTAGAGGGACAAAAAAACTTTGGCGAGAAAATAAAAGCAGAAATGCACCAGGCCGTAGTGGAGGTTGGAACAGATGTTTGTGCAAATATTGAAGAAGCAAGAACTGATATTTACAACCTCAGAAAAACCATTAGAGAAATTGCAAACGGACTTGGATACAGCACTGCATCAGCAGGCACTCACCCATTTAGCACATGGCGCCAACAGCTAATTACAGACCATATCCGATACAAAGAGATTGTAAATGAAATGCAAGATGCAGCAAGATCCAATCTCATCTTTGGATTACATGTTCATGTAGGTATGCCTTCGAAGGAAATGGCAATTCATATCGCAAACTCTGCAAGATATTTTCTCCCACACGTCTTTGCATTGAGCACCAATTCCCCTTTCTGGGAAAAAAGAGACACAGGGTTCAAATCTTACAGAACCAAAGTATTTGATAAGTTTCCAAGGACAGGAATACCCGACTACTTTGATAGCTATAGTGCTTATGAGAATTATGTCAACTTACTCATCAAAACAAAATGCATTGATAATGCAAAAAAAATTTGGTGGGATTTACGTGTACATCCTTTTTATGGAACAGTAGAGTTTAGAATCTGTGATGTACCACTAACAGTCGACGAAACTGTCGGCTTTGCTGCACTCTTTCAATGCATCTGCGTAAAGTTGTATAAACTTCGTTCTGCAAATCTAAATTTCATGCTTTACTCCAGAGCACTCTTAAATGAAAATAAATGGAGAGCATCAAGGTATGGAATAGATGATAAACTAATCGACTTTGGAAAAGAGCAAGAAGTGAATACCCGTGAGCTTATTTTGGAATTATTAGATTTCGTAGATGATGTGGTTGATGAATTGGGTTGCAGAGAAGCTTTGAAAAATATTCATAAAATACTGGAAAAAGGGACTGGCGCCGACAGGCAGTTGGCAGTGTATAAAGAAACCAATAGCCTGGAAGCAGTCGCAACCTACATGGAATCTAATTTTCTTGCAACACTTTGATGTAATTTTGTATCCACTATGAGAAAAATTAATGTTGCAGTATTGGACATGAATGAAGGGATGCCCAATGAAGGCATGAGATGTATTAGAGATTTGCTACAAAATTTAAAAAAAAGCAATACGGTTGAGTTGGATTGGGAGGAATTTGAGGTAAGAAAATCATTACAAATTCCAACCTTGGATCATGACATATATATTTCCTCAGGTGGACCAGGAAGTCCCCTTTCAAGCCTAGGTTCTGAATGGGAAAATGCATACTTCAAATGGCTAGGACTTGTCGACAATTGGAATAAAAACCCAAATAACCAGAACAAAAAATTCGTCTTCCTCATTTGCCATTCGTTTCAACTGGCATGCAGGTATTTTGAGGTAGGTGAAGTCATCAAAAGAAAATCCACAGCATTTGGCGTCTTTCCTATCCACATGCTCAAACACCATGGCACCATTGATCCAATTTTCAATGGATTAGGAGACCCTTTCTATGGAGTTGACAACAGAGACTATCAAGTTGTTCAAACCAACAAACAACGTGTACACGAACTAGGAGGCGAAATTTTATGCATCGAAAAAGAACGCCCCCATGTACCTCTTGAAAGAGCAGTTATGGCCATTCGATTCAATCCCTATATGATTGGCACACAGTTCCATCCTGAAGCAGACGCACAAGGCATGAGTATGTACCTGCAAAGAGAAGACAAAAAACAGGTTGTGATCCAGAACCATGGACTGCCAAAGTGGACATCCATGATTGAACATTTGAATGACCCTGATAAAATAAACCTGACCAACAAACAGGTGCTTCCAAATTTTCTTATGCAATCCATCAAAGAAATCCTAAATCCCTTTAGTCTATCATAACAAAAGCAATGCTTATATGATACCTGCTATCAGAAATTTCATCAATACAAATTTTACAGAAACCCAATACCAGGAATTTCTGAAAGATTTGCATAGTGCATTTCCTGGAGCAATTGATTTTAGAGTAGCAGAAACACCAGTCTTTGTCGATAAGGGACTTGGCGACAAAATGATTGCCACCTGTGAATACATCATCGATTTTATCAAAGACCCTTCATTTAAAAACAAAACCGAAACTGCCATACCAGCAGCAGAAAGATTGAGCAATGAAGGCAAGCAACCTCATTTCATTGCCTTTGATTTTGGCGTATGCCAGCATGAAGATGGTAGTTTATTCCCAGCATTAATCGAAATGCAAGGATTCCCAACCTTATTTGGTTTTCAAGCCTACTATCCTGAAGTTTTAGAAAAGCACTATTCCATTCCAGAGGGATATTCTAATTATTTTAATGGGCTTGATAAGAGTAGTTACATATCCTTACTTAAAAGAGTTATACTTGGTGAATGTAATAGTAAAGAAGTAATCTTACTTGAAATCAAACCACACCAACAAAAGACAAGAATCGATTTCTACTGTACAGAAAAATACCTGGGTATTAAGCCTGTTTGTTTGACAGAATTGTTCAGTGAAGGAAATAAATTATTTTATCTAAATAATGGGGAGAAAATTCAAATAAAGAGAATCTACAACAGAGTCATTGCTGATGAACTTAATAATATGCGAACAGCATTAGGAGAAAGCATTGATCTGACAAAAGATTATGATGTAGAGTGGATTACGCATCCACATTGGTTCTATAGAATATCAAAGTTTACACTACCCTATTTGCACCATGATTGCATACCAGAAACAAAGTTTTTAAACCAATTAGAATCCATACCAAAGGATCTTGAACACTATGTACTTAAGCCACTTTTTTCCTTTGCAGGACAAGGTGTAATCATTGATGTTACAATAGACGATATCAAAAATATTAAAGATCCGGAAAACTGGATACTACAGCGAAAAGTAGATTATGCAGCATGCATTGAAACACCCAATTCACCAGCGAAAGTAGAAATTCGCCTTATGTATCTTTGGGAGGAAAATGCACCCAGGCCTATCTTAGCTACTAATTTAGCACGACTAAGCAAGGGAAAAATGATTGGCGTTCGTTATAATACAGATAAAGACTGGGTTGGCGGTAGCGTTGCTTATTTTAAAAAATAAAAAGCATGAAACACATAGATGAAGTAAAGAAAAAGAAACTAATTGATGGAATCGTTGGGCAATATGTGCATGGAGAATCTACAACATTTGGATTAGTCACACTAGAAGAAGGTAGTCCCCTCCCTTTGCATAACCATCCACACGAACAAATCACTTTCATGCTGGAGGGAAAGCTTAAAATGAAAATTGGAGATGAAGAAGTAATCCTTGAACCAGGGTTCGTCAGAGTGATTCCATCTAACACATATCACTCAGCAGTAGCATTAACAGCCTGCAAATTAATTGATGTTTTTAGTCCTGTTAGAGAAGAGTATAGGGACTAACTACATTATTCTTCTTCGGTATTTTTTAACATCCCCAGCAATTGGTAGGCATTGTTTAAAACAATTGAGCCATTAGGTAATTGTTCTAAACCAGATTGAATCTCAGTTCTGCCGTTGCCCGACAAGCCGGTTATAACAGGAATCATTACAAATTTATTATCTGCAGATTTATAAAAAACAAATTGCTGGTTACCTGATCGAACTATTGCCTCATCAGGCAACGCTTTTACTTCTCGATCCGAAACTGATACATCAGCTTGAATAAGCATACCAGGAAAAAGTTGTGTCGGATGAATAGTAAAATGGCAATGTGCTGTTGCTGTACGATATTCATCAATACCTTTATTTACCAATATAACTTTCGCTGGAAAGCCACCATTTTTATCCCCCATGAACTTAATCTTTACTGTATTTCCAATTTTGATATAGGGAAGATCTTTTTCAAAAATTGTAAGCGCAGCATGTATATCATCAGGATCAATCAGCTCAAACATCGTTTCTGCAGGCTGCACATATTTCCCAATATTTACGTTCACTTTTGACACATATCCATTGATTGTAGATCGAATCGGTAATTGTCCACTGATATTTGTTTCATTCAAAGCAACTGGATCTACCCCAATCAACTTTAGCTTTTCTGAAAGAGATTTTACAAGAACAGATTGCATTTTCATCTCTCCCTCAGCAATTTGAAATGCTTTTGATGTGCCAGCATTTGAATTGTACAATATTTGTTGTCTCTCGAATTCTTGTTTTATCAATTCTTGCTTTGCTTTAGCAGATAGATAGTCCTGTTGCAATTGTACAATTGACTGATCTTCCATTAGCGCTATTACATCTCCTTTACGCACTTGCATACCAGGAATCAGTTTGGTGCTTCGCAGATAACCTCCTAATGGAAAATTAACAGATATCATATTTTGAGGGGGCAAATCAATTTTTCCCTGAAGCTGAATTATTGAACTCATCCTTTGCTTCTCAGCATTACCAAATTGAAGACCCAATGACTTCAATTGCTCCCCATTTAACTGAAGTTCTGATAAAGAGACAGATTCTTCAGTTGTAGCATCTTCTGCTTTTTTTGTAGAACAGGAAAAAATAAATACAGCAAAAAACACCAACACCATTGAATTCAGTTTCATGGTTAATTTTTTTCAGTTAAATAATAATATTCTGACCCTACCATTTGCAATTCATGTATTGCAGAGGCATAAGCGATTTTTATCTGTAAGGACTGGCTAATCAACAAGGTCCATTCTGCAAATGATATTTCTCCAGCCTTTAATCGGAGGGTAGCTTGATCACGCATTTCATTTGCTAATTTCAGACCCTCTCTTTCATAATACTGCGCTGCTTGTCGCTGTTGAATAAACCTGGATATAAGCTTAGCATATTGAATATTTAAATACTCCCACTGTTGCGTCTTCTCTATCTCAGCAATTTCTATATCTAAAGCAGAAGCCTTGAGCCTGGCTTTTGAAGAACCATTAAAGATGGGAATACCTACACCAAATTGGAAAACACCAAAACGATTACCAGAGCCATAATATTTTTGGGTAATGCCATCTGGACTCTGCCATCCAACAATAGACTGGCTACTGTATCCAACTTCCAAATCGGGCAACAATTTAGATTGGTTGAACAAACGCTTTGCTTTACTTTCAGCTACAATGGCATCAGATACTTTTAGTGTTGGATGCTGCAAAAGATTTGGAAGAGACAAAGGAATATCAATTGCTGTATTTTCCTCTAACATTGGCACCAATAAATCATCTGAATTAATATTTTGCTTCAAGTCTTGCAACAACAATTCTCTATCAGCTAACAACTGAAATTTTTGCAACTTAATTTGGTTGAATTGCAAATCGATGGCATTAAATATACTTTTGTTGATTTCACCCTGCTGTTGCTGCAATACTGCAATGCGCCTCCATTCAGTGAAATTCACTTCTATTTCATCTAGAATTTTCGCCCTCCTTTCTAAGTCCATTATTTTATACGACAATTGCCTTACAAGCAAATGAAGATCTGCCTTATCTAACTTTGTTTTGGCATTTTCCAAATCAACATTTTTTTGAAATACCTCTTTTTGCCTTCTATATACAGTTGGAAATGAAAATCCCTGGTTCAAATAAAATCTGGTATCATTAAAAGCACTATTGATTTTCCCATATTCAAGTCCAATAGAAGTATTAGGAATTTCAGAAGATCTGGTTTTTAAAATTTCAGACTGTTGGATTCTTTTGCTGCCTATCGTGATTACTGCTGCATTTTTGTCGGCAAACTGTAGAATCGAATCCAATGGTAGAATTTGCTGTTTAGATTGTGTACTTCCAAAAAAAGGAAGCATCAGTAACAAAAGAGATAGAGTAACAGATTTCACTTTCTTTAATTTTCTTTTTTCTACCCAAACATAGAGTACTGGCAAAACAAATAGCGTTAAAAGTGTTGCAGAAACCAATCCACCTATTACAACTGTCGCCAATGGTCGCTGCACTTCAGCACCAGAGCTAGTACTAAATGCCATTGGCAAAAAGCCAAGTGATGCTACTGCAGCAGTCATTAAAACTGGTCTCAGCCTGGAGGTTGTCCCTTCTAAAACAATTTCATCAATACCCAGTGTTTGCTTTGACTTAAGTCGATTAAACTCACTGATCAATACTATGCCATTTAGAACAGCAACACCAAACAATGCAATAAATCCTATTCCTGCGGAAATACTGAAAGGCATATCTCTCGCCCAAAGGAAAAAAATTCCTCCTATAGCCGATAAGGGAATGGCAGAATAAATCAATAAGCCATACCTGATTGATCCAAAAGAAAAATACAGAATCAATAAAATTAAAAATAAGGCTATTGGAACTGCTATCATAAGTCTATTTGTTGCTTCTGCAAGATTTTCAAACTGACCTCCATATTGAACATAATAACCAGGAGGAAGTTTAATCTGCTTGTTGATTTTAGATTGTACTTCTTCTACAACAGATTGTACATCTCTGTCACGAACATTGAAAGCAATAGTAATTCTCCTTTTTGCATCTTCCCGTTGAATTTGATTGGGGCCTTCTTCAATGACTACTTCAGCAACTTGATCTAAAGAAATATTTTGACCATCTGCAGTAGTAAGCATCAATTGTTTTAAATCCATCAAATCATCCCTTCGGTCATTGGCTAATCTCAAAACCAAGTCGAATCGTCTTTCATTTTCATATACCTGACCTGCAACTTCGCCAGCAAATGATGCCCTCAACATTCTATTTACATCAGTAATATTTAAACCATATGAAGCAATTGCCTGTTTATTGTATTTAATTACGACCTGCGGCAATCCAGTTACTCTTTCTGCAAAAATATCTTTGGCTCCATCCACGGTATGAATAACTTTTTCAAATGCAGCTGCATATTGTGCCAATGTATCAAGATTTTCTCCAAATATTTTGCAAACTACATCTTGCTTTGCCCCAGCAATAAGCTCATTAAACCTCATTTGAACAGGATACTGAAAACCACCAGTGAGTCCGGGTACTTTACCAATAGCAGCACTCATTTTGTTCGCCAGTTCATCATAACTTTCAGCGCTTGTCCATTCACTTTTATCTTTCAGATTCACGATAATATCAGTCATTTCGATAGGCATGGGATCTGTCGGTATCTCGCTTGCGCCAATTCTTGTTACAACACTCTTTACTTCAGGAAATTTTTTCAATTCTGTAACTGCCTTTGTCGTAGCATTGATTGTTTCCTGCAATGAGCTTCCTGTCATTAATCTCGCATCAATTGCAAAATCTCCCTCTTCAAGTTCTGGTATAAACTCACCTCCTAAACGTGTAGCCACAAGAATAGAAATAACAAATAAGGATAAGGAAACAATGACAACTTTTGCTGGATGCAATAAAAACTTTGTAAGTAGATTTTTAAACCTTACTTGTAAAGCATTCATCATACGGTTTGAAAAGTTTTCTTTTTCTGGCATCTTTTTACTCAGACCAAGACTTGTAACCATAGGCACATAGGTAAGCGACAAAATAAATGCCCCTACCAAAGCAAAGGCAACAGTTTGTGCCATTGGCTTAAACATCTTTCCTTCAATTCCAGTCAATGACAATATGGGAATATAAACGATAAGAATAATAACTTGTCCAAATACAGCTGCATTCATCATTTTAGCAGCAGCCTTTTCTACAGTTGCATTCATGTCGGTTGAAGAAAGCCTTTGTAGTCCCTTGTCTTTGGCATGCAACTGGTACAAAACAGCCTCAACAATAATTACAGCACCATCTACAATCAATCCGAAATCCAATGCTCCCAGACTCATCAAATTACCAGATACGCCAAAGAGGTTCATCATGCAGACAGCAAAAAGCATCGACAATGGGATTACAGACGCAACAATTAATCCAGCACGTATGTTACCCAAAAAGAAAACCAGTATAAGTAATACAATTAAAGCTCCTTCGAGTAAGTTGGTTTTCACCGTATTTAAAGTACGGTTCACCATTTTTGTTCTGTTTAGAAAAGTTTTCACCTCTACCCCTTCAGGTAACGTCTTTTCAATCTGCTTCATGCGTTTTTCGATACCCGCAATTACTTGTGAAGCATTTTCTCCTTTAAGAATTAAAACGACCGCTCCTGAAACCTCACCTTGATCTTCATAGGTAAGTGCCCCATATCGAATGGGACTACCAATTTTCACTTCTGCAACATCACTTATAAACACAGGAGTTCCAGCAGCGGATTTTGAAAGAAAAATAGAGTTGATTTCCTCGATATTTTTAGCTAGCCCTTCAGTCCTGATGAACAATAAACTTGGACCTTTTTCAATGTAAGCAGCCCCAGAATTCTGATTGTTTTTTTCAAGCGCATTGAATACCTGATCTAAAGTAATTCCAAGACTCTTCATTTTTGCAGGATCAATTGCAACTTCATATTGCTTGAGCTTACCACCGAAACTGCTCACATCCGCTACACCAGGAGTACCCATTAGTTGTCGCCTGATGATCCAATCCTGTATTGTCCTTAATTCAGTTAAATCATACTGCTGCTCATAGCCTTTTTTTGCTTTTACTACATATTGATAAATCTCACCCAAGCCAGTAGTAACAGGAGCCAATTCAGGTGAACCGGCTTCTTTGGGGATCTCATCACGTATCATGGTCATCCTTTCACTCACCTGTTGACGACACCAGTAAACATCTTTATCATCATCAAAGACTATGCTAACCACCGATAAACCAAATCGAGAAATAGATCTGATCTCTTTAATACCTGGTATATTTGAAGTGGCCTGCTCAATAGGAAAGCTAATTAATCTTTCAACCTCTAAAGATCCTAAGGTGGGTGAAACAGTTATCACCTGTACTTGATTAGAAGTTATATCAGGAAGTGCATCAACTGGTAGTTTTATCAACTGGATGGTTCCCCAAATGATCCAGGCCAATGTAAAGAGACCAATTACCAATTTATTTCTGACCGAAAACCGGATTATCGCATTCAACATATTCCAAGGTGTTACAAAACACGTATTTGATGCCTATTTACAACATTCCTTTTTGGTAAATAAGCTCCCAAAAAAAGAAAAAAGTTTATATAAAGCGCTTAACACCTGTTTCATTTCTTAAATGTATTGAAAAAAGTCCTTTCAACACTCAAAGAAATACTCGGAGCAGCACTTGCCATTCTGTAGGCATTGCCTTTTACCTGGAATCTATAACCCAGATTGACTTTGGTATTGCTATTGATAATAAATTGCATGGCTGGTGCTAAGTCTACGAAGTAAAATTTACGGTCAATTCCCCTACTGCCCAACAACTCCAGATAAAGATTAAAATTGGTCTGTTTATAGCTGGTGTATTTTTTAGGAAAAAGCAGATATCCTGCAGATAAAGAATAATTAAAGCTGCTGTATCCAAAATTTCGGGGCCCCAAATATTTCAACCACCTTTCGCCATCCAATACCTCAGTCAGAGATATGGTAGAAGAAATTGCCAATTTATTGATCAATTGGGTAAGTATTACTCCACCTTGGATTACAGATTGATCGCCATCAGAAGTTAATTCTTCAAATTGCAAATTATTCGAACTCATTACACCTTTTAAATAAGCAGCAGCACGAAAATGACGATGCACATCATCGCTGCTGTAAAACCTGTATTTAGCGTAAAGGCTTGCCGACTCCCATTTCATAACCCTATTGGTATACATATCACTGAAGGTTAAACTCGGGCGAAACATCCATTTTTTATTTAAACCAATGGATGCCTCAGCCATTTGCCTCGACTGAATTAGTTTATTGCCTAAACTATTTTCCTCCATCCATTTTGAACCGTATTTTACAGAAAGAGACTTAGCAGGTACATTTGAAGCAGGGTCGGAAAACACATATAGTTCCTGACCAGATACGCAGATGTGACTTGCCATAACCATGGCAATAATCAACAAATAAAATTGCTTTCTCATTTGATGGTTACATGGTAAATATTGAGTGAATGCACCTCGTGGTTCGGCACTACACATTTAGTAATATTACCAGGCTTATAACAATCAAGATTAGATCCGCCTGCAATTTTCTTGTGATCCTTTGTAGTAAGGAATTCCTTGTCAATTACATGAAGCGTAATTGGACCATTATATTCCTTAGGCTTTACATTGACAAAATGATAAAAACTGTTTCCGACTTTAATATGAGTATCATGTTCAATTTTATGATTATCAGCATCAAATTCAAGGTGCAATTGTGAAACTGAGAACCCAGCATCTTCCACTTTCTTTCTGATGGCTTCAGGATCAACATGCTGTCCCTCTTTAAAGTTGATCACAAATGAAGATGCATTTAGATCAGTATCTACACTATCTACAAAACTCAGGGCTGACAGGTTGGTGTATACTGATTTGGCACACATGGCACAAGTAAGTCCACTTGCCTGTAATGTTGCTTTTTTAATCTGTGCAAAAGATCCAAAACACAGACTGAGCAAGGCGATTATGAAAAATATTTTAGTTTTCATGTTAAACTATTTTATTGCGCGGGCGCTTTGCGCCCGCGCAATGTTAAAACTTTAAACAATTGAGAATCGACTGACTTAATGCTTACTGCATTCCTTACAATCTTTGCACTCTTTTCCATTCTCACACTTACCGTCCTTGCAATTTACACAGGCCTTTTCTTTCATGCATTTGCCATCTTTACAATCCTGGCAATCTTTCCCTTTTTCACACTTGCCATCTTTGCAGCAATCCAATTTAGTTTCTTGTGCACCAACAGCTTGTTTTCTTTCATATTGGCAACATCCATGCAGCTTGTTGTATACTTCTGTTGGGGCTGTAAAATCCTGGGTATCATAACCTGCAGCAGCTATAGCCTGCTGTATTTTGCTGGCATCAGTCTTTTTTGAATTGTAAGCAACAGCAAGCACTTTGGTCTCTTCGCTCCAACTGGCTTTTGTTGCACCTGCATTTGTGGCTGCGGTTTCAATTACTTTTTTACACATACCACAATTGCCCCAAACTTTGATTTCCTCTTTTTTCTGAGCAGTTGCGCTAATTGAAAAAAATACAAATAATGCGATTGTTGAAAATATCGTTTTCATGATAAATGATTTGAATAATTTTAATTTTTTTTCCTGTGTTGAAATTAATTGGACATCAGGAATAATTATAGAATAGATGCACGAATGAAAGCGTCATCCAAGAGATACATCAATAGAAATCAAATTCTGAAAATACAATTACGGAGATAGATGGGAGGACCACCATACTTTGATGGTGAAATAGGTTTAAATTGTTTATTTCTATAACCAATTATTTCGGTCGAGTAGACATCTAAAGGAGTAAGGACGGATAGAAATTTATCTTCAATCAGTACAGATGATGTCTTCAACATTTGACCATCATCCAACTTGACTACCTGTAAAAGATCATGGCAGCATCCAGCATCATCCATGCCGCAATACCCACATGCATCCTGCTCTTTTTCACCTATACTAATACCAGCAAGTTCACCCATGCAGAAATGGGCACTCATAACAGTGCCACTACTTGCAGCAGTGTAAACCAATAATAGTAATATGGCTAATATCCTTTTCACAAGACAAAATTAGGACTTATTTCGAAAAAGAAAAGCGGACAACTAGAACGAGTAGCCAATTAATTGACAAAATTCCAAAAAATACCAAGCCTAAACACCATGCCCGGGTTAGGATAAAGCGGAGCCGCGAGGTTATTGTCTTTAAATCCAAACCCATAACGCTGCGTTATTGTATTTAAATTTTCTACCCTGACATAAGTTGTAAAACTCCTTATGCGAAAGTTTGCATAGGTGGCTACATCCGGACGAATAGAGATTTTTCTTTCAGTCTGGTAGAAAAACTGACCTAAAACGGGTGAGTAATTATCAGCAAAATAGGGACTATAATACCTTATGTCTAACCCAGTAGAAAGAACAAGATTTCGGAAAGGCTTACCCTCATAAGCTAACCGATTTCTAGTATAAATCAATGGTAAATGAATAGGCGCATTGCCTGTAACGGTTTGGACATATAAATCTAAATACCATTTCCACCTCCTACCCAGGTTAGTTTCTCTATTCACCCCAGCCCTGATAAAGTTAAATAGCGGGGCGTACTGATCGGACTCCTGAAAGCCTTTGAAATAGGTATAATTGGAAACCAGAAAATATTCCAGACTTAATCTAGTTTTAATTTTTGAAAAATATAGACTGGCATTCAAAGCGGTCACATTTTCATTTGCATAATCAGTCCCTCTTATTACAGGAAAAGACAAATCACTGGTAAAAAGATCAGAAGGTGTCCTATTGATATTTTCAAAACCCAATTCCAATGCTCCAAATTTTTCACCTAACGACCTTTTCAGATTGGCCTTTACCTGATAATTCCCTAAGTCCCTTCCCAAGATAAAAAATTCACCATACAGCAACATATCCCACTTCTTGTTCCTTGTTCGGTTTCTGTATTCCCCGTGTGCAATGGTATTGGTAAATCTGCCACCTCCATTTGTTACCGAAGTTGGATTATACAACAAAAAGGATGCACCCGCTTTGATGAATTGGAGTGGGTTCTTGGAATCAGGGAATTGAATAAGAGAAAAATCTGTTTTCAATATATCTAATCCTGTCTGATAATTGACGGTATCCGGTACATTGGTAAATGAATAATTTTCCTTGTAGAACTCAGCTGATCCGGAAGCCTGTACATCTAAAAATTGATAATTGTACTTACTCAATTGGGTGGTGTTCTCAAATCTTAATTTAGGGAGAAAATAACGAACAACTGTACTATCTGTAACTATAGAATCTTTCTTTCCAAAATCATATTGCTGGCGCAGCAAATAATGTTTATCCTCATACCGATTACCTGTAATCAATTTAACATTAAAAAAGTTTCTTGATGAAAAGGCTGTCGCTGCAAGATTGGTAGGAATATTAAACCTGTCCTCATAAGCCGGATTGGGATTAACCAAAAACGATTCATCTTGTATTCCACCATTCTCAGCACTTTGCAAAGCATTAGACATCAAAATAAGATAGGCATGGTAACGTTGATTCTTTGAAGTATAATCTGAATTAAACCTGAAATTATTGTGATTTGTATTTTGAGAATTAAATGTTCCAGGCGCATTGATCAAACGGTATTGCAGGACAAAATTCCAATCAGGGGAAATATTTTGTGTGTGCAAAATACTAATCTGCTGTTCTGCTTTACTTCCTACCAGATAACCCAACTCT
The DNA here is from genome assembly GCA_046303455.1 of Chitinophagaceae bacterium. GTDB lineage: Bacteria > Bacteroidota > Bacteroidia > Chitinophagales > Chitinophagaceae > Pollutibacter. Next base: position 7,720 of record JBKCGF010000280.1, on the reverse strand, counting down.
GTAAAGGGTTTAGTGGTGTTCATGAATCTTGTATCTGCAAGCGTTAATGCATAAGGATCAAACGCATGAAACCCCATGTCCCAACCCGGTAATCTTAGAGGAGAAAACAACATAGGACGTATAGCATTCCCGTTGTGCCCTATTTGGATATACTCGGGCTTCATTGGAATTCTTTTGTAAAAATCAGAGATTGAAGAATCAAAAAAACTGTACCGAGCTGTATCCAAATACTTGAACCTTACATTTACAGAATCATCGGAAAATTTTCTTTTTTCAAAAGATAAAGAGTCAGAACCCCCTCCTCCACCAGAACCACCCATTCGAGAACCCATTCCTTGAGCAGCTCTACCAATGCCACCTCTTCCTTGTGCATTGGTTTGTACTGCACTGAATAGAATGCAAAGCAACAGTAATCCGCCAAAAATAATTGGCCGACGTACAAAATAAAATACTTGCTTACTAATCATCCAATACATCATGACAGGAGCAAAATAACAAAGCTCATTTAAATGGTTTGAATGAGCTGTTTAAAAATAGATGTTAATTTAGGAGCTGCTTCATTTGCAGCATCCAATACTTCCTGATGTGTAATACTATTTTCTTCATCTCTAATACCTAAATCAGTTATTACACTCATTGCAAATACTTCCATACCACAATGCACAGCAACGATTACTTCTTGAACAGTGCTCATTCCTACAGCATCTGCGCCAACAAGTTTAATCATCTTGTATTCTGCTCTTGTCTCAAAAGTGGGTCCCGTTACACCAAAATATACACCCTGGTGCAGTTGGATGTTATGAGAATTTGCTATTTCAATTGCTTTATTAATTAAACGTTTCGCATAAGGCTCGCTCATGTCTGGGAATCTAGGACCCAATTCATCAATATTTTTTCCCAACAATGGATTACGAATAGCAAAACTGATATGATCTTTAATGATCATCAAATCCCCCACTTTAAAATCAGGATGAACACCACCAGCTGCGTTGGATAAGAAAAGATGATCTACTCCTAACAATTTCATTACACGAATTGGAAAAACAACCTCATTAGGTGAATAGCCCTCATAATAATGGAATCTTCCAGCCATAACAATCAAATCAACATTTCCTAATCGTCCAAAAATTAACTTTCCGCTATGTCCCTCTACAGTTGAAACAGGAAAATGTGGTATGACTGAATAAGGAATTTCTAAATGAACTTCTATCTGGTCGGTAAAAGAACCCAGCCCACTTCCCAAAACCACCCCTACCTTAATATCCCCTAAAACCTTTGCCTTTAGATAATCAACAGCCTCCCTTATCTTATCTAATTCTGTCATATTCTCATCCATTTGAACAAAGATACTATCTTTAGTGTAGTTTGAATATGCAGAATCACTTCGTGTTATATGGTGCAAATGGATATACTGGCGAGCTAATTGCCAGACTTTCCCATACATATGGCCTACGTCCTTTACTGGCAGGAAGAAACACAGAAGCCATCAAAAATCTTGCAAAAGAACTTTCCTTAGAATATATAACTGTTGCGCTCGATAATCCTGCAGCATTAGACAATTTGCTAAAGGGACAGCAACTGGTGATACATGCAGCAGGACCATTTAGTAAAACAGCAAAACAAATGGTGGAAGCTTGTATTAGAAATAATGTGCACTATACAGATATCAATGGAGACATCTCCTGCTTTGAACTGGTAAAAACATTCAACCAAACTGCCATTGAAAAGAATTGTATGTTAATGCCTGGCGTTGGATTTGACGTAGTACCAACAGATTCTGTAGCCAAAAAAATTACCGAATTATTCCCGGGTGTAACCGATCTTAAACTTGCTTTCGCTTCTATCGGCAGCACCATTTCTCATGGAACGGCAACAACCATGGCTGAAAAATTAGGAGAAGGTGGCGCAAAAAGAATCAATGGTAAAATAATTGGAACGCCTTTGGGCGAAAATTCCATGTGGGTCGATTTTGGTAAAAAGAATTTATTTGTAATGAGTATCCCCTGGGGAGACATTAGTACTGCACATCATACCACGGGAATACCTAATATAGAAACCTTCTTTGCCATAAAACCATCCGTCTACAAATGGATGAAGATGCAAAAGTTCTTCAATTGGTTCTTAAAACTTGAATTGGTAAGAAATATAATCAAAAAACGAATCGACCAAAGACCAGCTGGACCAGATGAAAAAATGAGAAAGGAAGGAAAATCTTTGGTCTGGGGCAAAGGAACAAATGCTGAAGGCGAAAGCATTACAGTAAGGCTAGCCGGTCCTGAAGGCTATACTTTTACTGCACATGCATCTTTGATTATTGCTACTGAAATTTTAAAGGGGAATTGGAAACCAGGTTACCAAACTCCTGCAGGCTGCTATGGTAGCGAACTGGTGCTAAAAGTACCAGGTGTTTCCTATCATTAATAGTTGGAATACGATTTTGCTCTTAAAAACAGGGTTACATTCTTACTTACCGTTTTTTCATATTCTTTCATTGACAACAACTCTTTCCATTTTGGATCATTGGAAAAAGCTTTCCAGTGGGCATTTCTATCTTCCATGTTTTCAAAACTGGTCATGTACATCAAATTAGGCATTGTTGGTCCGCTTACCACCTCAGCATAAAAAACAGCGTTGAAATTCAATCTTGCAAACAAATCAATTTCACCACCCTCATTGAACATTTCGACTTTTTTCCAATACTTTTTTTCTGAAGCACTTTCATAACTGCGCAACTCATAAACTCGCTCATTGGCAGAAGATTTCAATTTCGGCATCATCAATGTAGGCGCGAATCTAAATCCTTCTAATACATAACCGACTATCCTATCAAAAGCCGGTTGCTCACTTGTTGCTTCAAGATACGCTTTGCCATTTTTTGAAACTTCGTCATCTGCGAACATAGCTTTATTGATATTCGGTATATCGGATATATTTTTATGAGGAACCAGGACAAACAATTTTTTTATAGTTGCAGTATCATTAGCAATGTTGGTAAATACACCGACCTGCTTTATTCCTTTTTTGTGTAAATAAGGAAGGTAAGCTTGCGACAAAAACTGATCAATCATCTTTTCTTGTTCACTGGTCTTGTACTCATATACCTTCAATTCAAAATAATCTTTCTTCTGAAGATTTGTCTGCGAGATTGAAGACATTGAAAAAAACAAGACAACTGCAACAAAGATGTATTTCATATTACAATTTGTATTTAGACAAATGTATCGAATTAATATCTTTGTCGTGATGCCAGTAAAGGACTATTATACATTATTAAAGATCGAGCCAAACGCAGACCTGGCAACCATTAAAAAAGCTTATCGAAAACTGGCTCTGCAATACCATCCAGATAAAACAGGAAACAACCATTATACAGAAAGCTATTACAGGGAAATTCAAGAAGCTTACCTCACTTTATCAGATACCAGAAAAAGAGAAGAGTATCTTTATCACAGGTGGCTAGAGAAGTCGATGGGACATAGCTTAGACAGTGCACTAACTCCCGTTCAAATCATTCAACTTTTTTTAAAAACAGAGCAATACATACACGGTACAGATAGCTTTAAAATGGACAAATACCATTTACTGGAACACCTGAAACAATTGTATAGCATAGGTCGACAAGAAATAATCATTTCATCAAATGATGAGCAATTGGAAAAAGAATCCCTGCGACTGGCCATGGAATCCAGTAAATTATTGCCTTCAGAAGCACAATTCAATTTTCAAATACAATTGCAAATGCTGCTTTCTAGGCATACCAAGATACAGGAGGATTGGAATGAAACCCTGAATGCGGTAATCAAAAAAGAAAAAATGGACTCCTTTAAAATTCCAATTGTCATCCTCATCACAATTTTAATCTGTTTGGCAATACTCTTGATCAGCAAGTAACTAATCGCTTACCACAATCAATTTGTATCTTTACAGCATGCATTATGTGTCTGTAGAGCAACTGGGTAAATCTTATGGAATCAAGCCCCTATTTAGCGACCTTAGTTTTCACATCAACGAAGGAGATAAAATTGCACTGATTGCAAAAAACGGTTCTGGTAAATCCACCCTTTTAAAAATACTAGCAGGAAAAGAAACTGCAGATGAAGGTAAATGCTGGATCAACAAAGAAGTAAAATGTATTCTTTTTGAACAAGACCCTGCCTTTTTTGAAAGTGCCAGCGTGTTAGATAACATTTTTGCCCACGACCACCCCACCCTGAATGCAATCAAGAAGTACGAGGCAGCAGAAGATGCCCAAGATTTTGATAAACTCGCTGAAGCCATCAATGAGATGGAAGAAAGAAATGCCTGGGATTTCGACGCCAAAGTAAAGCAGATCCTCGATAAATTAAATATCCATCACCTGGATCAACCTGTATCGAGCTTAAGCGGTGGGCAGAGAAAAAGAGTTGCTTTGGCAAAAACCTTAATAGACATTGGATTTGAAAACATTCATTGTTTACTCATCATGGACGAACCCACTAACCATCTAGATATTGAAATGGTTGAATGGTTAGAACATTACCTCGACAAAGAAAAGATTACATTATTACTTGTATCACACGACAGGTATTTTTTGGATAGTGTATGTGATGAGATATGGGAACTGGAAAACAGCAAGATCTATGTTTACAAGGGGGATTACCAAAATTACGTCGAGAAAAAAGCCGCAAGAATTGAAAGTGAACAAGCAACCATAGATAAGGCCAGAAATACCTATCGCAAGGAATTGGAATGGATGCGAAAACAGCCCAAAGCCAGAACCACCAAATCTAAAAGCAGGCAAGACAACTTTTATGACATTGAAAAAGTTGCAAAACAAAAAATAGAAGACAAGAAGATAGAACTGGAAATGAAGATGAGTCGACTTGGAGGTAAAATTGCAGAACTAAAAAAAGTCTATAAAAAATTTGGAGAGAAGATAATTCTCGAAGGTTTTGACTATACTTTCAAAAGAGGAGAACGAGTAGGTATTATCGGAAAAAATGGTGCAGGAAAATCGACCTTTATCAATATCCTTCAAGGATTAGAAGAACCAGATAGCGGGAAGGTCAATATTGGCGATACGATAGTCTTTGGCAATTATTCGCAACAGGGGCTTGTTATTAAACAAGATCTGAGGGTAATTGAATTTGTAAAAAACATTGCAGAAAATTTTCCTCTGGCAAAAGGAGGATCATTGAGTGCAGCTCAATTTTTAGAGCTGTTTCTTTTTACACCCGACCAACAATACAGCTATATCAGTAAACTAAGTGGTGGAGAGAAAAGAAGATTGCATTTGTTAAGTATCCTTTTCAAAAACCCCAACTTTCTCGTACTGGATGAGCCTACAAACGACTTAGACTTACCTACCCTTTCTGTACTTGAAAACTTCCTGATGGATTTTCAGGGTTGTTTGATTATTATTAGTCACGACAGGTACTTCATGGACAGAATCGTGGACCATCTGTTTGTTTTTGAAGGAAATGGAGTTATCCGTGACTTCCCAGGAAATTATGCAGAATACCGGGAAGAACAATCCTCAAAACAACAACCCCAACAACATCAAATCATAAAAAGTATAGATGTAAAAACCGAAATATCCGAAGCCACTACAATTAAAAGAAAGCCCTCCTTTAACGAGAAAAGAGAATTCGATGCATTAGAAAAGGAGATCAAAAATTTGGCAAAGGAAAAAGATACTATTACTGAACAACTTACTGCGGGAACCCTGGAATATGCTGAAATAGAAAAACTTTCCGCTCGCTTCAAAGAAATTTCAGAACTGATTGACCAAAAGGAATTGCGTTGGTTGGAACTGAGTGATCTTTTTGAGTAAGGCCTTAGGTTAATTCTATTTCCCTGATTTATTTGGATATGCAGCACGGGCAAGACGATCATTGATGGATTTTCCTAGCCCTTCATCAGGAAAAAATTCTGCTAAAATAACATCAACATCCGATTGATCCAATGAACGCATTGCACTAAAGAGTCCAGATGCTGCTTCTGACAAACTCCCATTAGTCGACAACACATATTCAACCGAATTGGAAATATGGTAGTTGGTATTGAATGATAGTATACCAACTTTTTTACCGGAATGAAGACTTAAGTTCTCTATTATATCGCCTTGTAACAAAAGTTTCTTTGTTGCATAATGGCTCTTCAGTTGTCCAGGTGCTGTGGGTTGTGCATGAGCCAATTTAACCACAACATCTACATTGCAAACAGCTTGAATTTCTTCTATAGATATACCTCCCAATCGATGAACGACCACCTTGTTGTCTTGAAAACCTACAATTGTCGACTCCAAACCAATTTTACATGATCCCCCTTCGATGATATATGGGATTTTGCCATTTAGACCTTGGAAAACATGCTGAGTAGAAACGGGACTAACATATCCTGATGGATTTGCACTTGGAGCAGCAAGTGGAAATTCCAGTGAATTCAATAATTGAAGTGTAATTGAATGTGCTGGAATCCTTATGGCAACTCTGTTACTTCCGGCAGTAATTAATTCAGGTACTTGATCCGACTTTGGTAATAAATAAGTAATAGGGCCTGGTGAGAAATGCTGGATAAGAAGACGGCATAGATCAGGTATCTCCTCCACCCATTTTTCCATTTGTTCAATGCTACCTACATGCAAGATCAATGGATTGAATTGGGGACGATTTTTTGCTGCATAAATTTTTGCAATTGCATTACTATCTAACCCATTTCCAGCCAAACCATACACGGTTTCTGTAGGAATAGCAACCAATTCTCCCTGTTCGAGAAGATATTTCGCCTTTACCAGATCAGATCCTATCTCTGTTGTGTACATAAAAAAGTCCCGGTTTTCACCGGGACAAAGTTAAATGAGTTCAATCATGTTTAGGCCTTTGATTTTTCCTTCTTTTCAGACAGCGGTTTTATTGAAAAAACTATTTTCTGATTTTCCTTATCCAAATCTGCCAACATCACATCACCTGCTTTGATACTCATATTGAGTATCTCTTCAGCCAATGGATCTTCAAGATATTTTTGGATTGCTCTATGCAAAGGTCTTGCACCAAATTGCTGATCATAACCTTTTTCTGCAATAAATTCCTTCGCCTCCTCTGTCAGCTCTAATGAGAATCCAAGATTAGACAGACGCTTCATTACGCCTTTCATCAGGATATCTATGATTTCAAAAATATGATGCTTTTCAAGTGAATTGAAAATGATTACATCATCCACCCTGTTCAAAAACTCAGGTGAAAAAGTTCTTTTCAATGCCTTTTCAATTACAGCCTTACTTGCTTCTTCAGCATTTGCCTGACGTGCACTTGTAGCAAAACCTACCCCTTCACCAAAATCTTTCAATTGACGAACGCCAATATTAGATGTCATGATGATCAGTGTATTTTTAAAATCTACTTTTCTTCCCAATCCATCCGTAAGTTGTCCATCATCCAATACTTGCAACAAGATGTTATAAATATCCGGATGTGCTTTTTCAATTTCATCCAAAAGGATAACTGAATATGGTTTTCTTCTAACACGTTCGGTTAATTGTCCACCTTCTTCATAACCAACATAGCCGGGAGGAGCACCAATCAATCTGCTCACAGTAAACTTCTCCATGTACTCACTCATGTCGATTCTGATCAATGCCTCTTCAGAATCAAACATGTTACGCGATAATGCTCTGGCCAACTCAGTTTTACCAACACCAGTAGGACCCAAGAAAATAAAAGTTCCAATAGGCTTTTTAGGA
>JBKCGF010000279.1:0-2252 GCA_046303455.1 Chitinophagaceae bacterium | reverse complement strand
CCCTCTTGCTGTATTTTCTGCTACATGGAAGGGGGTACCTTTGATTTATAGTGGACAAGAATTGCCTAATCAGAAGCGACTGCAATTTTTTGATAAAGACATTATCGAATGGAATGGGGGTCCCTCATTGCATGATTTTTATAAACAGATTTTGAATTTGAGAAAAGCAGTTCCAGCATTCAAGTCAACTCCAGAGCCCGAAAACTGTACATTCCTTGGTAACAGTGTTGATCACCATGTTTTGAGTTTTATGAGAAAAGATGTTGAATCCCTTGCCATCATTGCAATTAATTTATCTCCCTATCATTTGGAAAATGTTGAATTGTCAACAAATAATCAGACGGGAAGTTTTATAGAATATTTCAGTGCTGCAAAAAAAGAAGTTGCAGGTCATCTCTATACCGATCTCTCGGCTTGGGCATATCAGATTTGGGTAAAAGAATAAAGGCAGAACCAGGTTCTGCCTTTTCTGTATTCAAGAGGAACTGTTATTCAGCAGATTCAATGGTATATTGATAAATGCCTTCATAGCCAGGATACAAGCCTTCTAATAAAATTCTCTTAGAAGCTTTACCAATGGCAGTATTGAATTCTTCAATCGATTTTACCTCAGTGCCATTTACTTTGAGAATGACAAAACCATCACGCATTCTTGTTTGTTCGTCAATCAAACCACTATTGATTTTTGTTACAATTACACCACCTTTTACACCATATTCCTTTGCCTTTTTTGCATCCAATGATTGAAGAGTAGCGCCAAGTTTATCAGAAATTGTATTTTTCACAATTTCATAGCTGCCAGACCTGTTCTTAAGGGTAATGTTTGTAGAAGATTCCTTTCCACCTCTATTGAAATGGACAGTGATTTTATCTCCAGGCTTATAACCGGCGATTTGTTCAACCATTTCACTGCCGTTTGCAACCTTGACACCATTTATTTTGGTGATATAATCTCCAGTTTGTATGCCTGAAGAAGACATGGCACCATCTTTTGCTACGTCCATTACCAGGACACCCTGGCCCTCCTTATAATTCAACTTTGTCTTTTCTGCTTCAGGAGCATTTTCGGGTAAATAGCTGATACCAAGGTATGCTCTTTGGACAGTACCATATTGTAAAAGATCATTGATGATTTTCTTGACTATATTAACAGGTATTGCATAGGAGTATCCTGCGTATGCCCCTGTTGGAGAAGCTATCGCAGATACAATACCTACCAGTTCGCCATTGATATTGATTAAAGCACCCCCTGAATTTCCCTGGTTAACAGCGGCATCAGTTTGAATGAAGGATTCAATGGGACTATTACTTTTTCTTTGGTTTAGGCCAAGTGTTCTGGCCTTAGCACTTACAATACCAGCAGTAACTGTTGTTTCAAGGTTAAGCGGATAACCTACAGCAAGAACCCATTGTCCAACTTTAATATTGTCTGAATTTCCGTACAATAAAAAATTCAATCCTTTTTCTTCAATTTTGATAAGGGCTAAATCACTGCTAGGGTCAGTTCCAATGAGCTTGGCAGTGTATTGCTTTTTATTGTTCAATGTAACTTTGATTTCATTTGCTTCCTCAATTACATGGTTGTTGGTAACGATATAACCATCTTCACTAATGATTACACCTGAGCCACTTGCACGTTGAGGCATGTTCCTCATTTGTGGTCCACCGAAAAAGTCTTCGAAGAAATCATCTCCAAAAAAATCGCTGAACGGACTTCTTCTTGTTTTGGGTAGGTTGTTGTTAGCCTGACTGGAACCTATTGTAGTTGTAATATGAACGACAGCTGGAACCCCTGCCTGAGAGGCTGGTTGAAAGTCGACTGGTTGTACAGGAACATTGTTGTTGCTGTCATAAAAACCTGCATAGCTAGCCGGCAGTTTACCATTGTACTCTTGAATGCCATTTGGTTTTCGGATAAATGAATCATAACCAAACATTGCTGCTGTACTGGTAACTGCGCTGATCAATACTACGGTTAGTGTTTGTTTGATGTTCATGTTCTTTAATTTTTACTATTTATACCTGATTTTTATCAAAAATAATGCCCTCACCATGCAAATAAGTAAACATGACTGAATTTCAGTCTACCAATCGACCTATTTAACAAATTCTTAGGCGGATGGTTTTAGAGGCGAGTTCTGGTATGAAATTTTGACATTATTATGTCAAGTTGATCAAAAAGGCTAAGGTGTCAACCCCATCTGGAAAATCAGTCAGATCAGGTGATTGTGCCTTACCAAATGGAATAAATC
>JBKCGF010000278.1:0-4660 GCA_046303455.1 Chitinophagaceae bacterium | reverse complement strand
TCATCTACTTTATGTCCGGGTAGCTGACCACCTTCACCAGGTTTTGCCCCCTGTGCCATTTTAATTTGTAATTCATCTGCTTCAGTTAAATATTGTGCAGTCACTCCAAATCTTGCAGATGCAACTTGCTTGATAGAAGATCTCATTGAGTCTCCATTCTCAAGCGGTTGATAGCGAATAGCATCTTCGCCACCTTCACCAGTGTTGCTTTTTGCACCCAGCCTATTCATCGCAATAGCCAGTGTTGTATGGGCTTCCCATGATATTGATCCAAATGACATTGCGCCAGTAGCAAATCTTTTGTAAATGCTTTCTGCAGATTCTACTTCTTCAAGTGGAACTGATGTGCGCAAAGGATTAAAGGCAAACATGCTTCTTAGTGTGCAGGCCTTTTCACTCTGTTCATTTACCAGTTTAGAATATTTTTTGAACTGGTTATAATCACCAACTCTTGTTGAATGTTGCAGCAGATGTATGGTTTGAGGATTGAAGAGATGAAATTCACCTTTTCTTTTCCATTGATAAATGCCTCCCGTTGGAAGACGATCTACTGGTATGTTTTTTTTGCTGAAAGCAAGACTGTGTTTCGCTAAAGCTTCTCTTGCAATTTCATCAAGACCTAATCCTTCAATTCTTGAAACAGCGCCTGTGAAATATTTATTGACTACATCCTGATTCAATCCGATTATTTCAAAAATCTGTGCACCCTGATAAGATTGCAAGGTGGAAATACCCATTTTTGAAAAGACTTTAAGCAAGCCTTCGTTGATTGCTTTTATGTAGTTTTTCTTTAATTTTTCAGGATCAATTTCAGTTTTCATTTTTCCACTCATCTTCATATCCCTTATGCTGGATAAAGCCAGATAGGGATTGATAGCAGTGGCACCGAATCCAATTAGACAAGCAAAATGATGGACTTCCCAAACATCTCCTGCTTCAACAATGATTCCAACTTTTCCACGATAGCCTTTCCTAATCAAGTGATGGTGAATAGCAGCAGTCGATAACAAAGAAGGTATTGGTGCATGGTCTGAATCGATTGCTCGATCTTGTAGAATCAAGACTTCAAACCCATCTTCTACAGCATCCACAGCATACCTGCAAATTCGATCCAATGCTTTTTTCAATGCACCAGCAGTTCCATCTGCTCTGAAATAACATTGTAAAGTTTTGGCCTGAAAAATTCCGGTATCTATGCTTCGAATTTTTTCAAGATCATGGTTGGTTAAAACAGGATGTTTAAGGGCGACTGTATGGCAGCTCAATGGATCTTCAATCAACATATTGCCATTGTTCCCTACAAATGTGGCAAGAGACATTACCAGTCGCTCTCTGATCGGATCAATAGGAGGGTTGGTTACCTGGGCAAACAACTGTTTGAAATAACTGCTTAAATGTTGTGGTTGATCACTCAGAATAGCCAATGGAACGTCAGTCCCCATAGAGCCAATGGGTTCCTTGCCATCCAATGCCATTGGTGCAATGATGTTTTCTAAATCTTCTGCACTGTATCCAAATGCCTTTTGATACTTGAATACTTGGTCGGGTTGAAGATGAGTAAAAGTTACACGTGGCTCTGGTAATTCATTTAACCTGATTTTATACTTGTTTAAATAATCAGCATAAGGTTTTTGTCCGCATATATTTTTCTTCACTTCCTCATCACTGATAATACGCCCTTCTTCCATATCCACAATAAACATCTTACCAGGTTGAAGTCTTCCTTTCTCAATTACAATAGATGGATCAACTGGCAATGCTCCTGTTTCTGAAGCCATAATTACACGGTCATCCGATGTAACGCAATACCTTGATGGCCTTAATCCATTTCTGTCTAGTGTAGCACCAATCATTCTTCCATCAGTAAATGAAATAGAAGCTGGACCATCCCAGGGTTCCATGATAGAAGCGTGAAACTCATAAAATGATTTTTTTACTGGATCCATCATGTCATCGCCGTCCCATGCCTCAGGAATCAACATCATCATCACATGGGGGAGAGATCTGCCCGTCATGGTGAGTAGTTCAATCATGTTATCTAAACTGGCAGAGTCACTCTGACTGCCAGAAACCAATGGTAGAATCATTTCCATTTCTTCCTTTGTAAAAAAGGGGGAGGTGTATCCTTTTTCATTGGTCTTGATCCAGTTCAAATTACCTTGTAAGGTGTTGATTTCACCATTATGTGCTATATAACGAAATGGCTGTGCTAGTTTCCAGGAAGGAAAAGTATTGGTTGCAAATCTGGAGTGAACAAGTCCAAGGGCACTTGCCAGTTTTTTATTTTGTAGATCAGGGTAATAATTACGAACCTGTCCACTGGTTAACTGACCTTTGTATATTACAACCTTATAGGATAGTGATGCAAGGAAAAATCCAATCGCATCTTTTTTTACACTGTTGTTGATCAGGTGGCTGGCATAATTTCTTAAAACAAAAAGTTTTCTTTCAAATGCCATGGGATCAGTAATATGATCTGGACAAGAAATGAAAACTTGTTCAATTTCTGGCTCAACTGATCTGGCAGTAAAACCGATGTCTTCTGGGTTTACAGGTACTTTTCTCCAAGCCAATACCTCCATGCCCAACTCCTCAGTTGTTCTTGTAAAAATTTCTCTGCACTCTTCTCTTAACCTAAGCTCTTTCGGAAAGAAAACCATCCCTACGCCGTACCTGCCAAAAGCCGGCAGATGTACACCCAATTTCAAACACTCATCAAAGAAAAAAGCATGTGGTGTTTGAATTAATATGCCTGCACCATCACCTGTATTGTTTTCGCAGCCACAGGCACCTCTGTGCTCCATGTTCTCCAAGATTGTTAGTGCATCAGATATAATCTGGTGACTTTTATTTCCTTTGATGTTTGCTACAAAACCAATTCCACATGCGTCTCTTTCGAATTCAGGGCGGTATAATCCCAGATTTCTTGCCATAAGAAAACCAATTTTAAATAAATTCTAATAATTCGATTAGTTGGATAGAAAAAATCCAATATATCGGCAAGCGTTCGTCTGAAAATAAGAAAAAGACCTGAATGCTTGAAAAAAAATTCAAGAATTTAATTAAAAAGTTTTCAACGTATGGTACTATTCTGCGTAGCTGCTAACAGGTTCACAGGTGCATATCAAATTTCGGTCGCCATACGTATTGTTCACCCTGCCAACAGTTGGCCAGAATTTACTGATATGAAGACGATCTACAGGGAAGGCAGCCTTTTGTCTTGTATAAGGTCTATCCCATTCATTGGTGCATATATTCTGTTGTGTATGTGGAGCTCTTTTTAATACATTGTCTTTTTTGTCTGAGGTTCCATTTTCGATTTCTCTGATTTCATTTCTGATGGAAATGAGGGCATCACAAAAACGATCCAGCTCACCTTTGTCTTCACTTTCTGTTGGCTCAATCATAATGGTACCTGGAACTGGAAAACTCATTGTAGGTGCATGGAATCCGTAGTCCATCAAACGCTTTGCCACATCCTCTGCTTCAATGTCTGCAGATTTTTTAAATGGTCTTAAGTCGACAATAAATTCATGCGCACAGGTGTTGTTTTTTCCTAGATAGAGAACATCATAATGGCCAGTCAACCTGCATCTCATGTAATTCGCATTCAAAATTGCATACTCAGTAGAGGCTTTTATACCCTTGCTGCCAAGCATTCTGATGTAACCATAACTAATCAACAAAATACTTGCGCTTCCATAAGGAGCGGCACTAACTGCAGTATTGCCTTTGGTGAGATCAAGCTCATTGCTGTTGTTGAAACTATGTCCTGGTAAGAATGGTGCCAAATGTGATTTCACACAGATTGGCCCCATACCAGGTCCGCCACCACCATGTGGAATTGCAAAAGTTTTATGAAGATTAAGATGGCAAACATCTGCACCAATTAAGCCAGGAGCAGTTAGTCCAACCTGTGCATTCATATTCGCACCATCCATGTACACTTGTCCACCATGCTCATGAATAACTTGAGTGATTTCTTTTACAGTCTCTTCATATACTCCAAATGTACTGGGATAAGTAATCATGATTCCTGCAAGTGCATCACTGTATTGATTGGCTTTCTCTTTTAAATCATCTACATCGATATAGCCATTTTCGAGGGCTTTTACCACGACCACTTTCATACCTGCCATAACTGCAGAGGCGGGGTTGGTTCCGTGAGCTGAAATAGGAATCAGCATCACATTGCGGTGATGATCTCCTCTAGATAAATGATAACCTCTGATGGCAAGGAGTCCAGCATACTCACCCTGAGCACCACTATTGGGTTGAAGACTGCAAGCATCAAATCCAGTAACCTCATTTAAGTATTTGGAAAGTTCTTCAACAAGATATTGGTAACCTTTTGTTTGTTCAGATGGCGCGAATGGATGAATACTGCTCCAGCATGGCCAGCTCAATGGCATCATCTCACTGGCGGCGTTGAGTTTCATGGTACAGCTTCCTAATGAAATCATTGATGTGTTTAGCGAAAGGTCTTTGTTTTCCAAAAACTTGATGTAGCGCATCATCTTACTTTCACTGTGATAAGTATTGAAAACAGCTTGTTCTAAAAAAGCGGAAGTTCTTGTTAGTGCTGTTGGAATATTTTTGAGGTAATCTTCCTGCAGAACAGCATCACTGATTTTTTCGCTGATGCCAAAGCATGCTAACA
>JBKCGF010000277.1:0-1788 GCA_046303455.1 Chitinophagaceae bacterium | reverse complement strand
AGTTATTCTACATGTCTGTGATTTACCAACAATCATGAACAATCCAAAAGCCGAAGATGCAGTGGCTTTAGAAAAAGAAAGAATAAAAGAAGCTAAAGTGAAAATGGATAAATACGTCAAGCAGTGTTTTGGTGATCAGATTCCTGTACCAGTGCCTGAAAAAGAAATTGTTTTACACAGTTCTCCCTATAAAGGCATACTTGATACCATCAATAGAATTGACCCTTATATGGTAGTCATCGGACAAAAAGGACATTCAAAAATCAAAGATTTAATCATGGGAAGTACTGCAAAACACTTAACCGAAAAAGTACATTGCCCTCTGGTGATTGTCCCTTCATTTGTCACGCTGTAATCGAATGTTTATTTGATTTAGCTTTGTTGCAATGAAAGCAGCGCAACAAAGTCTTTTTGACAATGACCCTTATTTAACTGATCCTAAATTAATACCAGCTGACTTCATTACCATTTTCGAAATCAATACAGAGGCGCCTGCTCAATCAGGAGATTTTGAAATTCATTATAGTTTTAGGGATTCAACTTTTGGTGAGTTATTAATTGCATCAACACATAAAGGCATTTGTTTTGTTTGGTTTGTCAATGACAAAGCATCTGCAATTGCTGAACTTGAAACGAGATTTCCATCAGCACAACTTAAACTCAAATCGACTCAGGAACATCAAGATGTTATGTGTTTTTTCAACCATGACACTACGAAATGGCCTAAAATCAATTTACACTTGCAGGGGACTGAGTTTCAACTGAAAGTTTGGAAAGCACTTCTAAACATTCCATTTGGGACATCAACCAATTACATCAGCATAGCAACAGAAATTGAAAAACCAAAAGCTTCAAGAGCCGTTGGTACAGCCATTGGAAAGAATCCCATTGCATATATTATACCTTGTCACCGTGTAGTTCAAACAAACAGACAACTTGGTGGTTATATGTGGGGCCTTAATAGAAAAGCCGCTATCCTCAGATGGGAGCAAGAAAAATAATCACATATGCAAATCGTTAAGTCGATTTCACTTTTTGAAGAACCTAATGCAGATGCAAATAAAAATTTATTGCCTTTCGATGGTATTGTCAATTACCATGGGATGGTTTGGGGGCAATTTGAAGCAGATCATTTTTTAAAAGTCTTATCGACAGATATCGCTTGGGAACACGACGAGGTGATGATGTTTGGTAAAAAAATCATCACCAAAAGAAAAGTCGCCTGGTACGGCGATAAGCGCTTCGACTACACTTATTCCCATGTAAAAAAATCAGCGTTGCCTTGGACTGCAGTACTGAAGTCAATAAAAGACAAAGTGGAGGCATGTTCTGGCGAAACCTATAATTCCTGTTTGCTCAATTTGTACCACAGTGGAGAGGAAGGCATGGGTTGGCACACCGACAATGAAAAAGAATTGAAAAAAGAAGGCGCGATTGCTTCGGTAAGTTTTGGTGCGGTGAGAAAATTTGCTTTCAAACACAAAGAAACTCAGGAGAAAGTTGAGTTGACATTAGATAATGGAAGTTTGCTGGTGATGAAAGGAACTACACAGTCTCACTGGCTGCATCGATTGCCTCCGAGTAAAAAAATTACAGTCCCGAGAATCAATCTAACCTTTAGAACAATAACTAATTAGGCCCAATTTTATTGCTTAATAAATTCAACTCGCATGTTTTTGGCCCTTCCTTCCAGTGTATTGTTATCTCCAATTGGTTTGGCTTCGCCCATACCTTCAGAGGTGAATCTTGTTGCATCAATCTTGTGAAATTCAACCAACTCTTTCACGA
>JBKCGF010000276.1:0-1587 GCA_046303455.1 Chitinophagaceae bacterium | reverse complement strand
CTCATACCACCTACCAATACAGTCATTTCAGGAGCAGTAAGTGTAAGCAACTGTGCTTTATCAATCAATACTTCTTCAGTTATTGCAGCAAACTGTGCTTTTGTATAATTGCGGAATCCATCTGCATGTGGTTCCAATACTTTGAAAGATTCAACATCTGTATCTTCTTGAGAAGCATCTGCTCTACCTGGTGTGAATGGAACCTTAACCGATTTCCCTGCATTTTTAGCTGCTTGCTCAACACCAGCACATCCTGCCAATACAATCAAATCAGCAAGTGAAATTTGCTTTCCAGAATTTTGTGCAGCATTGAATTCTTTTTGAATAGCTTCCAATACATCCAAAACTTTACCCAACTGAGAAGGATTATTCACTTCCCAATATTTTTGAGGAGCCAAACGAACCCTTGCACCATTTGCGCCACCGCGCTTGTCTGAACCGCGATAAGTAGATGCAGAAGCCCATGCTGTAGAAACCAATTCAGCAACAGATAAACCCGAAGCCAACACTTTACCTTTCAACAATTCTACATCTGCAGCATCAACCAATGGATGATTAACTGCTGGGATAGGATCTTGCCAGATCAACACTTCAGCTGGAACTTCAGCACCAAGATAACGAGAACGTGGTCCCATATCTCTGTGTGTTAATTTGAACCAGGCTCTTGCAAATGCATCAGCAAAATATTCTGGATTCTCGTAAAACTTACGAGATACTTTTTCATAAGCCGGATCAACACGCAATGCAATATCAGTCGTTAGCATGGTTGGTGCATGACGCTTAGCAGGATTGTGTGCATCTGGAACTGAATCTGCACCACCACCATTCTTGGGCTTCCACTGATTTGCGCCTGCTGGACTCTTTGTCAATTCCCACTCGTAACCAAAAAGATTTTCAAAATAATTGTTGCTCCACTGTGTTGGTGTGGTTGTCCATGCACCTTCCAATCCACTAGTGATAGTATACTCACCATTTCCAGTACCAAAACTATTTTTCCAACCCGTGCTTTGCTCTTCTAAAGTTGCACCTGCTGGTTCTTTTCCTACATATTTGTTTGGATCTGCAGCACCATGTGTTTTTCCAAAAGTGTGACCACCTGCAATCAAGGCGACAGTCTCTTCGTCGTTCATCGCCATACGCGCAAACGTTTCACGAATATCACGTGCAGAGGCCAATGGATCAGGATTGCCATTTGGTCCTTCCGGATTTACATAGATCAACCCCATTTGCACAGCTGCCAATGGATTTTCTAACTGACGATCGCCAGTATATCTTTTATCACCCAACCACTCACGCTCTGCACCCCAATAAATGTCTTCGTCTGGTTCCCAAACGTCAGCGCGACCACCTGCAAAACCAAAAGTTTTGAAGCCCATTGACTCCAAAGCACAGTTACCTGCAAGGATCATTAAATCGGCCCATGACAAATTTTGACCATACTTCCTCTTCACTGGCCAAAGCAACAAACGTGCTTTATCGAGGTTGGTATTATCAGGCCAGCTGTTCAAAGGCGCAAAACGTTGCATGCCTCTTCCGCCGCCTCCGCGTCCATCTGTAGTTCTGTATGTACCTGCACTGTGCCATGCC
>JBKCGF010000275.1:0-8172 GCA_046303455.1 Chitinophagaceae bacterium | reverse complement strand
AAAATACCCGAAATCTCTCCCATGTGTTCTAGTAAGGCATGATGTGCAGCATCGTGATCTGCACCATTCAGAATATAAATTGTCCAGCACAAAACACCAGTTATCAGTGCGCTTGCAGCTTTATTTAATTTTATTTGATGCTCAAATGCAATGGCAAAATAGCCAACGATAAAGATTGCTAAAAGCATAGTAATTATTTTTTATAAAGGTCTGCCAGTGTTTTAGGTCTTAATGCATCCAGCCACTTGAAATTCCTTAATTGTTTCTTTTCATCAGGAATTTTATTCATGGGGTAGGTTGTTCCAGAAACACCATTTACCCATGATACTCTTTTTAGCTCTTTATTGATGAATTTCATGGTGATGGCATCTGCCATTGCATAGTTCATCCCAATATAAGAACTATCGTCGTCTTGTAAATAATACAGACTTTCACTATTCCCTTTTGCACGAAGAAAATCGATCTCACCATTGATAAATTGTCCATTCATGTTTGTGCCCTTGAGCTGATTGAACAAACCTTCATTGGTACGATTGATTGAATAGGCGTTTTCATTGACAAAGACCTGGTCTGGTTTTTTATTTCTTGTGACCAAGTAAATAGTATCACCAGAAATCTGACTTCCCTGGGCCCAAATAACTGGTTCTTTATAAAAGCTGAATGTAGAATCAAAACCAGAGTAGAACAAGGAATCGCTCTTACCTTGTAGGGAGTCGGAAAATATTTTCACATCATAAAAAGCGCGAAAAAATCTGATGGTATCTACTATGATTTTCTTGGTGCTGTCTTTTTTAAGATAAGCTGAAAACAAGGTATCTGCTGCAATATAGATTGAATCTGTATTTTGTTTCAATGCCATAAGTGGTCGCTTATAGGCATTGATGCTTTTTGATTGATTGTTAAATTGTGCTGCTCCAGCTCGCATTGAGATGCCTTGTGCTGAATCTTTATAGGTTACATCTCCATTTGCCAAACCTTCACCTGTTATTTTATTGTAGAAAATACTGTCCGCCACAACTGTTTGAACACTGTCGATAATCACAGGTCTTTTTGTAAAACTTGCATTGCCTTTTTTCAAATCGTAGTATCCTGATTTAGTCAGGATTTTTGTCTTACCATCATTGATGATAGTAGGAGAAACAAAATTGGCTACTTCTGTATTTACATTGTACAAAAGCGTATCTGTAGTCATTCTGTATTCAGGGTCTACAAGTTTTACATTCTTTTGGAAATAAACTTCTCTTGTATTTGCATAATAAATACCAATCTTACTGGTTAATACAGATTCTCCGTTGACTACTTTTCCGCCATCAAGGTAAGTGCCAATTTGTGGGTCTACCTGATACTCCAATGCCTCAGTGGTTAATACTCCTTTGCCATCAGTGAGCCTGACTTTGTTTTTCAGTTGAGCAATCTTCGCATTCCCGTCATATTTCATGTATTGGGAATAAGTGTGAACGCTATCGTTATCGTTGATGTGTATATTCCCAAATGCTTCAACTTGATTGATAAATACATTTTGAATTGCACTATCGCAATAAAACAAGGTATTGTTTTGTTTCATCAGAACATTTCCTACAAGTAAATTTAAATCTCCTCCAACTTCTTGTTTCACTCTGATGAATTTGTTGGCCTTTATAACTTGCACAAATTTTCCTCCTCCTGCATCAACAGGAATTTGTGCATACAACTGATATTGTAAGCAAAGAACCAAAGCAATGAAAAGAAGAGTGATTTTTCTTAACATGCCAGATTATTTTCCGGTAGAATCCGGCAAGGGTTGCATAAGTGGACCAGTCTTGTCTTTTTTTCCAAAAACAGAAACCTGTACATAACGCTTAGGGTTCAGTCTAAGATCCTGCAATAAAATATTAAGACTGTTGGAAGTGCTTGTAAGGTTTTTATAAAGTGCATCATCTTTTGTTAGTTTTCCAAGACTTCCTTTTCCTTCATTGATGCCATTTAATATGAGGGTAAGGTTAGCTGCTGCTTTTTCAAGCGACTTAACCGTTGCTCCGATTTCAGCAGTCGATAAGTCCCTCGATAGTTTTGTAAGATTACCAATCATCATGGATATCGAATCATTGTTCTTTTTGATGTTACCTGAAATATCTGCTACATTGTCAACTGATTTTGCAATACTCCCTTTACCAGGTGCTAACATATTGTTGATTTGATCTGTTGCAATAGCCAATTCTTTGAGCGTTTTTCCAATATTTTGCTTGGCATCTTCATCAAAAACATTACCAACTCTTTTTACAGTCTCCTCTAATGCGGCAAGTGTTTTATTCAGATTATCAATTGTAGGCGCCAATTGGTCTTGAACATCCTGAATAAGTCCTTTTGTTTCTACACTCTTCAATGTGTCACCGTCCTTTATGAAGTTCTTAGATTTTCCCATTACCAATTCAATATAGGAAGCCCCCAAAGGATTGGTTACTACCTGCGCATAGGTGTCATCAGGAATATTGATAGCACGTGTTAGATGAAATGCAACAACGATTCCACTAAGATTTGGATCTGTCTCTTGCATATCTTCTATTCCTCCAACTTTAAGTCCATTTATTTTAATCATATCCGCCATGTTTAGTCCATTGACTTTTGTGAAGGAAATGTACATGGTAGCTTTTTTCTCGATGAGGTTTTTACCTTTTAGAAAATTGAAACCAAGAATAAGTAAAGTAATGGCGATGGCTGTTAAAGCACCTATTTTCGTTTCGTTTGATACTTTCATTTTTTGGGAGTTGTTCTTGGGTTATTTTCCGTCGATAGCTTGTTTATATTTGATAATGGCATTCGCCATTGCACGTGTCATTTCAATTTGTCCAGCTTCACTGTTCAGGTAATCCTCTTCATCTTTATTAGTAATAAAACCAGTTTCAATGAGTACTGCAGGCATGTTGGTTGCTTGTAATACCCAAATACCCATGTGGTTTCTTTGCAGAACCCCAAGGCTCTTTCTTCCGATGTTCACAAACTCGTTTTCAATCAAGGTGCCTAACTGGACTGAATTTTTGAAGAATTTTTGCGACCATAATCGGGCTTTGATCATGGCTTCTGGACTATTTACATCTGGAACATCCATGATCTCTGCAGACGATTCATATCTTTCATCTGCAATAATTCCTTGTGCTTTCTCATCTGATCTGTCGGCCGCCCATATATAAGTTGAAGTTCCGTGTGCTGGGTTGGGGGAGGTGCTGTAAATTGGGACTTTCTTGTATAGTTTTTTACGTTTGCTTCCTTTTCCTTTGTAATAAGGAACCGACTTATACCCTGTAACTGTTTTTTTGGGTGGCGCAGCATTTACGTGAATACATACGAATAAATCACCTTTTTCATTGTTAGCAATATCTGCTTTCTCTCTAACATGATGATAAATATCAGTCGTTCTTGTCATCACAAACCTTGTGTCAGGCATTTCGCTTCTTAACAATGTATCTAAACGAAGTGCAAGTTGTAGGGTAATTTGGGCCTCTGTAGAATAAGCGCCTCTTGCGCCAACGTCTGTGCCTCCATGCCCCGCATCAATGATGATTGTTTTGATTTTTTGAGGTTTTGGATTGGTCTGGGCACTAACTGTATTTAGTAAACCCACGAAAATGAGCATTACTATGCAATAAAGTCTTGTTTTAACACACATAGCCTTGTGCTTTAGATGAATGAAGTTTGACGTAATGTTCACAATATCTTAAGCTTAATTTTGTTTAATTTTGCCTGCCACAACTTATGCTGCACGCAAAAAGCAAATTTAGCTTAAAATATCTTTTATTCTTGATTTTGTCTTCAGGGGTACTCTTGATTTTAACAATCCCCAAGGCAGCCAAGGCAAGTCCGTTTTCAGCTGGTTTTCAAATCAAAAAATCAGATACAACAAATCCAAAATCAACCTTTGATTCAACAAAACAATCCAAGGTTGATACCATGAATCTAAAAATCTCAAAAGATTCAATTAATTCTCCTGTCGACTATAAAGCAGAAGATTCAATGGTGTTAGATGTTGACACCAAAAAGATCTTTCTGTATGGAAAAACAGAAGTGAAATTTGAGGATATTGTTTTGAATGCCCCCAAAATTGAGTTTGACCAACAAACACAATATGTGCTTGCCAAGATGGGAAGAGATAGTGCTGGACTGGTTACAGGGATGGCCAAATTAAAGCAAGGTGAAACCACAACGGTTAGTGATAGCCTCAGTTTCAATTTTAAGTCGCAAAAAGGATTGACTTATAGTTCATTCTTTCAACAGGATGAATTCTTCAATTATGCCGAAAAAGTAAAGAAAATCAATCAGGAAACATTTTTTGCTGCAAATGGAAGATTTACCACCTGTAATCTGGATACTCCGCATTTTGCTTTTAGATTCAGTAAGGCAAAATTCATGAACAAGAAGCTAGTGGTGACAGGCCCCGTTCATCCTGAGTTTGAAGATGTTCCTGTTCCTCTTTATCTGCCTTTCGGAATCTTTCCCATGAAAAAAGGAAGACAATCAGGAATTCTACCTCCACAATTTACAGTGACAGAAGATTTTGGTATTGGCTTGGAAGGTCTTGGTTATTACAAGGCCTTCAATGAATACCTAGATGCCAAATTGTGGTTCGATTTATACTCATATGGATCTTGGAGGGCAAATTTTTCGCCATCTTACAGAGTTAGGTATAAATACAACGGAAACTTTAACATCAGTATTCAGAATACAAAATTTGCTTTTAAAGGAGATCCTGATTTCAGAAAAAACCAAAGCTTTTTTGTTACCTGGGCTCATAGTATGGATAGCAAAGCTAGACCTGGAGTTAGTTTTAGCGCAAATGTAAATGCAGGTAGCAGCAAATATCTTTCTTTGGTTCCTAATGCGGGACTGGTTAACCCAGGTTTTGGTGGAAATGTGCAAGGTGCCGGAAATTATCAGCAGCCCATGAACTTTACCAACCAATTGAGTTCCTCTATTTCTTACCAAAAAAACTGGCAAGGAACTCCATTCAATTTGGCCGTCAACCTGAACCACAATCAGAATACTTCCACAAGGTTAGTGAACCTGAATTTACCAGATATCGCTTTTGTGATGAACACCATCTACCCATTTCAAGCCAAGGAGTCGATTGGAGAATCCAAATGGTATGAAAAGCTAGGCGTTGCTTATAATGGTAATTATAGAGGGCAGATATCTTTTTATGATACTTCTTTCAGGTTCAAGCAGCTGATTGACACTTTCCAATGGGGTGCAAGTCATGATATCCCCATTACACTCTCTCTACCTTCTTTAGGTCCTTTCCAAATAGCACCAAGTCTCGGATTTAAAGAAAGATGGTTTGCTCAAAAATTCAATAGAAAGTGGAATCCGGTTACAGAAAAATTAGACAGCTCTATTCAAAAAGGTTTCTATGCTGCAAGGGAAGTTACAATGGGACTCTCCTTCAGTACAGCAATTTTTGGTACCTATCAATCTAAGAACAAAGAGGCAAGGGTTCAGGCCATTAGACATGTAATGCGACCTCAAATGAGTATGAATTACAAGCCTGATTTAATGGCTGCCTATTACTATAGAGAACAAGTTGATAAAGCTGGAAATCGTGTCTTAATGTCTGTTTTTGATGGAGCTATTTACCAGCCTTTCTCACCTGGTAAAAACGGTGGTATTGGTTTTAGTCTTGATAACAACTTGGAAATGAAAGTGAGGTCTAAGACTGATTCAGGTGAAGCTGAATTGAAAAAAGTCAAACTCTTAGATGGTTTTGGGATTTCAGGTGGCTATAATTTTTTAATTGACACTTTCCAGTTGAGCACTTTCAATTTATACGCAAGAAGTAATTTGTTTGAAAAAATAAATATTACCGCTAACGCTATTTTAGATCCTTATCAAGTTGATCCATCAACTGGTCGACCCCTCAATAAATATGCCTGGAACGCTGAGAAATTCAGCTTAGGGTCTTTGGTTAGTGGTAGTGTAAATATCTCCGCTAATTTTCAGAGTAAAAAAGGAAACGATAAAAAGAAAAAACCTGAATTGGATGATGATGTAACTCAAAATTTGAGTAACGATCAAATTATGGCTCAAATGGAATATATGCAGCGGAATCCTGCTGAATTTACTGATTTCAGTATACCTTGGTCAATCAATGTTTCTTATTCACTAAGTTTTGCTCGTTTACCGCAAGCCGACTACACCTTCAAGAAACAAGTAACATCGAGCTTTAATTTCAATGGTGATTTCAGTTTGTCTCCAAAATGGAAAATAGGAGGAAGTGGTTTTTATGATTTAAATACAAAAAAGCTTCAATCACTAACTACCTTCATTTCAAGAGATTTACATTGCTGGCAAATGTCAATTAATGTAACACCAATCGGATTATACCGTTACTTCAATATTACAATCAGTCCAAAATCAGGATTATTGCGCGATTTAAAAGTTAACCGTACACGTTATTTCTATACGCAATAATTTATTTACTCAACTCATTCCACATGAGCTGAAACACATGTTTCTTTAGTGCAACAGCATCTGAAAAATCTGCAGGATCAACAGGAGATAAAAACTCCATACTTGCTTTTCCTGGCCAGAAAAAAAATGTTTTATCCAAAGGCAACATTGATCGGGTTCCTCTGATGAGACATGGGATAATTTTTTTACCTGTCTCATAAGATAGCTTGAAAGCTCCGTCGTGAAAAGATTTCAGTGGATCATCAGTTTTATTTCTTGTGCCTTCAGGATAAATACACATGTGCATTCCTTGTGATAGTACATGTTTCATTTCCATATAACTGGACTTTCTGCTCTCATCATTTTTACGATCAAGTAATACTGAGCCTCTTTTATAAATAATACCGAAGAGGGGAATTTTAGACATCCCAATCTTGGCGATCGTTTTGTTGGCTCCTGGAATACCTGGACTAGTTAACGGAACGTCCATTAAAGAATTATGGTTACAAACCACGACATAGTTTTCACCTTTTTTAAATTGAGATCTTCCTTTAATCGTCAGCCTTATACCACTTAGAGGGAAGAACAAAGCCATCCACATTCTACAAAATCTAATTACCCAGGCAGTTCGGTTTGGTTCAGGCATTAAACCTGTTGCCCAGATGGGCACAATAAAAATCAGCATAGTACCAACGAAAACTAAACCACCCCAAATTGTAAATACTCTCCCCAATATGTTTTTAATCATCTTAATTTTTAATTTATCATCCAATCAATTGGGGATTTGCCGTATTTGATCAGATACTCGTTTGTTTTAGAGAAATGTTTACATCCAAAAAATCCTTTATCTGCGGAGAAAGGTGAGGGGTGTGCTGCTTTTAGAATCAGATGCTTCTTGGTGTCGATATGCATTCCTTTTTCTTTAGCAAAATTACCCCAAAGCATAAACACCAAATGTTCGCACTGTTCATTTAAAACCTGAATCACTTTATCTGTAAATCTTTGCCAACCAATACCAGCATGGCTATTCGGTTGATTGGCCCTTACAGTAAGGGTAGCATTTAATAGTAAAACACCCTGCTTAGCCCAATAAGTTAAATCGCCTTTTGTTTTTAGATTAGTAATTCCCAGATCATTTTGAATTTCTTTGTAAATATTCATCAAGGAAGGAGGGGCAGGAATACCTTTTTGGACTGAGAAACTAAGGCCATGGGCTTGATTTGGACCATGATAGGGGTCTTGTCCAATAATTACAACTTTCACCTGATCAAGATCGGTAAGGTTAAATGCATTAAATATCAAGGGTCCAGGAGGGTAAACGACTTGTTTACTGGATTTTTCAGTTTTTAAAAATTCTACCAAATCATGGAAATAGGCCTCCTTGAATTCATTTTCCAAACTTTTTTTCCATTCAGAGGAAATTTTTACATCCATTCTTGCTAATGTTTCTTGTCTGCAAACTAAAAAAAATTATCTTTGCAACCCCAAGTTCTTCCGGTCCCGTAGCTCAGCTGGATAGAGCGGCAGCCTTCTAAGCTGTAGGTCATTGGTTCGAATCCAATCGGGATCACAAAAATCAAAGGCTGTCCACCCGGACAGCCTTCTTTGTTTTATTCAATTTGAAGTCTTTTTAATCTCCAATCTGCATTATTTTTTCAAATAGCTCTTCGTAGGTACGCTCGGCAGATTTTAATTCAGCTGAGAGTTGATTGTAGTGCTTTTCAGCAGTCTGAAACTTGGCATGATCTGCATAGA
>JBKCGF010000274.1:0-8328 GCA_046303455.1 Chitinophagaceae bacterium | reverse complement strand
TGTTCCCAAGAATTGGCGATTACGATGATTGGGCAATTGAATGGGGATATGGATATGGTGCTGATGATGTTGAAGTAGATAAAAAACAACGTAACAAATTATACAACGAGCGCCTTGCAAAGAACCCAAGAATTTGGTTTGGTACTTATGAGTATGGAAACATGTCAGACCCAAGAACACAAAGTGAAGACCTGGGTGATAATTCTGTAAAGGCAAGTGAATACGGTATCAAGAACCTGAAGAGAATCATGACTCAATTACCTGAGTGGACAAAAGAAGAATCAGACAGGTATGAAAATCTTGCACAAATGTACCGTCAGGTTGTTGGACAATTCAACAGGTATGTTGGACATGTATCCCGTAACATTGGTGGATACTATGAAACTCAAAAAAGTGTTGAGCAAGACGGAAGTGTTTTTGAAGTAACGCCAAAAGCTGTTCAAAAAGAAGCAGTAGCTTTCTTGAACAACCAGTTGTTTACAACACCAACATGGATGATTGATCCAAAAATTTTGGATAAAATAAGCAGCCCTACTGGCGATCAACTTGGATCTCTGCAAGACAATGCCTTGGGCAGTGTTCTTTCTGCATCTAGATTAACAAGAATGACAACTGCTTCTAAGCGCTTCCCTAATAGCTATGATATTGCAGAACTATTTTCAGATATGAAAAAAGGCATCTTCAGTGAGTTGAGCTCTAAAAAAGCAATTGATGGCTACAGAAGAAGTTTGCAAAAAAGCTATGTAGATAGAATGAGTGCGCTCCTTGGAAATGCTTCAGCTACGGGTGGTATCACTATTTCAATGGGTGGTGCAGTTAGTGCAGGTCCAGATCCAAAGAAAACAGACGTAACATCTGTTGTAAGAGCACATCTTTCTTCATTGAGATCAGAAATTCAGGCAGCTCTCCCTGCAACAACTGATACCATGAGTAAATATCACTTAATGGATCTTTCAGAAAGAATCAAAAATGCATTAGATCCAAAATAATGTAGTTTGGTTAACTAAACCAATAGAAAAGCCCCGAAATTCGGGGCTTTTCTATTATACAATTGCTAAGCATTGAGCTGCAGATTTACTCATACCTTAAGGCGACAATCGGATCAAGTTTAGCAGCTTTCATCGCTGGATAAAGTCCCGCTGCCAACCCTACTCCAGAACATATAATTATTCCAATAGTAATGATGTTCCATGGAATAAAAAATGGCGTATCCAATAAACTACCCACAAGGTTTCCTATGATTACACCAAGAAAAATTCCAATAACTGCACCCAATAAACTGATTAAAGTAGATTCAAAAAGAAATTGCGCACGAATTGAATTCTTTTTTCCACCCAATGCTTTTATTAATCCTACTTCTTTGGTTCTCTCTGAAACTGCCACAAGCATGATATTCATTAAACCAATTGCTGCACCAATCAATGTAATAAAACCAATTGCACCCGCAGCAGCCGAAATGGTTCCAAGTAATCCAATAAAAGTTTCAGCTATACTATCACTTTTATCTACGTAGAAATTATTGTCTTCTGTTATTTCCAATCCTCTGATGGGCCTGAATTTCGACTCTGCTTCCCCAATCGCAGTCTCCATCTGATTCAAATCTTTTACCATTATAGCAATTGAATAGGATTGATTGGGATTGGAATACCGCTGCCTAACATTGGTATAGGTTGCAAAAATCACATTATCCGCTTGTAAAAAAGCGCTGGATCCTTTTTCTTTCGTTATACCAACAACTCGGTATTTATTTTTACCAACGCGAATAACCTTATCAAGTGCCCTATCGTATTTTGCTCCAAACAGTTTGGATGCGACATCCTTACCAATGATGCAAATATCGGTTCCGCTCCTAACGTCATTCTTGTTGAAATTTCTACCATAGGCAATTTCATACCCATTCAGTTGCAAATAGTTTTCATCACCACCATTGAGTGAAACTGTTGGGTTGGTTTTTTTATTTTCAAAATTTACTATCTGATTACGCGGACCATTTAATCCCACGCTAACATCAGCTGGAAAATCATACATCTGTTTAAACATGGTAGCCTGCTTAAAGGTGATGATTTTACCTGTATTGGATTTTTTTACCTTACGGTTGCTCTTGGTATTGGATTGTGTTACATCTGCACCTCGACCACCACCTACAAAAGACCTTCTCTCTTTGTATCGGATACTAAAAGCATTTGCTCCCATTGTTGAAAAGCTATCGCGCAGACTACTGTTCATCGCCTCGATGGCCGTTATAATGCCTACAAGCGCCATAATACCGAAAGCGATAATAGCAACAGTTATGCCTGTCCTCAACTTATTGGCCCTAACGGTTCTCCAGGCCAGTACCAGGTTATCTAGTAATTTCATGCTGTAAAAGTAGTTAAACCTTTACTTTGGCATCAAAAAGATTGATGAGTGGAGCTTTGCTTCTTGATAATTTGTAAAAATTACAGGAACATGATCAGCCAATCGGGGTGCACACCCAACACCAGCAACAAGATGGCATTGATCACCATCATTACCTTGAAAGGAGCAGTAAAACTGATTTCTTCAGTGGAATCTGTATTTTCTTCTTTGAAATACATGGCTTGAATGACCCTAAAATAATAGTAAATACTCACTGCGGCACCTAGAATGGCAACAATAACCAACCAGAGTGAATTACCGTATTTCATTGCCGATAAAAGCATATAATATTTAGCAAAAAATCCAGCGGTCAGCGGTATTCCAGCCAATGACAAAAGGCTGACCAACATGGATGCTGCTACAACCGGATGTTTTTTTGCAAAACCATTTAACCCTTCAATTGAATGATCTTTAAACTTAGCCAAAACTGCAAATAACCCAATACTCGCAAAACCATAAGCAGCAAAATACAAGATGATGCCTTGCTTGGCCATAAGGTTCATTGCATATACACCCAATAACATAAATCCAGCCTGTGCAATAGAGGAATAACTCAACATCCTTTTTACGCTTTGCTGAAAAACAGCTGTGATGTTTCCTACAATTATAGTAAGCACAATGATTACACTCAATAAAACTTCCCATTGGTTATGGACCTTACCAAATGCGGTTTCAAATAATTTCAAGAACGCAAAAAATCCTGCTGACTTTACCAGCGTTGCCATAAACGAGGTGTAAACTGTCGGGGTTCCGTCGTATACATCCGGCGTCCAGAAATGGAAAGGTGCTGCTGAAACTTTAAATGCCATAGAAACCATCAATAATACCAATCCGATAGTTTTCATGGGAGATAAAAATCCACCACCCATATTGATACCTTCTAAATAGAATGTACCTGCATCACCATATAAAAAAGCAATACCCATCAGAAGGAGTCCTGTAGAAAATGAACCCATCAGAAAATACTTGAGCGCTGCTTCGTTGCTTTTTAAATTAGACTTATCACTGCCTGCAAGTACATAAAGTGGAATAGAAACAATCTCAATTCCAATAAATAACATCAACAAAGATTTGAATCCAGCAATAATTGAAATGCCTGCAGTGATGAAAAATATCAATGCATAATGATCTGATGGCGATTTTGAACTTCCTTCAATTTCTTTGGCAGACAATAAAAAATACATGAGCAAAGTAAGGTGACTGACCACATTGAACATGTATCCAAAAGAATTGTAAACTAACATCCCTTTTGTATCAATATTGAAAAAAGGCAAACCACTGTATTCAAGCCAATTAGATACCAATACAGCCAATACACCAACAACTGCTATTACAGAAACAGTTTTTTTATTACTGGTAATGAAACCAGCATACATCATCAAAACGCCCCACAAAGCTGATATTATAATTGCATTCATAACTTCTAATGTGTTTAGTTGGTGCCGAATTTATTTAAAATCAATCCCACTGTTTCTGATATCATAGTAAAATAGGGGGTTGGATAAACTCCCAAAACGAAAATCAGTAAACTGATAACAGTCAACATCCCAATTTGTACCTTATTGATATCTGTGAATGAATTGACCGATGCTACTACCTCTCCATAAAAAATATTCTTTACCATATTCAAGGTATAAATAGCAGAGAGGATAATACTTACACCGGCCAATGCTGCTAACCATGGTCTCATTTGGTATAACCCATTAAACAACATGAACTCTCCAACAAAGGCATTTGTAAGTGGCAATGCTATATTGGCAAAAGCAATGATCACGATAAAAATTGCAAGTATTGGAGCTTTCTTTGCCACTCCCCCAAGTTCAGAGATTTTTGAAATTCCAGTTTGTCTTTCAATTAAATCTGCAATCAACCACAATCCTACAATATTGATTCCATGATTGAACATCTGAATAAACAATCCATTAAGAGCAACCGCTTTTAATGTGAAAGCACCCGCTGCCATCAACCCCACGTGAGCAATAGAAGAATATGCAATCAAACGCTTAACACTGTCTTGCTTGATTGCAATGAATGAAGCATACAACATACCAATGACGATCAAAATTACCATCGGTTCAGCATAGGCTTTAGCAGCATAAGGGAACATAGGCAATAACCATCTTAGCACCCCAAATAACCCCATTTTCACCATAACCCCACTTAGTATCATGGTTACGGGAGTAGGCGCTTGTTCATAAGCATCTGGTTGCCATGTATGAAAAGGGAAAATCGGCATTTTGATAGCAAATGCAATCAGGAACAATAAAAACACCCACATCTGCTCTGCGTTTGTTGGTGTAGCATTGTAAAAAGACACAATACTAAATGAACCCCCTGTTTTTAAGTAGATATAAAAAATTCCAATAAGTAAAAACAAAGAGCCAACGAATGTGTAAATGAAAAATTTAAATGTTGCCTTGATTCTTTTTTCTCCTCCATAGATAGAAGAAAGAAAATAAACAGGAATCAATGCCAGCTCCCAGAACAAATAGAAAATAAGTGCATCAATTGCCATAAAAACTCCCATCAATCCACAAAACGTGAGCATCATCAACCCATAAAATATATTTGGATTCTTATACCTACCTGCTGGAATATTCAATATTGCAATAGGTACTACTATTGCAGTCAACAATGTGAGCGTTCTGGTTAATCCGTCTAAGATCAATGCAAAACTTGCTCCTATACCGGGCAACCATACATAACTTACTTGATTCAGCAACTGATATTTTACATCAGTATAAAAGAGATTGGTTACAATTACTCCCAAGGTGAGGAGGGAGAAAAACATAGCCGTTGCTTTAGCAGTTTTCTCAGATTTCATGAAAAAGCTAAGTATACCACCAACCAATGGTAACCAGATCAAGAGTGCAGGAAAATTATCGAATGCTGCGAACATAGTAAATACGGTTATTGATTATTTCCAGAACAATTGGAAAATGAAAAATAATATGACAGAGATCATCATAATCAGTATATAAGACCCTACTTGCCCACTTTGTAACAAACGCATTTGTCTGCCACTAAACTGTACAGCTTTGCCTACACCATTTACTAGACCATCAATGATTTTATTATCTACAAAAGATCCTAAAAAGGCTGCGAATCTATCTAATGGCTTAACGATTACTGCCTCATATAATTCATCAACATACCATTTGTTAGCAAAAAATCCGGATACCCCTTCAGTTGTATTTTCAGTCTTGAAATTACTCCCAAATAAACGGCGGCTGAATAAGATAGCAATTACAATGAAACTCAGCAATATGCCCATTAGTGCCCATTCAAGGCTATGCGACAAATGATGTGCTTCGCCATTTGGACTTCCTAATACAGGCGATAAATAAGAAGACAATAAATGTGCGTCTTTTGCAAATAATGCAGGTATACCAACCCATCCGCCAACAACAGATAACAAGGCCAATACCATCAATGGGAAAGTCATGGCCAAAGGAGACTCATGCAAATGGTGTTCCTGCTCATGTGTACCCCTGAACTTTCCAGAGAAAGTAAGGAAATACAAACGGAACATATAGAAAGCAGTCATTACTGAAGTCATCACACCCAGTGCATATAAAACCGGGCTCTTGATCAAAGCCGCTGTTAAAATCTCATCTTTTGAAAAGAAACCTGCAAATGGAGGAATACCCGCAATTGCTAAACAGCCAATTAAGAAAGTAAGATGTGTAATGGGTAATTTCTTTCTCAATCCGCCCATGTTCATGATATCTTGCTCATGATGCATCGCATGAATTACACTACCAGCACCTAGGAACAATAAAGCCTTAAAGAAAGCATGGGTCATCACATGAAAAACACCAGCAGTGTAAGCACCAACACCCAAGGCAAGAAACATGAGTCCAAGTTGGCTGACAGTAGAATAAGCCAATACTTTTTTAATATCATTTTGTTTCAAGGCGATTGTAGCTGCCAAAAGTGCTGTAGCAACACCAATCACTGCAACTAAATTCTGTGATATAGGTGCAAGTGAATAAAGCACATTACTTCTTGCAATCATATAAATACCAGCAGTCACCATGGTTGCAGCATGAATCAATGCCGATACAGGAGTTGGACCCGCCATAGCATCAGGTAACCAGGTATACAAAGGAATCTGTGCTGATTTACCCATTGCTCCTATAAAGAGCAAAATAGTAATCCCGGTAATGACTGGCACAGGAGCTGATGCAGCTTTTGCAAACACTTCAGCATATGTAATAGAACCAAATTGCTGTAGCATCCAAAAGACAGCAAGCAAAAACCCAAGATCTCCAATACGGTTCATCACAAAAGCTTTCTTGGCTGCATTGTTGTAATTATTATTTCCAAACCAATATCCAATCAACAAATAGGAACACAAGCCAACACCTTCCCAACCCACAAACATCACAACAAAGTTGGAGCCCAAGACGAGCAACAGCATTGAGAATACGAAAAGATTGAGGTAAGCAAAATAACGTGCAAAATGCGGTACTGTCTCTTCGTGCATGTAGGCAGTCGAGTAGACATGAATCAAAGAACCAATTCCAGTAATGACCAGTAAAAACAAAGCACTTAACTGATCAATTTGAAATGATACAGGTATTTTGAGTCCACCAGCATTGATAAAATCAAAATACTTGATCAACTGCGTTTCAAATCCAGGTGCAGTCACTTCTTGAAATACCAAAAGGCTGATAATGAAAGAACCTATAAGTACACCTGAACCGATGATACCTACCAAGGCTCTTGACAAATAATTTCTGAACAATCCATTGATCAGAAAACCAATGAAAGGGAGCAATGGAATGAGAAAAACATATTTATTCATACAACGCTTTGAATCAGTTCAAACAATAATTAGTGTTTCAATCGATTTAAGAAATTAATATCAACCGAATGAATATTTCTATACAACATCACAATGATAGCCAGTCCAACAGTAACCTCTGCAGCTGCAACTACCATAATGAAAAACACAAAAAGCTGTGCTTCCGTGCCTGCAGTAGTTGCACGATCTAATGCATAGGCATTGAGGTGGTGCATTTTTGAAAAGGCAACAAGCAGCACGTTGACTGCATTCAGCATCAATTCAATACACATAAAAATGATGATGGCATTTCTTCTGGTAAGCACACCTACAATTCCGATAGTGAATAAAGCTATCGATAGGAAGATGTAATAGTTGATTGGCATTACTTGCATATGCAAAAAATTAAGAAACGATTTTTGAAGATTCTTTTTTACCCAAGACCACAGCACCAACCATCGCACTTAAAAAGAGAATGCTACTGATTTCAAATGGTACTACATATTCCGTGAACAATACTTGTCCTAAATTTTTAATCAAACCTATACTCCCCTCACCACTTGTCTTTGATACCGCTCCTACATTGTCTTTTAATGCAGCTATTAAAACCAGCATTAATGCTCCTCCAGAAATAGCTGCAGCCATTTTCATCCACTGACTTTTTTGAGGCTCGGCTTCGGTATTCATGTTCATAAGCATGATCACAAAAAGAAACAATACCATTATGGCTCCAGCATATACAATCATATTGACAATTGCCAGGAACTGTGCATTCATTAGAATATAGTGTCCGGAAATGGCAAAGAAAACCACGATCAGCCATAAGACACTATGAACGGGATTGTTACTGAATACAACCATCAAAGCACTGAACAAAGCCAGTGCAGTGAGAAACCAAAATAATATTTCAGAAACAGGCATAATTAGTTGTTTTGGGTTTTAGCTGCTCTTGATCCTTTAGCCAATTCATAATTTTCTTTATCGGTCTTTGGATTAGGAATCAACAACTCTTCTTTGGAATAAACGAAACCCTTTCTGGTGAAATTTGATGGCGCAAAGGTTTCAGATAAGTAAATAGCATCTTTGGGACAAGCTTCTTCGCACAATCCACAGAAAATGCAACGCAACATATTGATTTCATA
>JBKCGF010000273.1:0-3806 GCA_046303455.1 Chitinophagaceae bacterium | reverse complement strand
CCTATGCAGCAAACAACATGAATTGTTTTGCAGTAGATGTGAACAGTAAATTTGAGTTACAGCCTGGAAAGAAAGATATGAATTTGGTTAAGAGTTTCTATGGTAGTTTAATTAAAGCGATGATACGATGAAAAATTTTGCAACACCAAGTATAGAGGGATATTATGGCGATTTTGGGGGAGCATATATTCCTGAAATGCTATACCAAAATGTTGAGCAATTAAAAAGTGCATATTTAGAGATTTTTAATGATTCAGCATTTCAGAAAGAATTCCAGCAATTATTGTCGGATTACGTTGGACGACCAACCCCGCTATTTTATGCAGAGCGCCTGAGTGAAAAATTTAACACAAAAATTTATTTAAAGCGTGAGGATCTCTGTCATACTGGTGCGCATAAAATCAACAATACAATTGGGCAAATTCTGTTGGCGATTCGATTAGGAAAAAAACGAATTATTGCTGAAACAGGGGCAGGTCAACATGGAGTAGCAACCGCAACAGTTTGTGCATTGAAGGGTTTGGAGTGTATCGTTTATATGGGAGAGAAAGATATCGAAAGGCAGGCGCCAAACGTGGCGAGAATGAAAATGTTGGGAGCTAAAGTTGTACCTGCAACAAGCGGTAGTAAAACACTAAAAGATGCTACCAACGAAGCTATTCGTGATTGGATCAATAATCCATCTGATACACATTATATCATTGGTTCTGTAGTTGGTCCACATCCATACCCGGATATGGTTGCACGATTTCAGTCGGTCATCAGCCAAGAAATTAAATTACAATTGTTAGAAAAGGAAGGTGTTGAACTTCCTACCCGTGTAATAGCTTGTGTAGGTGGTGGAAGCAATGCCGCAGGGGCCTATTTTCATTTTTTAAATGAACCAGATGTGGAGATAGTTGCAGTTGAGGCAGCAGGTCATGGAGTTACCAGTGGCATGAGTGCGGCTACTACACAACTTGGTTTAACAGGAGTATTGCATGGTAGTAAGAGTATTGTGATGCAAACCTCAGACGGACAAGTAGTAGAACCTCATAGTATCTCTGCAGGACTTGATTATCCTGGAATTGGACCGATGCATGCGCATTTGTATAATTCAGGGCGTGGGCTTTTTTTGAGCGCGACCGACCAAGAAGCACTTGATGCAGCTTTTGAACTTTCTAAGATTGAGGGGATTATCCCAGCTTTAGAAACTGCTCATGCATTTGCAGTATTGCATCATATGAAATTTAAAAAAGATGATATTAATGTGATTTGTCTCAGTGGGCGTGGAGATAAAGATCTTGGAACTTATATGAAAGTCATGGATAGTATTTAATGTTCTAATATGAAAAGAATAGAAGAGTTGTTTGCTGGTAAAACTGCAAGAGTTTTGAATGTGTACTTCACTGCAGGATATCCTAAACTAGATAGTACGATTCCAATTATGGAAGGTATTCAAAGCGGAGGTGCAGATCTAATTGAAATTGGAATGCCTTATAGTGATCCTTTGGCAGATGGACCTGTTATACAAGAAAGCAGTGGGGTGGCTTTAAATAATGGGATGTCAATTGATTATTTATTTTATCAATTATCGGAATTTAGAAAATCAATTCATATACCAGTTGTATTGATGGGCTACATGAATCCTGTCTTGCAATATGGATTTGAGCGTTTTTGTCAAAATGCTGCTGCAATTGGTATTGATGGATTAATTCTTCCTGATTTGCCGGTATATGAATTTGAACATCAATATGGTGAAATTTTAAAAAAATACAATCTTGATTTTATTTTTCTTGTTACACCTGAAACTCCTGAGATGCGTGTAAAACAATTGGATAAGCTCTCAAGTGGATTCTTATATGCCGTTTCTTCTTCGTCAACAACAGGAAAAGAAAAAGATTTTGCCCAGGTTATAGAGTATTTGAATAGGTTAAAGTCATACAATTTGAAAAATCCTTTTCTGGTAGGGTTTGGTATAAATGATAAACAAACTTTTGAAACTGTTAGTCCCCATGCAAATGGTGCCATTATTGGTTCTGCATTTATTAAATCATTATTGGGATCTGAAGATGCAGGAGTTACTGCTTCAAATTTTGTAAAATCCGTGCTTAATTGATATTTATGAATGTTGCTATTTTAAAGTACAATGCTGGAAATGTACGATCCGTTCAAATTGCGCTTGAACGTATCGGTATTGATGCTGTGCTTACAGATGATCATGCTAGTTTGTTGTCGGCCGACAAAATAATATTTCCAGGTGTTGGCGAGGCAAGTTCTGCCATGGCATATCTCCGAGATAAAAATTTAGATAAGTTATTGCTTTCCTGTGAACAACCTGTCTTAGGTATTTGCTTGGGCATGCAATTGATGTGTGCATATAGTGAAGAGAATAATACGAATTGTTTGGGGATTTTTAAGGAGAGCGTAAGAAGGTTTAAGCCAACAGCAGCTAATGAAAAAATCCCTCAAATGGGATGGAATAATATAACAGATTTAAATTCTTCTTTATTTGAAGGAATTCAATCTGGAGCTTATTGTTATTTTGTTCATGGCTATTATGCAGATAAGGGTGAACATACTGTAGCCGTTACATCCTATTGTGGAGAATATAGTTCAGCGCTTCAGCGGAATCAATACTATGGTGTTCAATTTCATCCTGAAAAAAGTGCAGAGGTAGGTATGAAAATTTTAGAAAACTTTTTAAAATTAGCTTGATAATGGAAATTATTCCAGCAATCGATATAATTGACGGGAAATGTGTTCGCCTAACCGAAGGTGATTACTCTAGTAAAACTGAATATGTTTTTAGTCCACTTGAAATGGCTAAACAATATGAAGAACTTGGTTTTAAAAGAGTCCATTTGGTAGATTTGGATGGAGCAAAAGCTGGCAGTGTAATTAATTGGAAAATTGTTGAAGAAATTGCATCTGAAACTAAACTGTCCATTGATTTTGGTGGAGGTGTAAAGTCCATGACTGAAGTGCAAAGAATTCTTGATCTAGGGATAACTTATGTAACTGTTGGTAGTATTGCTGCTAAACAGCCAAATGAATTTAGAAATTGGTTAGAAATATTTGGAGCAGATAAATTCTTTTTGGGTGCTGATGTGCGAGATCAAAAAATCATGACTGCTGGTTGGTTGGAACGTACAAATATAGATTTGTCCGAATTCATAGAACAATACATGAATTTGGGAGTCAATCATTTTTTTTGTACCGATATCAGTAAAGATGGTCAACTCATGGGACCTGCTACAGCATTGTACAAACAAATGATTGAATCTTTCCCTGAGATCAATCTAGTAGCCAGTGGTGGTGTTTCGTCTATAACGGACTTAAACGAATTAAAAGAAATTGGATGTTCCGGCGCAATAGTGGGGAAAGCAATTTATGAAGGCAAAATAGATTTACAAGATCTAGCAATATTTGCGCAATAACATCATAAACTATGTTGGCAAAAAGAATAATACCTTGTTTGGATATAAAAGACGGGAGAACTGTAAAAGGTACAAATTTTATAGATCTGCGTGATGCTGGTGATCCAGTTGCACTAGCTGCGTTATATGCTCGGCAAGGTGCTGATGAATTGGTGTTCTTGGATATTACAGCAACCAATGAAAAACGTAAAACCCTAACTGCATTAGTAGAAAAAGTGGCACATAAAATCAATATACCCTTTACTGTGGGAGGGGGAATTTCTTCCGTTGAAGATGTAAGACATTTGCTGGATTGTGGAGCTGATAAAATCTCAATCAATACGGCTGCCTTTAAAAATCCTCAACTGGTTGATCAATTGGCTGCTGAATTTGGTAGCCAATGTATTG
>JBKCGF010000272.1:0-1028 GCA_046303455.1 Chitinophagaceae bacterium | reverse complement strand
AGATTACCGTCGGTTATTTTTTCCTGTTTGATGCTATGGAGCTGAAGCCCCAGCGATTCCAGTTGTTGAAGCATTTTGATATTGCTTTCCTGATGGAAATATTGATAGATGCTTTCCGCAACTTTTACACCTACGTCTTCTATTGTTTGCAGTTCTTCTTTTTCTTTTTTGTTGAGTTCTAGTAAATGATCGACAGCTTGTGCCAATGTTTTGGCGGTCGTTTCCCCTACAAAGCGAATACCTAAAGCATTGATCAATCGGTATAAGGGTTGTGCTTTTGATTTTTCAATGGCTTCCTGAAGATTGGTGACCGATTTTGCCCCAAAGCCTTCCATGGTTTTGAGTTGGTCGTATGGTAGATTATAAATCGATGGAATATCAGGCAACCATCCCAAGGCATGGAATTTTCTAATATTCGCATCACCTAAACCACGTATATCCATTGCGTCTTTACTGGTGAAGTGAATCATTCTTTCAACGACTTGAGCATCGCAAAGATCATTGGGGCATCTCCAGACAGCTTCGTCTGCTGTCTTCATGAGTTCGGTGTTGCAAACGGGACAACTCGTTGGGAATTTTATCGGAGCTTCAGTTCCGTTTCTGAGTTCAGCAAATGATTTTACAATATAAGGGATAACATCACCTGCTCTTTCTACCAGCAAGGTGTCGCCTATCATGATGTCTTTTTCTTTGATGAAATCCTGGTTATGCAGTGAGATAGAAGAAACGGTTACTCCACCAATAGGGACGGGTTGAATTTTTGCTACAGGTGTTATGCTTCCTGTCCGCCCCACTTGATATTCCACGCCGAGTAATTTGCTGGAAGCCTGACGCGCTTTGAATTTAAATGCGATGGCCCATCTTGGGTGATGGGTAGTCATTCCTAATTGATCCTGTACAGCAAATGGGTTGACTTTTATTACCAATCCATCAATTTCATAGGGCAGCTCATCTCTTTTTGCTTCAAATGATTTGCAAAAATCAATCACCTGTTGAATTCCTTTGAAAGTTTGTTTTTCGTGAACTGG
>JBKCGF010000271.1:0-1330 GCA_046303455.1 Chitinophagaceae bacterium | reverse complement strand
CTTCTTTGTCGTGATCCGACTTAAGCTGAACGAACTTTTCTTTTGCCTCTAAAAGTTTCTCTTTTTTAAGATTTTCAGCCTTGAACTGGGCGTCGTTGAGGATTTGTTCTGCTTGTTTCCTGGCTTCTTCTACTTTAGCTGCTGAGTTTTTTGAAAAAATGAGTTTACCCAGTCCGAGTCCAACCAATGCGGCTGTGATACCTGTTATTATGGGTATAATGAGTTGCGATTCCATGTGTAATTGTTTTTATCTTTTTCATTTCAATCCCTTCGAAAAAATTTCTATGGACAAGTGCTACGAAGTTAAAGAAAAAAACACCACTGGGTTGTTAATTTGAGCTATTCTCCGGAAAGAGATTTGTCCAAAAGGGCTTCAATTCGATCGAAAACAGGTCCTAATTCTTCATTTTCTGTACCCGATTCACCATTTTTCTGCTCTAAAACGTAGGAAAGTAAGACCATGGCCAGATAATCCTGCATGTCTTTTCCGGCATATTGTTTTTTAAACTGAATCAGCTGATCATTCAATTTTTTGGCTTTTTCTCTTACTTTCTCTTCTTCCGTATTTTCTATCTTGATTCTGTAGGTACGATCACCTAAAATCAAGTTTATTGCAATAGTATTTGACATTTTTAATGATTTTCTATAGTTAATAACATTTTATTCACTATTTTTAGCTTGTCTGACCAATTAATTCAAAAAATAATACCATGCTTGCTAAAACCAAAACGTTCAGTTTCATCGACAAACTCACTATAGAGTTGGATGAAACCATTCAAGGTCCTCTGCATGTTGTTCTCAAAAGTGAAGATGGTAAAATTTGGTGTAAAACTGAAAAAAAGATCAGCTACGGCACCAGTTTTATCAATTGGGAGGGACTAGATGAACTTCCTTATGGCGTATATACTGTAGAGTGCTCACAAGGAGAGGATACAGTAAGGGTGAAAACAGTCAAGCGTATCTAAGCCTGGTTGCCCAATATGGCAATACACCTGTCAATTTCCTTCACATATGTATTGATTTTCTTTTCTAAGGCAGCTCTTGAAGCTTTTGCTCCCTCTGTTTCTGTTGATTGAAGAAGTGCTAGTTTTGTTTCCAGTTCATCAACTCTTATTTTTAAAGACTGTTGATTGCTTAAATTATTCGCCTGTTCTTTACGAAGTTTTTGATTTTCTCGCAAAATTTGCTCGTGCTGGGCAATTAAACTTGCCAGCTTTTCTTCAATCCTTTCTAATTGTTGTTGGCCGGAACTCATGTTATTTTCTAATCTCGGCTTTTAAAGTTTCTTCAATTCCTTTTGTAATCTTCCCCATGATTTTGTCCACCTGTT
>JBKCGF010000270.1:0-6328 GCA_046303455.1 Chitinophagaceae bacterium | reverse complement strand
CTCTTGATCCGTTGGTTCGTTTTCGGTTACATAAAAACCCATCGCCTTGATATGGTCAATTACTTTTTGCTGTTGTCTTTCCCAATCATTACCAGCAACCAATCTTAAATCAATTGATGCAATTGCTTTTGTCGGTATCACATTGGCCGATTGCTTGCCAACGCCTGCACTTTGAATTCCATTGATATTGAGTGAAGGCAAATTCAACGTTTCATTTAATGGTTCTTTTCTTTCTGGCTTTCGTATTCCCAATTCTTTTTTTAATTGCTCTTCAACAGATGGAACTTTTGCTAAGGCAGCTTTTTCAGCCACACTCAATGGCGTTACATCATCATAAAATCCTTTTATAGTTACTTCACCATTTTCGTTTTTCATGCTTGCCAAAAGACGCGACAATTCCATTGCAGGATTGGGAACCCAATTTCCATAATGTCCAGAATGCAAGGGACGCTTTGGACCAAATACGGTAAGTTCTAAATGTGTATCTCCACGAACACCAAAAACCACTTGCTTTTTACCAGATTGATGAACGGGTCCATCACAAATTACCCATACATCACTTTTTAATACATCCTGATATTGCTCAAAGATTTCAGGCAAATGAGTCGACCCCGCTTCTTCTTCACCTTCAAAGAAAAACTTGATGTTCACCTTAGGTTGAATATTCAATGCTCTTAACGCAGCATAGGCATTGATAATAGTGAAGACTCCTGCCTTATCATCAGAAGTTCCTCTTCCATAGATTCTCCATTCAGGGTCATAAGTTTTAATATTTGAAGGCCAATTCATGATTTTTGCACCTCTGGCCAACGAGCCATCAGCCAGCTGAGGCTTAAATGGATGCAACCCTGTTTGCCATTTTGTAGAGTCTACAGGTTGTCCGTCATAGTGTGCATAAAAAATAATCGTCTCCTTTGCTCCAGGTACATTCACTTCACCATAAACAGCAGGTGGCTTATCTTTTGTTTTAGGATTGAGCAACTGTACATGCTCAATTCCATTCGACTTCATATGGTTCATTATCCAAGAGGCATTGCGTCTGATGTTATCAATATCGGATGCCACATTGGGAATACTCAGAAAATCACGGTAAGTTTCAATGAATTCGACTTCTTTGGATTTTCTGAATTCTCTTACTTTGAGAACCGATTCAGATTGCGCAAAGCAGATGCTTGGAACGAATAAAAAAATGAAGAGGAATTTTCTCATCGGATAAAGTTAATATATCCGAAGGAAGTTGATTACAAAAGATCAATAATCGCTGAACAAAAAAGAATTGCTTTTCTCGTTTTTGATGATCTCATCAAAACTGGAGAGAATATCTACTTTACCACGTTTCACACAAACATCATGCTCATAGTGAGCTGAAAATTTACCGTCTTTGGTGCGAACCGTCCATCCATCAGCATCGTAGATAACTTCACGGGTACCTACATTGGTCATGGGTTCAATAGCGATGACCATATTTTCACGCAACTTAGGCCCTGTACCTTTTTTGCCATAATTTGGAACCTGAGGGTCTTCGTGCAGTTGTCTACCTAAACCATGCCCCACTAACTCTCTAACTACTCCAAAATGATGCTTCCTTTCAGTAAAATCCTGTATAGCAAATGATATGTCTCCTACCCTGTTTCCAGCTGTTGCTTTTTCAACACCAAGGAACAAAGATTCTCTGGTAACCTTCATTAACAATTGATGTTCTTCCAGAACTGGAGCCAATCCAAATGTATAGGCGCTATCGCCATGAAAACCATTTTTATAAACGCCTACATCAATTGAAATGAGGTCCCCTTCTTTCAAAGGAATTTGATTGGGAAATCCATGAACTACAGCATCATTTACTGAAATGCAGGTTGCGAAAGGATAGCCTCTGTAGTTTTTAAATGATGGTGTAGCTTGATGATCTAGAATAAATTCTTCAGCGCGCTTATCCAGCATAGCTGTAGTGATTCCAGGCTTGAGAAGAGTTGCTAATTCAGCGAGTGTGCTACTTACCAAAAGAGCACTTTCACGCATCAGTTCGACTTCCGCGTTGGTCTTGATGCGGATCATCTTAAATAGATGTGGATGTTGCTGCCTGTCTACCTTGAATTCTTCCGCCAGACATTAAACCATCGTATTGACGCATCAAAAGATGGGTTTCAATCTGCTGAAGTGTATCCAGAATTACACCAACCATGATGAGCAAAGAAGTACCTCCAAAGAAGGAAGCAAATGATTGCGTTACACCCAATTGTTGTGCAATACCAGGAAGAATACCAATGATAGCAAGGAAAATGGCGCCTGGCAAAGTGATGCGATCCATTACCTGACCAATATAATCAGCTGTAGGCTGACCAGGCTTTACACCAGGGATGAAGCCATTGTTTTGCTTTAAGCTATCGGCCATTTGCTTTGGATTAAAAATCAAAGCAGTATAAAGGAAGGTAAAGGCAATTACCATTACCACATAGATAAGCATGTACCAAACGTTACTAGGGTCATTGAAAATCCTTGCAATACCCTTTCCAGACTCAATGTTTGTAAAAGAGAAAAGTGTAGGCAAGAACATAATTGCTTGTGCAAAGATGATTGGCATTACACCAGATGCGTTCACTTTTAAGGGAAGGAATTGTCTTGCACCACCAACAGCTCTGTTTCCAACAAGTTGTTTAGCATAGCTAATAGGCACTTTTCTAACCCCTTGAACAAGAAGAATCAATCCCAATATGATGATAATCAAGAATGCAATTTCAATAAGGAACATGAGTAATCCACCACCACCGCGGGTTTGCTTTGCAGCAAATTCACCGATGAATGATTGAGGAAGACGAGCAAGGATACCCACCATGATGATGATAGAAGTACCATTACCCAAACCTTTAT
This sequence comes from Chitinophagaceae bacterium, assembly GCA_046303455.1. GTDB lineage: Bacteria > Bacteroidota > Bacteroidia > Chitinophagales > Chitinophagaceae > Pollutibacter. The sequence continues at coordinate 3,463 of JBKCGF010000270.1, read as the reverse complement.
CTTGAATCTTTTCACCCAACCACATTACAAAAAGTGTACCCGCTGTAAGAACGATGACAGTCGACAACCAGAAATAAGGCTGATAAGCCTCAATCAAAGCGTCTCTGCTAACATTTTTCAGGTAGGCAACGTAAGCAGCAGCCTGGAAAAGGGTAACAATTGCAGTTAGGTACCTGGTCCACTGATTGATTTTCTTTCTACCACTATCGCCTTCTTTTTGAATTTTCTGCATTTGAGGAACCAGAATGGTCATCAACTGCATAAAGATTGAAGCAGAGATATAAGGCATGATACCTAAAGCAAAGATGGAGGCATTGGAAAATGAACCACCGGCAAATGTATCAAAAAGACCAAGCAAACCAGATTTTGCACTTTGCAAATCAAGCTTGTTTGGATCAATCCCTGGTAACGCTACGTGAGCGCCAAAACGGTAAACGAGAATGAGTAAAAGTGTGATGGAAATCTTTGACTTCAGATCCTCAATACTCCAGATATTCTTAAGTGTTTGAATGAATTTCTTCACTGGTAACTTTTTTGTCCTTTATTCTTAACTGTTGGCAGTTAAATATCGGAAATTATTTGATGATTTCAACAGATCCGCCTGCTGCTTCAACGATAGCCTTAGCTTTTTCGCTGATAGCATTTACTTTAAAGTTAACCTTAGATGTAATAGCACCATTACCAAGGATTTTAACTTTATCAGTACGGCTAACCAAGCCATTGATGTATAAATTCTCCATGCTGAAATCGGTTAGACCATATTTCTCAACCAATAGCTCAACTTGACCAAGGTTAAATACTTTGTATTCTACACGGTTGATGTTGTTGAATCCAACTTTTGGAAGACGTCTTTGGATAGGCATCTGACCCCCTTCATGTCCACGCTTGGACTTATAACCTGCACGGCTTTGTCCACCTTTATTACCTTTTGTAGAAGTTCCACCATGTCCGGAAGCTTCACCACGTCCAATTCTTTTTTCTTTCTTCGTTGCGCCTTTTGCAGGTCTTAGTGTGTGTAGTTTCATGTTCTTTGTTTTACTCAACGCAGTCCCCCTTGAGACCACTCGTATGTGAATTATTTTACTAATTAAGACATTAGGGAGATGTCTTAGATTTCTTCCACCTTAATAAGGTGTTGAACTTTCTTGACCATACCCAGGATTTGAGCAGTAGCTTCAACTTCAACTGAAGCATTTACTTTGCGCAAACCGAGAGCTTCCATGGTGCGCTTTTGGCGCTCTGGACGATCGATAACACTTTTTACTTTTGTGATTCTTACCTTTTTCATATTGAAACCCACTGGGGATTTTTTAGTTAATGATATAACGCTGATTCAGTGATTAGCCGTTGAAGACCTTCTTCAATCCGATGGTCCTTGTTTTTGACACCTGAATCGGTTCGCGAAGCAAAGCAAGCGCCTTAAAAGTTGCTTTCACCACATTGTGTGGATTAGCAGAACCCAATGACTTTGCCAAAACGTCTGTGATACCAACACTTTCAAGAACAGAACGCATGCTTCCTCCTGCGATTACACCAGTACCATGTGCAGCTGGTTTAATCAACACTTTAGAAGCGCCTTCTTTTGCAAACTGATCATGAGGGATAGTACCTTTCATAACCGGAACCTTGATCAGGTTCTTTTTTGCATCTTCTATGCCCTTAGTGATTGCTTCCTGAACTTCCTTAGCCTTACCAAGACCGTGTCCAACAACACCCTGTTCGTTACCAACAACTACCAGTGCTGAGAAACTGAATGCTCTACCACCCTTTGTTGTTTTAACAACACGGTTGATAGTCACTACTTTCTCTTTCAACTCAAGGTCTCCGGCTTTGACTTTGGTGTAATTTACTTTTGACATCTATTGATATATTAATTTGAATGATATTGATTAGAACTTAAGACCTCCCTCACGAGCACCATCTGCAACTGCTTTGATTCTTCCATGGTAAAGGAATCCACCACGATCAAATACGCAAGAAGATAGTCCAAGTGCAATTGCTTTTTTAGCAATAGCTTCTCCAACCATCTTTGATTTGTCTGACTTGGTTCCTTTTTGAGCAGCGATATCTTTGTCGCGTGATGAGGCTGCAGCAAGTGTGTTGCCGTTAACATCATCAATCATCTGAGCATAGATATCGGTATTGCTTCTGTACACACTCAATCTTGGTAATTGTGCTGTACCTGATACCTTCTTGCGAATCGTATACTTGATTCTTTGTCTTCTTAATGCTTTTACGTTCATTGCTTATGGTTTATCCTGATGCTGCCAGGAGTTATTTAAATTTATTTACCAGCTGCTTTACCTGCTTTACGACGGATGTATTCACCCTTGTATTTCACACCTTTTCCTTTGTATGGTTCAGGCTTTCTCAAGCTTCTGATTTTAGCTGCAACCTGTCCAAGTAATTGCTTGTCACTACCCTCAAGGAAAATTCTTGGGTTGTCACCCTTTTCTTGTGTGGTTTTAACACTCAATTCTTTTGGAACTTCAAAAATGATATTATGCGAATAACCCAAAGAAAGGTCAAGCACATTACCTTGGTTAGCTGCTTTATAACCAACACCCACCAATTCAAGTTCTTTTTTGAATCCTGCGGTTACACCTACAACAAGGTTGTTTACCAAGGCTCTTGACAAACCATGCAAAGCACGGTGTCTGATTTGATCAGTTGGACGCTTCAATTCCACAGTTGTTCCGTTGATTTCAACAGTAATATCGCGATCGATAGACTGCTTCAATTCACCTTTTGGACCTTTTACAGTAACTGTATTATCAGATCCTACCGAGAGGGTAACTCCTGCTGGAAGTTCAATTAGTTTCTTACCTATACGAGACATAGTATTTGATTTTAATTCCTGTTGTTCTTTTATGGATGGTTTCAGTTCCGTATAGAAAACTTAGTGCGCAATCCAAAAATCCCAACGGGAAGATTGATTTTAATAAATATAGCAAAGGACTTCACCACCTACATTCTGAGACTTTGCATCTTTGTCAGTCATCACTCCTTTAGAGGTAGAAAGGATGGCAACACCAAGTCCGTTCTTTACTCTTTTGAATTCAACTGGCTTAGCATACTGTCTCAAACCTGGACGTGATACACGCTCCATGGTTTTGATTGCTGGCTCCTTTGTTGTAGGATCATACTTCAAAGCGATTTTGATCACGCCTTGTTTGCTATCGTCCTCGAACTTGTATTTCAAGATATAACCTTGGTTGTACAAGATCTCGGTGATTCTCTTCTTCAAGTTAGAAGCTGGAATCTCTACAATTCTGTGTCCTGCCATCTGTGCATTTCTGACCCTTGTCAGAAAGTCTGCGATTGGATCTGTTGTCATATTATTTTCCTCTTTGGTTCCGTTTGAACGGAATTAAGGTTTAAGTTTTTGTTTTCTAATTCGTTCAGTTTACCAGCTCGCTTTTTTAACGCCTGGGATTTTTCCTGAAAGTGCCATTTCTCGGAA
>JBKCGF010000269.1:0-9052 GCA_046303455.1 Chitinophagaceae bacterium | reverse complement strand
TTGTTCAATACCAATGTAAAACATGCACTTGCTTCTAGCGAGTACAATACACGCAGAAACGAATGTTTGCAGGCGGTAGAATGGGTCCGTCAATTTATGCCATCGGTATCATCACTTCGAGATGTAACTGAATCGATGTTGGATCAATATGTTAAACCAAAGAACGAGCTAATTGATAAACGAAGCAGGTTTGTGGTGCAGGAAATTAAGCGCCTACTGAATGGATGTGAGGATCTAGGTAAAGGGGATGTTCAAGCTTTGGGTAAGAAAATGCTTAAAACACACGAAGGGCTCAGTAAAATGTATGAAGTGAGTTGCAAAGAATTGGATTGGCTAGTTGATTTTGTAAAGGGTAATCCAAATGTGATGGGTGCTCGTATGATGGGAGGTGGATTTGGAGGTTGTACTATTAATCTAGTACGAGAAGATGCTATCGATGCATTGATTGAAAGCATCATACCTGCATATGAGGAAGCAATGCATCTACCCTTAAGTTATTATATCGCTTCTATTGAAAATGGTACAGAAAGGATAAAGTAAAATAGCGTTAATCCTCACTGTGAATTATTTTTATAGGATTATAGTTTAACACCAACAGTAATAAAGAAATTTCTGGCTTCTGCTGTCATTAGACCCGGACCAGGATAGCCAGTAGATCGTCTTGTGAAATATTTTTCGTTCATCAAATTATTGATGCCACCTTTCACAAAAAACATTTCACTGAATTTATAGGTGCCACTGATGTCAATAATTTGATAAGAAGGGATTAATCCATTATTGCCATTTGCTGTAGGTGTTCTGGTATTGTTGGCATCACTGTATGCTTCTGAAACATAACTGTACTGTGCTGTAATGGTAAGATGTTTTTTGCTATACGTTACTCCAGTTCGATAAATATTTTCAGGAGCATTTTCTACACGGTTGTTTTTCAAATTCTTTTCAACCAATGTATTGCCCTGGCGTGTAATTACTTGTAGCGATTGATATTTAGCATTGATAAGTGCAATTGATGCAAAGAAATTCAGGTTACCGTATTTTGTATTGCTGCTCCATGCTTTAATTGGATTAAACTCAACTAAAGCTTCTATTCCTGTACTTCTACTGTTTCCAACATTGGTACGCAGATTATAAAAACTGCCATCTATGTTTTGTTGTGCAATCAATCCTATACGGTTATTGTACTGCAGTAAAAATCCACTGATGTCGAAGAACAAATAATCTTTTAATCTGCCGCGGTATCCAAGATCAATGTTGTATCCTTTCGAATCTTTTAAATTTTGATCAATTACATCTGTTGTAGCTGTACCCGTGAGATCACTGAACAAAACTGGTCGGTATGCTTGAGAATAGTTGGCATAAACTTCGGTTTGACCAATGTGGTACTCTGCTCCAATACCTGATAATAAAAACTGACGGTTTCTGTTTTGGTCAGTAATTTTCAATTCAGCATTACCAGTCAAATTAACTCTCCCATTAGCAGTATTTCTAATATTTTCAATTCTGATACCTGGGATAATAGATAGTTTTTCTCCGACCCTGAAAATATTTTCAGCAAAAATTGCAGTATTGGTTGTTAAGAAATCAAGATCAGTAGGGTAGGGATTGAGCGTCTTTAAATTATAGTTAGATTCAGTATCTCCCTTCCCATTTTGAAAACGAGATGTGTTCCCCATGAAGTAACGAACTCCTGCAGAAAACGAGTTTTCTGTATTGATAATTTTATAGTCGGTTATATAACGTGCTTCAGCTCCGAAATTTTTATATTCATCAACATCCACTCTCCGGTTATTGAACAATAATGTTGAAGGATTAATTGTATCTGCAATATTTGGAGATTGCATAAAGCCGATGCTGTTCCTTGCCCCGGTCATTGCAAACGTTTTTACATTAAGTCGGCTTTTTTCATTGATTGAATAATCTAAATTGATGGCTGCAATGTTCCAGTCGACTTCCATCCAATTGCGTTTACGAAGACTTTGATAGGGGTCTATATCAAATTGCGCATCAGTGAGTCCGCCCGGCTGCTGACTCAAATAATTGAAATGGGTTATTTCTAAACCGACTTTTAATTTTTGATTTATTTTCCAGGATATGCTTCCATAACCGGTATTTACTTTAAACCCACTGTTTGCTCTGAATCCATCTCCACGTCTATGATCCCAGAAAGCATAATAGTGTACTTTTTCAGTTTCTCCACCAACTGCATTGTAGGAATTGAATAAACCAAAACTTCCCACAGTCTGTTGTGATTCAAATTGAAAAGGCTTGTTGATATCACTTCCATCTTTCATGATGAAATTGATGAGTCCGCCAAATTGTGGACCGTATTGTAAGCTTGCGGCACCTCTAACAACCTGAATGCGTTGAACAGAATTTAATTGAGGAGTGTAATAAGCCTCGGGATATCCAAAAGGATCACTGCTGATGTCATAACCATTTTGACGGGTATTGAATTCCCAACTTCGGTTGGGGCTCAACCCGCGGGCAGCTATACCAATCTGGATTCCACTAGGATCGCTTTCCCAAACTTGTATACCTGGCACTTTTGCCATTACTTGTCGCATCGTATTGGTAACAACATTCCCCTGTACATTATCCATCATGATCAACGCATTTTTTTTGCCTGCATTGATGGTGGTTCCGACTATTTCTGGAAGGAAATGAATATCTGCTTTTGTATTTCTGCCGACAAGTTTAATATCAGGCAGGTATTGGGTGTGCAACAGCGCACTGTCGACACCATTTTTGATCATTTTTTCTTGTCCTCTTACTGTAAGTCCTGAGAAAATAAGTAGTAAAAGGGTATACGGCACACAGTTCTTCATCTTCTGTTTTATTTCAGATGCAAAATTCCGCTGTATTGTTAGAGGATTTTTACGAAAACGGAAAAAACGGTTGTCGAAATGCGGAAATAAATACTGATTTAACAATCAACTTGAAAATTTTATTTGAGAAGATTAAACTAAAAGCTTCTTGCTAAAATTTAATCTAATTTGCCTCGTCGTTTGTGCGTTTGATAAAATCAAAATTTATGACTACGATTGTTAAACATCTTGCCGCTTCATCAAGAATTTCATCAGTTGATTTAACCAACCCTGTATTTGGGAAAGAGTGTTCAGATCATATGTTTGCTGCTAATTATGAAAATGGACAATGGGTTAATCCTGAAATTGTTCCATTTGCAAATATTGCATTTTCACCTGCTATGCTTGCATTGCACTATGGGCAGTCGGTTTTTGAAGGCATGAAAGCATTTCGAATGCAAGATGGTCGCATTTCAATATTTCGTCCAGAACGTCATTTGATGCGTTTCAATATTTCTTTGGAAAGAATGTGTATGCCAACGATTTCTAAAGAGATGTTTTTTGATGCACTGACAGAATTGCTAAAAGTTGATCAAGCCTGGGTGCCATCCGCACCTGGAACATCGCTTTATTTAAGACCATTTTGCTTTGCATCTGAAGCAAGATTGAAAATCAAAATTGCTGATCAGTATCGTTTCATGATTCTGATGAGTCCAGCTGGTAAATATTTTGGAGAGCCATACAGATTGAAAGTGGAGACATTTTATACAAGGACTGCAGAGGGCGGAACTGGCTATGCAAAATGCTCTGGTAATTATGGCAGTAGTTTTTATCCAATTCAAAAAGCAAATGAAGAGGGATTTGATCAAGTGCTGTGGACCGACGCAAAAGAGCATCGTTATATTGATGAGGCAGGTATGATGAATATCATGTTCATGGTTGATGGTAAAATCATCACTCCTGCTTTGAATACTGCTATTCTTGCTGGTGTAACAAGAGATTCTGTGATAACACTTGCAAAAGATCAAGGCATTGTTGTTGAAGAAAGAAAAATTGCAGTCGATGAACTCGAAACCTATCTTCGTGAAGGCAGGGTCACTGAAGTATTCGGTACTGGCACTGCAGCTGTTGTTGCTCCTGTGAAATTAATTCGCATAGGTGATGTGGATTATAGTATCTCCTTGCCTGATGAAAATTCATTTCAAACTAAAGTGTATTCATTGCTGAATGATATCAGGACGGGCATCGCTCCAGATCATCATGGTTGGAATTTTATCATTTAAATAAAATTACCATGCAAGTATTTCAGGATTTCAATAACGAACAGGTTAAGCGACTACCTGAACACTTAAGAAAATATATTGTAGATCAGGAGTATGAGCATTATACTCCAGTTGATCATGCGCTCTGGCGCTATGTGATGCGTCAAAACTATAGTTACCTGAAAGATGCAGCCTATTATCCATATATACCTGGTTTAAAGAAAGCTGGACTAACCATTGAAAAAATTCCTTCCTTACAGGAAATCAATGATGCACTTGCTGAAATTGGATGGGGAGCAGTAACAGTCGACGGGTTTATTCCTCCCGCTGCGTTTATGGAATACCAGGCCTGGCGTGTATTGGTTGTTGCAGCTGATATTCGTACGCTAGATCATATTGAATATACACCGGCTCCGGATATCATACATGAATCAGCTGGACATGCGCCAATCATCAGCGATGTTCACTATAATAAGTTTCTGAGTCATCTTGGAGCAGTTGGTACAAAGGCAATGTTCTCTAAACAAGACCATGAATTGTATGAAGCTATTCGTGCGTTGTCCATTTTAAAAGAAACACATGGTGTAGATCCCAAAGCAGTCAAAGCTGCTGAAAAAGTTTTGTTTCATTGTCAGCAAAATATGGGAGAGCCATCTGAAATGGCTTTGTTGAGTCGATTGCAGTGGTGGACTGTCGAGTACGGACTTATTGGCCCTCTTGATAATCCTAAGATTTATGGTGCAGGATTATTATCGTCGATAGGAGAGAGTTCTTCTTGTATGCGTCCTGAGGTTAAAAAAATACCTTATACTATCGATGCTATCAATTATGCATACGATATCACAAAGCCACAACCGCAGCTTTTTGTAACACCTACTTTTGAAAATCTTTTGGATGTATTGCACCAGTTTGAGTCGGGAATGGCCATGACTACTGGAGGTGTAAGTGGTTTGCAAAAAGCAATTGCATCACAACAGATTTGTACAATAGTTTTAGATACAGGGCTTCAAATTAGCGGACTTGTCGATTCATATATTGAGGATGCAGCGTTTGGTGTTTCCTGGATTACAACAAAAGGTCCGTCTGCATTGTGCAGAAACGATAAAGTGATTGAAGAGTTTGGACCAAGTAAATTTACAGAGGGCTGTAAGATTGTTGTTGGGAAGATTAAAAATTCAAGAGTTGCAATCAATCAACTTGATAGAGCATCTTTAGTTGATCTTGGTATCGCAGAAGGAGCAAAAGCTGAATTTGAATTTACAAATGGAATACAGGTAGATGGGTTTATAGACAGTTTACTTTTCAGCGAAGAAAAACTTGAGCAGATAGTATTTAATGAAGTTGAAATAAGACACGCTGACGGACGCATCTTGCATGCTAAATCTCAGGGAAATCTTCATTTGATTGTAGGTGGTGGAGTTCCTTCTGTATTCAGTGGTGCTGCAGATAAGATGTTATTTGATGATGGTTTACACCTATCAGGCAAAAAGACTGAAAGAGCAGTGTATTCAGATAATGATCTTCAGTATCATCAATTGTTTGCTCAAATCAGAGCAATTAGAGAAGGAAATGATAATATAACTAAGTTGTCGTTTTTATGGAATGAACTGAAGATGCATTTTCCTGATGATTGGTTAGGGGCTATGGAGATTGCTGAAATTGCTGCAACAAAAGAAGAATTGCATGAGCTCTATCTTGAAGTCAGGACTCATTTAGATAATAAAAGCGACAGTTCTTCTGATCATCAAAAGTTGATTAAAGATGGTCTTTCCATCATCGATAAAAAGTTGATTTTTGTATAAGATCAACAAAGCTGAATTGCTAGATTCCAGGCATTGAGGGCTTCCCCTTTTTTCAACAAATCCTTTATTTGTTCCTGCACCAACATAGTATTGGATGGATTTGATGAGGTAAACATTTTTTGTATTGCTGTATCAATTAATTCGAAAGCAGCATGTTTATCGGGTGGATTACTGAGGTTGGCCAATTGCGCTTTTTCGTTATTCGATAACCAATCTGCATTTAATAATGCTGCGGGGAGTTGATCAAATCCCATTCCAATTTTCTCATTGGGCTTATCCAGTTGGAACAATGAATATTTATTGATTCTTGCATACCAGTTTCCACCAAGGCGGGCGACAAGGTCTAATGCGGTTTGATCAATATTTCCTTTATCGTCTAGAATACTTTCTGATAGATGGATGCGTAAGATTTCTGCGATGACTAAATTACCAGAGCCTGCTTTTTCTCCAAGTGGGATAACTTGATTTATGCGGCACTCCAATTGTACAGGTGATTCAGCAACGCGTGGAGGTTTTACTACCTCTGATGGCAACATCGTAAAACCTGCTTTGACAAACTCATTCACACCTTGAGGGTATTCACAACTCGCTAATGATGCTTGTGCTACCATATCATAGCTAACAATATTGATTACACATTCCGCTACTTCATTGATATTATCTAAAGTATGCTTAGTGGTATTGTCGCGAAGTCTTCTGGAAGGAGAAAAAATACAGATAGGGGGCTGGACGCTGAAAATATTGAAATAACTAAAAGGACTCAAGTTGATTTCACCTGTCTGATTAATGGTAGATGCAAAACAGATGGGTCGTGGTGCTATAACATACTGCAAAATATTTTGCAGCTGCACTCCAGTTAGTGATGATGCATCTTTCGTTACCATTATTTCTTTCTGTTTAGTATTGACCAATCAGTTTTTTCTGCTTGTATAACATTAGTAAGTTCTCCAAGTCCCACTACTTGAAGAGAAACAACATCACCCGCTTGCAACCATTGTGGTGTTGCATCAGGATTGTTGAGCTTGGCTGTACCATTCAATTCTAAAAAGCAACCGGTTCCGACAGTTCCAGAGCCAATCACATCACCAGGATAAAGATCAACGCCATAGGAAGCACGTTCAATTATTTCAGCAAATGTCCAGTCCATTTGATTCATGTTGCCACTTGATACCTGCACACCATTGATTGTGCAAGTCATTGGCATATTGTATTGCGCACCTGTATGATTTTCTTTTGTTGTTGTTCGATAGTTTTCCAATTCTTCTCTTGTTACAAGCCATGGTCCAATTGTTGTTGCGAAATCTTTTCCTTTAGCGGGACCAAGATTGAGTAACATTTCTTCCATTTGCAGTGTTCTTGCACTAAGGTCATTCATGATGGTATAACCTGCTATGTATTGATCAGCTTCTTCTGCTTTAATGTTTCTGCCTTTTTTACCAATGACTACCGCGACTTCCAATTCGAAGTCGAGTTGACGAAAATGATCTGGCATCAGTGAAATTTCACCAGGACCAAAAATGGAGTTGTGATTTGTGAAATAAAAGATTGGGTATTGGTCGAATTCAGGTATCATACCTAGTCCGCGGTTACGACGTGCCGTGGCCACGTGCTGGCGAAAGGCGTATCCATCGCGACAAGAAGTAGGTCGTGGCACTGGAGCAAGCAATTGATAATCTTCAACAGATTGAAATGAATCTGAATTTTTCATCAACTTTTCTTCACATGACTTTAATAAAGTCATTCCTTTTTCTCCAAGTGCAAGAAAATTTAAAATATCATTTGGTAATTCTGGATGTAAAGAATTTACCTGATAGAGTTTGCTGTTTACAAAAATTCCAAGATGCTCTTCGCCTTTGTAATAGGTGGATAATTTCATATGTCAACTGCTTTGGAAGTCAGCAAACTTAGGAATTAATTCACGAACTTTGTCATTGTACGTTTTAGTAAAAACAATAGTCCACGAAAACGATTTGTTATGCCGATCTATCATTCACTTGGACAAATTCCACCAAAGAGACATACTGCATTTAGAAAACCTGATGGTACGCTATATGCTGAAGAGCTGGTGTCTACACACGGATTCTCAAGTCTCTACTCATTAGTATACCATTGTCACCCACCTACAATTGTAAAAACATTAGGTGAACCTTATTCAGTCGAACCAAAGATTGCACGTGAAAAACATTTGCGTCACACCAGTCTTTTAGGTTTCAATGTTAAGCCTGAAGATGATTTTTTAAAAAGCAGAAAACCAATCTTGGTTAACAGTGATCTTCAAATTTCTTTGGCTGCGCCAAAAAAATCCATGACTGATTATTTCTACAAGAATAGTCAGGCGGATGAAATTATTTTCATTCATGAAGGTTCTGGTGAGCTTCGTACAGGATTTGGAATAATTCGTTTTGGATATGGAGATTATGTAGTGGTGCCTCGTGGAACTATCTATCAAATAGTTTTTGATACTCCAGATAACAGATTGTTTATCGTTGAGAGTTATACGCCCATTCATTTTCCTAAACGTTATATGAATCAAATGGGGCAACTTATGGAGCATGCTCCATTTTGTGAGCGAGATATTCGCAGACCTCAAGAACTGAAAACGTATGATGAGGAGGGTGATTTTAAAATCTTGATCAAGAAGCAGGGTTTAATCTATCCATATGTATATGGTACTCATCCATTTGATTTTATCGGATGGGACGGGTATCATTATCCATGGGCTTTTTCAATACATAATTTCGAACCTATCACAGGTCGCATTCATCAGCCACCACCAGTGCACCAAACATTTGAAGCAGGAAACTTTGTGGTCTGTTCTTTTGTGCCACGAAAATATGATTACCATCCATTAGCAATACCTGCACCATACAATCACAGTAATGTAGATAGTGATGAAGTGCTTTATTATGTAGATGGTGATTTCATGAGCAGGAAATCAGTTGTAAAGGGACAAATTACACTTCATCCTGGTGGCATACCTCACGGTCCACATCCTGGAAGTGTTGAAAAAAGCATTGGCAAGGAAAAAACAGATGAGTTAGCGGTAATGATTGATCCATTCAGACCGTTGATGTTAACTGAACATGCTATCGAAATTGAAGATGAATCTTATCACAAAAGCTGGCAATTTAATATAGAGTAATATGAGTATGGAAACACAAGATTTTTTACCATTATTGGGAAC
>JBKCGF010000268.1:0-1092 GCA_046303455.1 Chitinophagaceae bacterium | reverse complement strand
TCCAAGACATGGCGCTTCTACCCTATTGCCAATAGGATCGCATATGATACCCAAAGAATTTTGTAATGCAATTGAAGCTGCAGCAATGGATTGCGCCAAAGTTCCTCCATTCATTTCTACCAATGCAGCCGCTGCCATGCCACCACCAGAGCCAGTTTCAGCCATGCATCCACCTACCTCAGCGGCAAAGGTTGCGTGCGCAGCTATAAATACACCAATGAGTCCAGCTGATAGCATTGCTTTTACTATAGTGTCTTCATCCGCGCCAATGCTATGCGCGGCCCCAAACACAACGCCAGGCAGTCCTCCACAAGAACCAGCAGTTGGTGCAGCAACAATTACACCCATGGAGCTTTTTACTTCCATGATTGCAGATACATACATGATCGTTTTATTGAGCACATCTCCATCAAGCAACTGATTTGCATGGTAGGTTTTTTGGTAGTTGGGCGATTGACTTCCCAAAATCCGATCGTTATAAGAAGTGCCACTTAATCCTGTTTCAATGGCATTGCCCATGATGCGGATGATGGCACGCATTTTTTCGAATACTGCATCGCGACTAATATCTCCCCTTATGCTTTCATAAGTTACAGCCAACTCCCAAAGTGCTTGGTTTTTGTCGCGGTTGTATGCCAGCATTTCAGCACAAGTGATGAAAGGTACCTTTAAGTTTTTTCTTGACTTGATGGGAAGTACCGGATTCAGGCACTTTACAGCCAACACGCCATCCATTTGTATTATTTCATTTCGAATATCGACCGAAATGCTTTGCTGTGATTTTATTTGTACACATGGATTTTCTCCATCGTGAAATATTATCTCGTCGTACTCAACATGTCCATCCAAGAATGCTTGTACACCTGCGGAATTAAGACAATAAATAAGTGTTTCATGATAATCACCTGCCATGGAAACTGTGTTGCCATCAATTTGGATAACCCCAATCATTCCACCACCGGTCGAGATTGCCGTTAATCTTCTTGCTTCCTTGTCGTTGCTCAAGGTAATTTGGTAAGTATTGGGATGCTTTTCAAGCAATTCAGAAATTTCTATCTTATACTGTATACCAGCATCTGCAAGGTATTTTTC
>JBKCGF010000267.1:0-2948 GCA_046303455.1 Chitinophagaceae bacterium | reverse complement strand
CAATTATACTAGACATAATGGCTTTTATTTATAAACCATTGAGATCCAACATCCTAACCATCATCTTCCTGCTCTTGGGCAGCTTATCTTCTTTTGCCCAAAACTCGTTTACCGATTACCAGAAAAGCTTTAGCAGGGTCTCCAAAGCATTTATCAACAGGGAAGAAACCTTAAAAAAGGAATTTGAGGACAAAGGTTTCAACTGGCCAGTCAAGCACATGTATATCCGTTCTTTCAAATATGATAGTGAACTGCAGGTTTGGGTGAAAAACAAGCCAACCGACACTTTCATGTTATTCAAATCGTATAAAGTTTGTGCGCTTGCAGGTACAATGGGACCAAAACGCATGGAAGGAGATTATCAGGTGCCTGAAGGATTTTACTACATCAACGAATTCAATGCAAATAGTCAATATCATTTATCATTGGGATTAAACTATCCCAATCCATCAGATAAATTATTGGCTGACCCCATGAAACCAGGTGGAGAAATTTATATTCACGGCAGTTGCGTTACAACAGGCTGTATCCCTATTCTTGACAACAAGATTGAAGAACTCTATGTGCTTTCTTCACATGCAAAAGGATCAGGTCAGGATTTTATTCCAGTCCATATTTTCCCAGCTAAATACGACGAGAAAAAAAGCGCAGAATATCTTGAAAGATTACACGAAACAGACGCAACCCTAAAAGCATTTGAAAACAACCTAAAAAGGGTTTATGATTTTTTTGAAGAGAACCGTAGACTTCCTGTAATTGCAATCTCTCCAGAAGGCAAATATGTTTTCTATTAATCTGTTTTGAAAACAAACAAGATGATGGGTTATTGAGTAGCTTTACAGCGCAAAACCTATTCGATCCATGATCAAAGTAAACGATCTCAAAAAATCATACGGCAATTTCGAGGCTGTCAAAGGCATTTCTTTTGATGTGAAAGAAGGAGAGATCTTCGGCTTGCTAGGTCCCAATGGCGCTGGAAAATCTACCACTCTGGAGATCATGGAAACCTTGCGTTTCAAGACTTCAGGAACCATCAATATCTCTGGATTTGACTTGGATAAACAACCTGATGAAATCAAAAAAATTATTGGTGTACAATTACAGACTTCTGGTTTTTATCCAGGACTTCGTTTGATTGAATTGGTTGAGCTCTTCAATGGATTATACAATAAGAAAGTCGATCCGATGGAACTACTTGCTAAAGTAAACCTTGAAGACAAAGCCAAGTCGATTTACAAATCATTGAGTGGCGGACAAAAACAACGATTCTCCATTGCAACCACTTTGATTAATGATCCCAAAATAATTTTTCTGGATGAACCCACAACGGGACTAGATCCTCAGGCGAGAAGAAATTTATGGGACCTTATCAAGAACATCAGAGCACAAGGCACAACTGTCATTATCACTACTCACTACATGGACGAGGCGGAATTCTTGTGTGATAGAGTTGCGATTATGGATGCAGGAAGAATCATTGCTTTAGATCATCCAGATAAATTAATTGATCAATTGTTAGCGGATGGTTTTGAAAAATCAAAAGAAACAAAAGGTGCAAACTTGGAGGATGTTTTCATCCAATTGACTGGACATACATTGAGAGAAGATTAAACAGGAATCAATGACGGCACAAGAACTAGCGAAATACATTGACCATTCTTTGTTACATCCAACCATGACTGACAAAGATTTGGATGAAGGACTAGCAATTGCAAAAAAATACGGCACAGCAACTGTCTGCATTAAACCCTATGCTGTAAAATACGCAGCAGAAGTCCTTAAAGACACAGGCATTGGCGTTTGCACTGTGATCGGGTTTCCCCATGGCAGCAATACAACAGACTTAAAAGTCATTGAAACCATTGAAGCTTGCAGAAATGGTGCAACTGAAATTGATATGGTGGTTAATGTTGGTAAAGTGCTTGGTGGAGATTGGGATTATGTTGAGCATGAAATTGAGCAGATCAACAATATATGTTTCGAGCACAATGCTATATTGAAAGTGATTTTTGAAAATGATTATTTAAAAGATGAGCAGAAGATCAAGCTTTGTGAAATCTGCTCCAAATTGCATGTAGCATTTGTAAAAACTTCTACTGGCTATGGATATGTGAAACAAGATAATGGCATGTTTCTCACCAAAGGTGCAACGTTACCTGATTTGATCCTCATGCGCAAGCACAGTGCACCAACTGTACAAATCAAAGCTGCAGGCGGAATCAGAAACCTCAAAGACATGCTCGCCGCCATTGAGGTCGGCGCCACCCGCATTGGTGCAACAGCGACCGCTGTGATAATTGAAGAGTTTTTGGGGAATAATTCAGTAGAGTCTTCCATTTCAGGATATTAAATCCGTTAACAGTTAACGGTTAACCGTTAACCGTCATCACCCCAAACCTCTGCTCCAATCCTAACGAATGTTGTAGAACAGCTTGAATGAAAGCCTGTCCATGTTGTGCATAGTAGGGCATGAAATTATCTACACGCTCTTGTAGATTATGATTAGGGAACAATTCTTCTTTTAGTTTCCAGATGCGTTGTAACTGTATAGCTTGCTTCTTGCGTTCAGCCTTTAGCATTTTCTTTTCTAAACCATCTAATTTTTTCAGATGATCAGTTTCCAAAGCATGCACATGCTGGACTAAAGTTTTATCTATTTCACCTGCACGTTTTTTCAAATGCTGAAACAATGCTTTACTATCTAACTCCTCCTGCTTAAGAGAAATTTCTTGTCCCGACCAACGCTGCACCAACTCATTGGCTAATGCAGTCTCTTCTTTGAACAAATCCGCCTCTCCTATCCCCAACTCTTTCATTTTATGTGCATGGTTCTCATCCATGATCATGAAACTGTTTCTGAGAACCAGCATAGGGAACGGAACCTGATAATGTGCAAATAAGTTTTTGAGTTGCATCCAATAGGCTACTTCAGAACCACCACCTACAAA
>JBKCGF010000266.1:0-4568 GCA_046303455.1 Chitinophagaceae bacterium | reverse complement strand
AAAGTATTGATCAACTGTTTCGCAACAGTGGGTGTGCTTTCAAATTCAGATCACAGTTTGGAGAGCATGGGTAAAGCGGGTAGAAACCGTTGGAAAGGTATTCGTCCTCGTAACAGGGGTGTTGCCATGAACCCAGTTGATCACCCGATGGGTGGTGGTGAAGGTAGATCTTCAGGAGGTCATCCACGCAGCCGTACTGGTAAATACGCAAAAGGAGAGAAGACACGAACACTTGGAAAAGGTAGTGACAAGTTGATCATCCAGCGTAAGAACGGAAAAAAGTTGGCTAAATAGTAAATAAGAAAAGAACACATAACAAGAAAACAATATTATGGCTCGTTCAATTAGAAAAGGTCCGTATGTAGCGGCCAAGTTAGAGAAGAAGGTTGAAGCGATGAATGATGGTAAATCAAAAAGGGCTGTTGTGAAAACATGGAGCCGCAGAAGCACCATCACGCCTGATTTCGTTGGTCACACATTTGCTGTGCACAATGGAAACAAGTTCATCCCTGTGTATGTAACAGAATTCATGGTGGGTCACAAGCTCGGTGAATTTGCGCCTACCAGAAACTTTAAAGGTCACTCAAGTAAGAAAGTTTAAACAGGTTCCATCGGAGTAAGATCCCGGAACGGAAAAATAAAATTATGGAAGCAGTAGCAAAATTGAGAAATTACCCAACCTCTCCCCGTAAGATGCGTCTTTTGGCGGATCATATTCGCGGGATGAAAGTTGAACAAGCCGTGGCTATTTTGGAGCACCATCCTCAACACAGTGCAACTCCATTGCGTAAGCTGGTTTTATCAGCAGTAAGCAACTGGAAGCAGAAGAATGAAGGTGGAAATGTTGAAGCACTTGTGGTGAAGACCATCTTTGTAGACGGTGCACGCAGCATCAAGCGTATGCTTCCTGCGCCACAGGGTCGTGCTTACCGCATGCGTAAGCGCAGCAACCATGTCACTGTAATTGTTGATGCAAAAAATTAAGAACATTCAAACTGAATTATAATGGGTCAAAAAACGAATCCAATTGGCAACAGGTTAGGTATCATCCGCGGATGGGAGAGTAACTGGTATGGTAATAAAAAAGATTATGCTACCAAGCTCATCGAGGACAATAAGATCCGCAACTACCTCAATGCCCGTATCAATAAGGGTGGGATAGCCAAGATCGTGATCGAGCGTACATTGAACAAACTGATTGTTACAATCCATACTTCAAAGCCAGGTATCATCATTGGTAAAGGCGGTGGAGAGGTTGATAGAATCAAAGAAGAGTTGAAGAAACTTACCGGTAAGGAAGATGTTCAAATCAACATTCTTGAGATTCGTCGTCCGGAGTTGGATGCCAATATTGTTGGTGAAACAATTGCGAAGCAAATTGAAAACCGTATCAATTACAAGCGTGCTATTAAAATGGCCATTGCTTCTACACTTCGTCTTGGTGCTGAAGGTATCAAGATCAAGGTGAGTGGAAGAATTGGTGGAGCAGAGATTGCACGTTCTGAGGAAATCAAGCAAGGACGTGTTCCATTGCATACTTTCAGAATGGACATTGATTATGCTTCTGTATTTGCACAGACGGTATATGGTAAAATTGGTATCAAGGTTTGGATTTGTAAAGGAGAAGTCCTTGCCAAGCGTGATCTCAATCCAAATTTCGTAGGTGGAAAGGCTGAAACTACTGAGAGAAGAGATGCTCGTGGTGGTGGAGATCGTCGCGATGACAGAAGAGGTGGTGGTCGTGATGACAGACGTGGACCAAGAGAGCGTAGAGGATAATTAAATCATTAAGTGTATTTATAAACATACTTCAAGATGTTACAACCAAAAAGATCGAAACACAGGAAGGCTCAGAAAGGAAGGATTAGAGAGGTAGCGAAGAGAGGAACAACATTGGCATTTGGTTCATTCGGACTAAAAGCAATGGAACCTGTATGGATGACAAACAGACAAATCGAAGCAGCACGTCAGGCAATGACGCGTGCAATGAAAAGGGAAGGTAATGTATGGATCAGAATTTTCCCTGATAAGCCAGTTACCCGTAAGCCACAAGAGGTGAGGATGGGTAAAGGTAAAGGTAACCCTGAATTCTGGGCAGCTGTTGTTGAACCAGGAAGGATTTTGTTTGAAGTGGAAGGCGTTTCTGAAGAAGTAGCGAAGGATGCAATGCATCTTGCTGCAGCCAAGCTTCCCATCAAAACTAAATTTGTTATCCGCAGAGATCTTGTAGCATAAGGATTAAAGAAAGTTAAACTACCGAAACATGTCAAAAAAGATTGATTTTTTAAAGAGCCTGGCTTCACTCAGTGATGCTGATATTAAGGCAAAGATCAGTGAAGATGAAACGCGTTTAAAGAAAATGCAATTCGCACACGCTATCACTCCTCTTGAAAATCCTATGAGTATCAGAGCACTCAGAAGAGATATTTCAAGATTGAAAACTGAAATGAAAAAAAGGACTTTGGCTTAATCCATCCAAATCATGTAAATCAATTCCGAGTAGTCGGAATAAAAAATAGAAAAAATGCTTGATAGAAAAATTCGCAAAACCAAAACAGGGGTAGTCAGCAGCGACAAAATGGAAAAGACCATCACAGTTGCCGTTGAAAGAAAAGTAAAGCACCCTATTTATGGGAAGTTCGTAAAAAAGACGACCAAGTTCCATGCGCACGATGAGAAGAATGAGGCAAAGCCAGGTGATGTGGTAAGGATCATGGAAACCAGACCTTTGAGTAAGACAAAGCGTTGGAGATTGGTTGAAATACTTGAAAAAGCGAAATAAGGTATTCACGAACGTCAAAAGACACATCGTTAACCACACGGCAATAGCCGGATAAAATATAAAAAAATGATTCAGCAAGAATCCAGATTGAATGTAGCAGATAACAGCGGTGCCAAAGAAGTACTTTGTATCCGTGTATTGGGAAACAGTGGCCAGGATTATGCCAAAATTGGTGACAAGATTGTTGTTACTGTTAAGGATGCAATTCCTGCAGGTGGTATCAAAAAAGGTACTGTTGCAAAGGCTGTTATTGTGCGCACCAAAAACAAGCTTCGTCGTAAAGATGGTTCTTATATCCGTTTTGACGACAATGCAGTGGTAATTCTCAATGCAGCAGATGAGCCAAGAGGTACACGTATCTTTGGTCCAGTTGCGCGTGAGCTGAGGGACAAGGGATATATGAAGATTATCTCACTTGCACCTGAAGTGCTTTAATAGTCAATAACTGCGTGAACAACGTATAAAATAAAGAAGATGAGCAATAGATTCAAGGCCAAATTCAATATTAAAAAAGGGGATACCGTAGTGGTTATCGCTGGTGACGACAAGGACCTTAAAAAGCCTCGCAAGGTTTTGGAAGTAATTCCAGAAAAATCAAGAGTGCTTGTTGAAGGTGTAAACATTGTTACCCGTCACACTAAACCTTCTGCGCAAAACACGCAGGGTGGTTTGGTTAAAAAGGAAGCGGCTATCCACATCAGTAATGTGATGCTTTGGGATGCTAAGAAAGAAGTAGCAACCAAAACCAAAAGAACAAGAGAAAACGGTAAACTAGTAAGAATATCTAAAAAGTCAGGGGAGGTTATCAAATAATGAGCACAACTACTTATACACCCAGATTACAAGCAAAATACCACAAGGATGTGGTTCCTGCTTTGATGAAGAAATTTGCATTCAGTTCTGTAATGCAGGTACCTAAATTGACCAAGATCTGCCTCAACAGAGGTGTGAATGGTGCGGTATCCGACAAGAAGTTGATTGATATTGCAATCGATGAGTTGACAATGATTACCGGACAAAAAGCAGTTCCAACACGTTCTAAGAAGGATATCTCAAACTTTAAATTGAGAAAGCACATGCCTATCGGCGCTCGTGTAACTTTACGCGGTGTGAAAATGTTTGAATTCCTCGACAGGTTGATTGCTGCATCACTTCCTCGTGTACGTGATTTCAAGGGCATTAGCGAAAAAGCGTTTGATGGTCGCGGTAACTATACACTTGGTGTAACTGAGCAAATCATTTTCCCTGAAATTGATATCGATAAGGTTACCAAAATTACTGGTATGGATATCACATTCGTAACTACTGCAAAAAACAATGAAGAAGCTTACGAATTGTTGAAAGAACTTGGAATGCCTTTCAAAAACATGAAAAAGGATTAATTCAAAACGATAACCGGTAACCATCCGGATCAACACAACTATAGAAGATTATGGCAAAAGAATCGGTAAAAGCCAGACAAAGGAAAAGAGAAAAAATGGTGGATAAGTTTGCTGAGAAGCGTGCAGCCCTTAAGGCAGCAGGTGAGTGGCAAGCCCTCGATCAACTTCCAAAAAACTCTTCAAAAGTTCGTTTAAAGAACAGATGTCAGCTTACAGGTCGTCCTAAAGGCTACATGAGGTTCTTCGGACTCTCAAGGGTTATGTTCCGAGAAATGGCACTTTCAGGAAAAATCCCAGGCGTTAAAAAAGCGAGCTGGTAAACTGAACGAATTAGAAAACAAAAACTTAAACCTTAATTCCGTTCAAACGGAACCAAAGAGGAAAATAATATGACAACAGATCCA
>JBKCGF010000265.1:0-1811 GCA_046303455.1 Chitinophagaceae bacterium | reverse complement strand
AGTTCTCTTTCCAGGTTTCAATGGGTTGAGAAGTGATTTGATTACAGGGTACAATGTTCGATTCTATAGGGCAGTCTTTGAAAGCAAGTGCAGTGCTGATGTGAATTCCAGGAAGAACGAGTACTATCTTCTTATTTGATAAATCTACTGATGTGGGTTGCATGATTTCACCTCTTCCTGTAGCATGAACAGGACTGTTTTTGATAAAAAAGGGACAATCACTTCCCAGCTGAAGTGCTAATGATATCAACTCTGTTTCAGAAAGATTCAATTTGTATTTTTCATTGAGCAGACTTAATGCAAAGGCACCATCTGAAGAACCACCTCCAAGTCCAGCGCCCATGGGAATATTTTTATGCAAATGCATTTGTATTGAAGGAAGATCAGGATATTTTTCTTTTAGCAATTGATATGCCTTAATACATAGATTTGTTGAAGATGTACCTGGTATAGGAAGTCCACTTGAAGTGAAATCAACTTCTTTCTCTGTTGGGTTTGGGTTGGTTATGATTTCCAGCACATCCTTCAGAGGAACTGGATAAAAAACAGTATCTAAATTATGATAGCCGTCCTCTCGTTTTGAAGTGATTCTTAAACCTAAATTAATTTTTGCATTAGGGAAGACGATCATCTATGGATTATTTTTTCCTGGAATTGATTTCATCCCGGATGGCGATGGCTTTGATATAGTCTTCATTTTCCAGTACTTCATTCAGTAATCTTTCAAGTTCCTCCAGGTCAAGTTTTTTCAAATCTTCATTTCCGGGACTTACAGATGATACAGGTTTTTCTTCACCGATGATTTTTTCAGGGTTATCTACACCTGCTATGTCAAATATATTTTCGTATATGTATATTGGGCATCCAAAACGGACTGCCAAAGCAAGTGCATCAGAAGTTCTGGAATCTATCTCTACAGTATCTGCTTCATTGCTGCAAAGCAATTTAGAATAGAAGATACCTTCCTGTAAATCAGAAATAATTACTTCATGCAATTCTACATTAAAGGCTAGCATAAAGTTTTTCATTAAATCATGCGTAAGTGGTCTTGTAGGTTTCATTTTTTCGAGTGCAACAGCTATGGCTTGTGCTTCAAAACCTCCAATCACAATGGGTAATCGCCTTAAGCCATTTACTTCCCCCAAAACAACAGCATATGAGTTGGATTGGGTTATCGAATGGGAGAGAGCAACTATTTCGAGTTCGATTTTCTTCATATTCACGGCTAAATTACGGCAAAATTATCCCAAGTCCTTCACCGCCTGAATGATCTTTGGCATTACTTCAAAAGCATCACCAACAATTCCATAATCAGCAGCTTTAAAGAAAGGCGCTTCTGGGTCTTTATTGATGACTACAATAGTCTTACTTCTGTTAACTCCTGCTAGGTGTTGTATGGCGCCAGAGATGCCGACTGCAAAATAAAGATTTGGGGAAATGGCTAGTCCAGTTTGACCCACATGCTCATGATGTGGACGCCAATGTGCATCAGCAACAGCCCTGCTACAAGCTGTGGCAGCTCCAGTTAGTTTTGCCAATTCTTCAATCATGCCCCAATGTTCTGGGCCTTTTAATCCTCTTCCACCACTGATCACATGCTCTGCTTCAGCCAAAGGAATATCTCCTGCCGTCTTATTGACCTCCTTCACTGTAAGAGAAGTGGCAGGAAGTGAAATATGCAGACTAATCGCTTCGGCACTTCCACCTGTTTCCTTTATTTCATAAGCATTTGCGTTCAGTGTGAGTACCTTTTTGGTGGTCAGCACTTTAATTTCTGGTACTGCTTTACCTGAAAAAACATTTTTCTTGAC